>CAINDO010000646.1 GCA_903847385.1 uncultured Myxococcales bacterium
CGGCGGCGCGGCCAGCGCGCTCCCGGACATTGCGCTCATCCTGGACGTCGCCGGCGCCTGGTTCAGCGACGAGGCGCCCCTCCAGGTCGGCGGCCACGACCCGAATCACACCGGCTTCACGCTGCAGCAGCTCGAGATGTCCATCGGCAGCAACGTCGATCCTTTCCTGCGCTTCGACGCGAACATCGTCTTCGCGCAGTTCGGGGTCGAGGTCGAGGAGGCCTACGCCACGAGCCTGGCGCTCCCGGCCAACCTGCAGGTGCGTGCCGGGCAGTTCCTGACCCGCTTCGGGCGCCTGAACAACACGCACCCCCACGCCTGGACCTTCGCCGACCAGCCCCTGGTGAACGGCAAGTTCTTCGGCAGCGAGGGCAACCGCGGCCTGGGCGTCGAGCTCTCCTGGCTCACGCCGCTGCCCTGGTACGTCGAGCTGGTCGGCTCGGGCACCGAGGCCGTGGGCGAGTGCTGCGCCCGCAGCTTCTACGGGTCCGACGACCAGGGCGTCGACGGCCTGGGCGACTTCCTCTACACGACGGCCCTGAAGCAGTTCTTCCCCTTCACGGACGCCCTCTCGCTCATGTGGGGCCTCTCGGCGCAGTTCGGCCCCAACGCCTCCGGCAACGGCAATCGTTCGGAGATCTACGGCACGGACCTCTACCTGCGCTGGCGCCCCGTGGACTCCCAGGACCGCATGGCCATCTCCTGGCAGACGGAGGTGATGCACCGCCGCCGCCAGGTGCCCCACGACGTGCTGACGGACGAGGGTGGGTACACGCAGGTGGCCGTGCAGTGGAACCCGGAGTGGGAGACCGCGCTCCGCGCCGAACGTGTCACCGGCGTGGCCGGCGACCCCCTGGATCCCGAGGTCGACTCGCCGCAGGACAAGTATTCGGCGGCCGTGACCTTTCATCCCTCGCACTTCTCCCGCCTGCGCCTGCAGGGGAGCCTCGGCGAACCCGGCGACGGCCGCGACCCCATCTGGGGCGCGCTCCTGAGCCTGGAGCTCGTCGCCGGCACCCACGGCGCCCACGCTTTCTAGGAGCCCGATCATGGCGAACTTTCTCGTGTTGCTCTTCATGTTCGCGGCGTTCTTCGGCGGCTCCGGGCTCGGCCTCTCCGCAGCGCAGGCCGCCAAGATCAAGGTCGCGGCCACCACGGGCACGCTCGGCGCGCTGACGGCGGAGATCGGCGGTGAGCTCGTCGAGGTCACGACGCTCTCCGCGCCCAGCGAGGACCCTCACTACGTCGACGCGCGCCCCAACCTGGTGCTCGTCCTGAATCAGGCGCAGCTTCTGGTCGCCACGGGCCTGGAGCTCGAGATCGGCTGGCTGCCGAATCTGCGGGCGTCGGCCCGCAACCCGGAGATCGGCGTCGGCGGGCGGGGCTACTGGGAGGCCTCGACGGCGCTCTCGCACCTGGCGGACGTGCCCCAGGGCAAGGTCGACCGGGCGCAGGGGGACATCCACCCCGGCGGCAACCCGCACTTCCTGTACGACCCGCGCGCCGGCGCCGAGGTGGCCATCGGGCTCGGCACCAAACTCGCCGAGATCGACCCCGCCAACGCGGCGGCCTACGTGATGCGCGCCCAGAGTGTCGCCGCGGCTTGCCGCAAGCTCGCGGCGGACGAGCAGGCCCGCTTCGGGGCGCTCCCGGCCGAGAAGCGGGTCCTCGTGACCTACCACGCGTCGTGGCCGTACCTGCTGAACTGGCTGGCGCTCACCGAGACGGCCACCGTGGAGCCGAAGCCGGGCATCGCCCCGAGCCCGGCCCACGTGGCGGACGTGCTCGGCCGCATGCGCGGCGCGGGCGTGAAGGCGCTGTTGCAGGAGGAGTTCTACCCGCGCGGCACGTCGGAGAAGCTCGTGCAACTCGCCGGCAGCAAGATGGTCGTGGTGCACGGAGCCGCGCGCCCCGGCGAGGAGACCTACACCGACTACGTGCGCCACATCGCGGAGGCGCTCTATGCGGCGATCAGCGGCTGACGCGCTCCTGGCGCTCGTACTTGCCCTCGCCGGCTGCACCTTCGAAGACGGAAACCCCTGGGGTGAGGCCGAGGTGGGCCTGCGGGCGAGCTTCGAGGTGCCCGCCTCGCGCGTGCGCCCCGACGGCGCCCTGAAGACCGCCCGCGACTACGCCGTGAAGCTCGACGCGCTGAAGCTGACCTTCAGCACGTTGACCATCGGCATGACGGAGGGTGAGGGCGACGCACCGGCCGGTTTCGACCCGGCGGCGCCGCCCGAAGGCTTCTCGCTGTGCCACAACGGCCACTGCCATGGCGCCGACGGCAAGCTCTACAGCTACGCCGAGGTCGCCGCGGCGGCGGCGGGCGGCGGAAGTGCGGGCGGCGCGGCCCCCGTGGTCACCGTGGACGTCGGGACCGAGGACGGCGTCGCGCTGACCGGGACCCCCGTGGACGTGCCCCTCGCGGGCTGCCCCTGCGACCTGCCACGCGGCACCCTCACCGCCGCGCAGCTCACCGTGACGCGCTTGCAGGTGCGCGGCTCGGTGACCGACCTTCGACCGACCTCGCGGCTGGCCTCGCCCGTCGTCGAGGTCGACCTGGACCTGCCTCTGGACGCCGTGTTCTCCGCGCCGCTCGAGGGCGGCGTGACGCGCGGCGACTTCGCCGATCAGCAGTTCGGCTTCGCCGCGACGCTGGTCCTGACCCCCAAAGTGCTGGACGCCATCGACTTCTCCTTGTCGACGCCGCCCGCCGAGCTCTCTCAAACCCTCTCGGAGACGGTGCGCACCGACTCCGCTTTTGCGATCGAGGTTTCCCGATGAACGATCTCTCCCGTCTCTCCCTGATCTTCGGTCTGACCGCGCTCGGCTTCGTCCTGCCCGCCTGCGGCGACGACGCCGACGACACCGCCGACACCGCCGCCGACGCCGCCGTCGAGGCCGAGACCGTCGATGGCGAGGGCTGCGAGCACCAGGCCGAAGGGCCCGCCGTCGCCGTGACCGCCGCCGCCGACGCCGCCGGCGCCGACGCCGCCGCCATCGACGACGACCACAACCGCTACGACGTCGCCTTCGTGGACCTCGCCGCCGGGCAGAAGGGCGGCAGCGTGACCTTCGCCGCCGACGCCGACGGGGAGTTCCACTTCTTCTTCGACGCCGCCGTGACCTACTCGGTCTTCGACACGGCCGGCGCCCCCGTGGCGCGCGAGTCCACGGTGGCCAGCACGGCGACCTGCGACGTCGTCCGCCAGTGGGACGTGTACGATCTCGCCGTGGGCACCTACACCCTGACCTTCGCGCCCTCCGACGCGGCGGGCGTGAAGATCGTCGTCGAGAACGCGGGCGCCGCGCACGACCACACACACGAGTGACGGACCGATGACCCTGCTCGCCGCGGAAGCGCTCCAGATCGGCTACAACGGACGGGCGGCCTTGCCGCCCATCGACTTCCGCGTCGAGGCGGGGCAGATGTGGGCCCTGATCGGCCGCAACGGGAGCGGCAAGACCACGCTGCTGCGCACGCTGCTCGGGCTCCTGCCCCGGGTGGGCGGGCGGCTCGACCGCGGCGGCACGCGCATCGGTTACGTGCCCCAGCGCCTGGAGATGGACCTGAGCGTGCCGATGCGCTCCATCGACCTGGTGCGTGGCGGGCAGGACACCGGCTACGACTTCCTCAACCCCCTGGCGCCGTTCCGGGCGCGCGCGGCCTTGCAGCGGGCGCTGGAGGACACGGGCGCGGCCGCCTTCGCCGGGCGGCAGTTCGCCACGCTCAGCGAGGGGCAGAAGCAGCGGGTGCTCCTGGCCCGGGCCATCTCCATGGACCCGGCGCTGCTGGTGCTCGACGAGCCCACAAGCGCCATGGACGCGGCGGCGGAGGCGACGGCCTTCGAGCTGATCTCGACGCTGATGACACGCCGGAACCTGGGGGTCATCGTCGTGGCCCACCACCTGGCCGTGCTGGCCCGCCGGGCCACGCACCTCGTCTACCTGGACGCCGACTGCAAGCTGGTCCTCTCCGGCCCTTCGGAGATCGTCGCCCACGACCCGACGTTCGTGGCGCATTATGGCGATCTCTTCCACGGGATGGCCATCGCATGAGCGCCTCCGCCTCAGCCCCCGACATCACGCTGTCGAGCTTCTTCGACAACTGGGAGCTCTTCCGGACCTCGACGCTGGCCGGCACCGTCGCCGGCGCGCTCCTCGGCTGGCTCGGCGTGTACGTCGTGCTGCGGCGCATGGTGTTCCTCTCCGCGGCGTTGTCCCAGGCGGCCGGGCTCGGCGTGGCCTTGGCGTTCTTCGCGCAGATCCACTGGGGGCTCACCGGGCTGTTGGCCTCGCCCACGCTCGGCGCGGCCGGTGCCACGCTGCTGACCACGCTGCTGCTCATGGGCGGCGGCGCGCGCGGCGTGCGCCGGGATGCCCTGCTCGGCATGGCCTGGCTGCTCGGCTCCGCGGGCACGCTGGCCATCGGCACCCGCATCGCGCAGGAGGTCCAGGACATCCAGTCCATCCTCTTTGGCAGCGCCGTGGCGGTGCTGGACGAGGACTTCCATCAAGTGCTGGCCCTGGCGGGCGTGCTGGCCGCGCTGCATCTCTGGTGGCGGCGCGGCTTCCTGGCGGCGTCCTTCGACCCGGAGGGCGCGCGGGTGCGGGGCCTGCCGGTCTTCGGGCTGGACCTCACGCTGCTGGCCACGATGGCCATCGCCATCTCGCTGTGCACGCGGGTGCTCGGGGCCCTGCCCGTGTTCGCGTTCAGCGTCCTGCCGGCCATGGCCGCCGTGCGCATGTCCCCGAACGTGAACGTCGCGTTGGGCATCTCGGCGGTGTTCGGCGCCGCGAGCGGGTTCGGTGGCTACGTGCTGGCCTACCGGTACGAGCTGCCCGTGGGCGCCTCGCAGACGCTCCTCGCCGCGGCGCTCGTGCTCGTCGCCAGCATGGTGCGCCGACTGCTGGCGCGCGTGTTCCGGTGAACGGACGCGCGCTCGTCGCGGCGGCCCTGGTCGGCGGTCTCGCCGTGCTGGGCATCTACACCGTGAGCCGAGTCTCCGCGCCGCCGGCGCCCCTCGACCCCGGCCCCCCGGACGCCGCCGCGTGCGAGCGCCTGCTCGTCGCGCTGGCCGGCGGCGTGCTGACGAACGACGACAAAACGCTGCGACGCCACGTGCACCCGGACCTGCTCGAACGCCTGCCCAAGGACCGGCCGCTCTCGGCGCAACTGCGCGAGGTCTTGCCGGACGCGCCCGTGCTCCTCCGTTTCGGCGAGGCGCGCTTCACGGCCGACGCGCCCGCGAGCCTGCCGGGGCCCGCGTCCCAGGGCCGGGTCCGCGTGGCCGTGCACGCCGATCTGGGGCAGGGCGCCCGCTTCGAGGGCACGCTGCTGCTCGGCGTGGACGAGGCGCAGTGGAAGCTCCTGGGCATGGCGCAGTAGGCGCGCGCGGCGCCCGCCTCAGCGTGTGACCCGGCGCAGCGTGCGGCGCAGCGTGGAGAGGTCGAGGGGCTTCTCCAGGCAGGGGTTGGCGACCTGCTGCAGGAAAAGACGCGACTCGCCGCCGAAGGCCCCGCCGGTCATGAAGACCACCCGCGGCTGCAACTCGGGCCGGACCATCCCCAGCTGCTCCCAGAAAGTCGCCGCGCTCATCTCGGGCATCATCACATCGCACAGGAGGGCGTCGAAGGACTCGCCGGCGGCCAGCCGCGCGAGGGCGCGCCGGGCCGAGGTCTCCGCGACGATGTGATGCTCGATCAGCGAGCGCGTGAGCGCGGTGATGAGCAGCGGCTCGTCGTCGACGATCAGCAGGTTGATGGGGTCGACGTCCAGCGCGTCGGGCGCCGGCGTGAGGCTGCGGGAGGCCGGGTCCGCCCCGCGCAGGTGCAGCGTCGCGATCGTGCCCCGCTCGGGGTGCGGTGCCAGGGTGAGCAGCCCGCCCAACTGCGTCACGATGGCGTGGCTGATGGTCAGCCCGAGGCCGAGGCCCTGACCGGGGGGCCGGGTGGTGAAGAACGGGTCGAAGACCCGCTCGGCGTTCTCCGGCGCGATGCCGTGGCCCGTGTCCCGAATGGTGACGGTGGCGCCCGTGCCGTCCGGGCCCGGGCCGGTCTCGATCTCGACCAGGTGCTCCGCGGCGGCGCCGGCCGGGATCGCCTGCGCGGCGTTCAGGAGCAGGTTGGAGAACACCTGACACAGCCGGGCCTCGTCCCCGCGGACGGCGCCGGGCGTGCCGAGCCGCTCGACGACCCGCGCGCGGTGGCGCAGCTCGTTGTCCGTCAGCCGGAGCGCCGTCTCGAGCGGGCGGTGGACCTCGAGGCCGCCCTCGGGGGCGGGCGCGGAGCGGGCCAACGTGCGCAGCGCCTTCACGATGCGCTGGATGCGCCGGGCGCCGTCCAGGGACTGATCCAGGGCCTCGACGAGCTCCTCGACGGGGGGCATCGGCTCGCCGTTCGTCGAGTCGCGCAGGACGTCGCGTACGTACTCGGCGTTCATCGTGACGTAGGCGAGGGGATTGTTGATCTCGTGCGCGGCGCCGGCGGCCAGCGTGCCCACGGACACCAGACGGTCCGTGAGCGCCATGCGGGCCTGGAGCGCGAGGGTCTCCGTCAGGTCGCGCAGGCCGGCCGTGTACAGCCGGCGCCCGTTGGGCAGCACCAGCGTGCGCAGCGTGAGCTCCAGGGGGAACTCGCTGCCGTCCGCGCGCAGGCCGTCCAGGCGGCGTGCCGCGGGGCGGATGCCGGAGCCCAGGTCCGTCGCGACGGCGCGCAGCATGCCCAGGCGGTGGGCGTCGCGGTGGCGCGGCGGGATGAGCGTGAGGACCTCGGCGCCGACCAGGTCGCCCGGGGCGTACCCGAACAGATGTCCGGCCTCCTCGTTGGCGTGGGCCACGATGCCGTGTTCGTCCGTGACCAGGATGCCGGTGGTGGCGGCGTCGAGCACCGCCTTGAGCACCACCCGGGCGTCGGCCTCGGCGGCGCGGGCCTGCTCCAGCTCGCGGATCTGGGCCAGCAGCGCCGACTCGCCCGCGTGCAGCAAGCGCTCCGGCAGGAGATGCACGGCGACGGAGAGGCCCGCCTCGCCCCGGCGTTCGCGGGTCAACGCCTCGTAGGCCTCGAGCAGAAGTCGGTCCGTCTTCTCCGGGCCCAGCGCCTGCTCGGCGGCGTGCACGGCGGCGCGCATCACCTCGGGCAGCGCCTCCGGCCACGTCGGCGCGTCCAGGGGCGTGGGCGCGGCCTCCAGGGCGGGCGGGGCGTCCGCGGCGTCGCCGCGGCCGAGCCACTGCTTCCAGCCGGTCAGCGGCTCGCCACCGGGCATCCGGACGGCGCGACGGACGAAGTGACGCAACAGTTCGAGGCCGAGGTCCACGCGGACCTCCCCCGAGTTCGTCACCGGTGCATCGTCAAATGCACGCACGTCAGCGTCCCCCGCCAATGAACCACGCCGTGCCCCTGTGGTTGCCACATCGGAGAGATCTTGTCACTGAAAGAATCAGGACGAATCTCACTGGCTTGACCTACTCCAAGGGCCGCGTGCGCGTGCGGAACCAACCGCGCAGGCGCTCCATTCGGGCCTGCTGCTCCGCGGGCGACCGGCGGCGGCAGGTGGAGACCTCCGCAGAGCCCGGCGGGGCGCCCCACCGCACCTCGGGGCAGTCGTTGGGGTTGTAGGCCATCTCCAACGCGGCCTGGCGCTCGACGAGATCCTGCAGGCGCAGCGTGAAGACCGAGGCGTCCGAGCGGGTGTACGTGAACCGCTTCTCGGCCAACGCGGCGCTCAGGTGCACGCGCAGGTCGGCGACCAGGCGCGCCACGGCGGCGGCGTCGTCCGGTGGCAGGCCGAACAGCGCCGGCCGGCGCGCCACGGCGTCGGGGAACCCCACCACCGTGTCCAGGGCGATGAGCAGCCGGAAGTCGCGCGAGGGGGTGGAGTAGTCCTCCCACGCGCCCTTGCTCTGGAAGATGCGCGCGCCGTCGGGCATGGAGACGGTGTGCGGGCCCCGGGCCTGGTCGTCCTCGCCGTTCTGCACGGACTTGGTGCGGCGGACGGCGGACTCCAGCAGCGCGGCCACCAGCGCGTCCGCCCGCACGAGCGGCTCCACGGGGCGGGGGTTCATCAGCGCGTCCATGGCGTCGTAGAAGTCGGTGAGCGTGCCCTGGTACTGCTGGCGGCTGAACGGTGGAGCGCCGCCCTGTCCGCGCAGGTCGGCGTTCCCGGCGATCGTCACGCCCCCGGCTTCGCTGTACCGCACGGTTCGGAAGGCCTTGAACCCGGCGCCGCCCATCTTCAGGTCCGGGAGGAAAAGGAACGAGCCGCGCCAGAAGTGTCGCCGCCCGATGGTCGCGTCCGGCTGGGCCTCCGCGCCGATCAGCGCGCCGGTGCCGCCGGGCTTCTGCGGCAGCCACTTGGCCACGATGAGCAGGTGGCCGTAGGGGTCGGCGAACACGGTCCCCGGCCGCAGGGCCTCGCGCGTGAGGGGCAC
This sequence comes from uncultured Myxococcales bacterium, assembly GCA_903847385.1. Classification (GTDB taxonomy): domain Bacteria; phylum Myxococcota_A; class Bradymonadia; order UBA7976; family UBA1532; genus CAINDO01. Next base: position 8,430 of record CAINDO010000646.1, read on the forward strand.
GGGGTACAGGTCCGAGGCCTCGTCGTCCGGGTGGGTGCGCCCGCTGGCCGACTGCGCGTTCACGCGCACGTGGGCGTCGGCGAAGCGCTGGAACGCCTGCACGCCTGCGGCGCCCTCGCGGGGCATCAGCGACGACTCCGGCTCGCCGCAGCGCGGCGGACGCCCGGCGCCGCCTTTGCTGCAGGGCCGCAGCGCGTAAGGCAGGCGCATCTTCCAGGCGAAGTAGGCGCGCAGCAGGAACGGCAGGTCGGCGCAGTCCGGAGCGAGCCGCAGGGCGGCCTCCTCGCCGGGCACCAGGTGGTCGTACAACAGGTTGTGGTCGGGGTCCTGGAGCAGCACCTGCAGGTTCGGCCAGGTGCGGTCGTCGTCGAGCGGGTAGTCGAAGAGCTGCTCCACGAAGAGCGCGTACAGGTTCTCCATCGACCGGTCCCAGGCGCGCCGCGGGCGCCAGACCGCCGCGCCGTCGCCCTCGGCGTCCCGGGCCCGGGGCTTCGGCGCTCGCTCGGCCACGGTGAACTTGCGGCAGGCCAGCACGCGATCGGCGTCGCCGTACATGGCGGTCCAGGCCCCGGGCGTCGGTGTGTCCAGGCGGGTCCAGCGCCCGAACGGCGGGCCGCCCAGCGTCCGCACCGGCGGGCTGTGCCGTGTGCCATCGGGCGCGACGAGCACGAGCGCGGCGGGGCCGGGGTCGTCGTTCGTTCCGGCGACCACACGCACGGGCTGCGAGGTGTTGGGCGAGGCGGGCGAGATCGTCAGCGCGGCGAGGGGCTTCTCGGGGCAGGGGCCGTCCGGGGGCAGGCCCGGCCGATGCGTGATCACGCCGGCCAGCGCGGGGTTGGGGGGCCCGAACACCGTCAGGTGCACCAGCCGCTCGAGGAACGCGCGTCGGCTGGTCCCACGGCCGAGCTCCAGCGTGCTCACACCCACCCGGTTGACCTCGCGCAGCGTCTCGGCGGGCGTGGCGCCGCTCCGGGGGCCGCGGGGGTCCGCGCAGGGCTCCACGTACTCGGCGAAGGCGTGCAGCGCCATCGGCACGCCCTCGGCGTTGCGCCCCAGGTAGAACATGATGTGGCCGGGCAGGTGCAGCAGCACCACGCCGCTCGCCTGCGCGGCGTCCAGCAGGGCCAGGCGCTCGCGCTCCGAGGTCTCGGGCGGCACGTCCACCGTGAACACGCCGGTCAGGCCCTGCTGCGAGCTGTTGCGGGGCAGGTCCAGGCCGAAGCTGCCCAGGACCTCGAGCACGAACTGCGAGCAGTCCCGCCCGCCGTTCATCCCCCCCCACCCATAGGGTGTCCCCAAATACCGGAACGCCTCGTCGAGAAAAGCGTGCCGGGTGAGGGGGCGCGCAGCGGGCACGAGCGCGGCGGCGTCGCCGGCTTCGACGGAGGCCTCCGAGAGGCCTTCGTTCGTGCCGAGCAGCAGGGCGCCGGCGCCGGGGGTCGCCACGCGCAGACCCGCCGGCAGCGTGACCGTGTGGCCGCCGCCGGCCAACCGGGCGGTGACCTCGCGGGCGGTCACGGCGAACGGCCCCGCTGCGAGTCGGGCGCGGGCCGCAGCGTCCAGCGGCCCGGAGAGCGGGGCGTCCTCGGCCAGGAAACCCAGCGCGGCGCGGGAGCGCACGAGCAGGAACCCGCCGGGCCAGCGCGACACCACGCGCACGGCCTCCTGCGCGGGCAGGGTGCTGCACAGGTTGCGGTCGAAGGCCGGGTTGGGGGGCACCGTGTACAGGCCCGCGGCCGTGGGGCCGCAGCGCAGCGGCACCGGGGCGAGCGTGACGCGCACCTCGTCCAGCGGCGCGCCGGGGGTCGTCTCGGCGAACAGCGAGGGCGGCGGCGAGAGGCCCGCGGCGTCCACGTACTCCCGCGCGGCGATGCGGGCGCGCAGGAACCCCAAGCGGTCCCGGGCCGCGGTCAGCGTGGCCTCGACGGGCTCGGCGGCGAAGACGTCCGGCGCGGCGTCCGGCTCACCGGGCAGCGCGAGCGCGCGGTTGTGCGCGGCGATCTCACCGGGCGAGAGCAGCGGCGCATCCGGCGTGCGGGACTTCCAGTATGCGGGCGTCTCGTGCTCGGCGCGAACGCCCGGCAGCACCGCCGGGGCGGGCGCGCGCGGCGGGCAGAGCGAATCGCCCGTGGCGCTCCCGGTGGCGCTCGGTGGTGCGGGCGGCGCAGACGCCGGCGGAGGGGGCTCGGGCTTCGGCGCCGCGCAGGCCCAGAGCCCCGCGAGCGCCGCCGCGACGATGAAACGCGCCCCGACCAAGCGTCAGTTGGCCGTGCGGGAAGACCCGTCCGAGCCGAGGGGCCGGTAGAATTCCTGTGCGCAGGTCAGCGCGCTGGCGCACAGGCCCTGCGAGGGCGGCTGGCAGTTGATGCAGCCGAAGAACAGCACGCTCTGGTTCTCGCAGATTCGCTGGCAGTTGTCGTCCCTCAGGCCGGGCAGCCCGGTGCAATCGGCCAGGCTGGCGCTGCCGGCGGGCGGGTTGCAGTACGCCTTGCACTCCTCGATGAGCGGTTCGCAGGCAGGGCGATCCAGGTCGGCCACGGTCTTGGCGACGGCCCGGCACTCGCCGGAGTTCTGGATCGACTTGAGCTGGCTCTGCGTGAGCGTGGCCGCCGTCTGGCAGTCTTCGGCGCAGCGGTTCACCAGCACCTGCTTGCCCAGGAACTCCTGGCCGCCGGTGCAGGCGGACTCCACGTCCCCCTCGGGCAGGGCCGAGATGTAGTGGCAGATGTCCGGCTGACCCAGGCAGCCGATGTAGCTCTCGCAGAACGTGAGGCAGCCCACCTCGAGCTGCGTGCCCTTCAGCGCCGCCTCGCCCTCGTTGGGGGCCTTGAGGTACGCGCCGGGGAAGTCCCCCTGGGTGGGGAAGCTCCGGTCGAAGTCGAGCGCGATGGAGCAGCCCCCGAACGCAAGGAGCGGGGATGTCAGGAGCGCGAGTCGGGAGCGGAGAGAAAGCATCGGGCCGAATCTTTGCGCGCCGGGCGCGCGCGGGTCAATTTGCGTCTGCGGGCGGGGGCGAGAAAACCGCGCGGGGGCGGCCGCGGAGCCGGAAAAACAGGCCGAGCCCGACCGCCATCGTCACGATGCTGATGAACTGGCTGGTGGACAGGAAGGTCACGGAGCCCGGCGCCAGGCCGAGCGCGGTGTTCAACGGCTCCACCACGATCTCGGTCAGGAACTTGCGGTCTTCATCCCCGCGGAACAGCTCGTTGAGCGAGCGGGCGACGGGGTACAGCAACAGCCAGCCCACCATGACCTGACCGTCGAACGTGCGACGCCTGCGGATCCACAGGAGCGCCCCGAACAACAGGAAGCCGGTCAGCGAGTCGTAGAGCTGCGTCGGATGGACGGACAGGGACACGTCCGCGCCGGGGGTGATCAGGTGGTCGTGCAGGTGCTGGTCCCAGGCCATCGTGTGGCGGGGGAACTGGATGGCCCAGGGGCCGTCCCAGGGTTTGCCGAAGCAGCAGCCCGCCGCCAGACAGCCCAGGCGCCCGAAGGCCTGCCCGAGCGCCAGGTAGGGGATGATCAGGTCGGCCACGGGCAGCGCCGGCAGCTTCTCGCGCCGCATGAACACGAACAGCGTGGCCAGGCTGGCGATGGGCGCGCCGTAGAACACCAGGCCGCCCTGCCAGAATCGGAACAGCCGCCAGCAGTCGGGCTCCGTGAGGGGCGGGTCGATCTGGAGCGTGTTGTAGAACTCGAAGTCCGCGCAGGGGTAGTAGTACTGCTCCCAGTTGGTGGCGATGAAGGCCAGCCGCGAGCCCACGAGGCCCATGACCAGCAGCCACCAGAGCAGGTCGAGCACCATGTCTCGGTCGTAGCCGAAGCGCGGCGCCTCGCGGGCCACGAGCACCACGCCCACCACGAACCCCGTGGCGATGGCCACCGCGTACAGGTGCACCGGGTAGCCGAACAGGTGGAAGAGGACCGGGTGCATTCAGCGCGGCTCCAGCGGCGCCGTGAGCAGGCCGTACGGGTCGGCCACCGGCGGGCGGCGCAGGCCCTGCCACAGCCACCAGGCCGAGACGACCATGAACGGCAGGGCGATGAGCTGACTCGTCGAGAGCACGCCGCCGAGCCAGAGGCCGCGGTCGTCGTTGCGGAAGTACTCGATCAGGAAACGGCCCAGGGCGTAGAGCCCGCACATCTCCCACCACACCTGCGTGCCGAAGCGCACGTGGCGCGACCGCCAGAAGAACAGGTACAGCGTGAGCAGCAGGCAGAAGACGGCTTCGTAGAGCTGCGTGGGGTGCACCGGCAGGCTGTGGTGCACCGGCGGGTGGATGAGCCCGGCCTCGATGTGTTGCACGAACGCCGGGCTGCCGATGGCGCAGAGCTTCTCGCCGGCCTCGGTGACGATCAGGTCGAAGTCCTTGGGGCAGGCCCCCGCCGCCGACGGCAGGCGCGCGCTGCCGGGGAAACTCAGGCCCGCGGCGGACTCCGTGACGGTGCCGAAGCAGCAGCCGGCCAGCAGGCAGCCGACGCGGCCCCAGATCAGGCCGAAGGCGATCGACGGCGCGCAGAGATCGGCCATGCGGGCGAAGATCAGCCGGCGCTTCCAGATGAAGCGCACGCCGATGGCCACGGCCAGGATGAAGCCGCCGTAAAAGGCCAGGCCGCCCTGCCAGAACTTCAGCGCGGCGAAGCAGTCCTGCGCCGGCCGGCAGGTGTGCTGCTCCGGGTGGCACAGGGCGCCGGCCTCGGCGGTCACGCAGTCGGCGTCCACCTGGCAGCTCACGTGCACGAAACTCGGCACCTCGACCTGCAGGGGATCCGTGCACAGGTGCACGTAGTCCGTGAAGTAGCCGTCGGCGATCACGTGCAGCAGGCGCGCGCCCACCAGCCCGGCCAGCAGCATGTACAGGCTCAGGTCGAGCAGGTCGTCCGGGTCGATGCCGAAGCGGGTCGACCGCCGCCACGCGATGTAGATCGCGATCATGAAGCCGACCATCAGCAGCGTGAAGTACGACGGCAGCGGGAAGAAGCCGTCGGGCGAGGTCAGCCAGGGGTGCATGTCAGGCCGTCGGGCCGGCGGAGGGGTCCCCGGGAGCGTCCGTCTCCGGCTGCTTCTTCTCGAAGATGATCTCCAGCGCCAGCAGGCCCACGCCCACGGAGATGGCGATGTCCGCCACGTTGAAGTTCGGCCAGTGGAAGTCGCCGTAGAACCACTCGACGAAGTCGATCACGTAGCCGATCCGGATGCGGTCGATCAGGTTGCCCACCGCGCCGCCCAGGATGCACATCAGCGCGACCTTGTAGAGGCGCTGGTCCGGTCGGGCCTGACGGTAGAAGTAGACCATGAAGTAGAGCGCGACACTGGTGATCAGCACGAAGAAGGGCACGCGCGCCCAGTCGGGGAACGAGCGGAACATGCCCCAGGCGGCGCCGGGATTGCCGACCACCCTGAACTTGAACCAGCTCTCGGAGACGTCGTAGATCTCGGAGCGGATCATCGACGCCGAAGCGGGCAGGTCGCCTTGGACCAGCCAGTCGACCATGGCGATCTTCGACCATTGGTCGAGGACGATCCACACGAGGGAGCCGAGGATGAGCAGCCGGTAGCGTGAGAACATGTAGACCCCGAAAAAGTCGCGGCACTTTAGGCGGGCCGCGTCACGGGGTCAACCGCGCGGCGGGCGTCAGAAATCCCAGGCCATGCCGAAATAGCCGTTGTCGCCGTCATAACCGACGAGGGGCTTGGGGCTGTTCTGCGCCGTGGACTCGACGTTCCGGCGGATCTCCTCGTTGTGGTCGGAGACCGTGAGGCCCGACCAGACCGCGCCGAGGAGCGTGGTGGCGGCGTAGGTGCCGACCAGGATGATGAGGCCGGTCTTGGCGCCGTCGAAGTTCTCGCCCGAGGGCACGTAGCCGTAGTTCGGGGCGCTGTTGTAGTACTCCTTGCCCGTGCCGACGCGGGTGTTGTCCGAGGCGGTCCAGTCGAAGGAGTGGGTCGTGCGGTCGCCGGTGTTCTGCGACGCGTCCGGGTTGTCGTCCTTGTCGCCGGGGATCGGATCGTCCGTCGCGCCGGTGTACAGGGCATACGAGCAGCGGTAGTCGTCCACCTTGGAGCCGAGGGCGGCGCTGTTGGGGTCGGCCTTGAAGTAGCAGTGGGTGGACTTCTTGGTGTTGAAGACCCCCGCCATGTAGAGCGCGCCGACCGTGTAGCCGGCCACCGAGAGCAGGAAGGGCACCACCGAGGCGGCCTTCTTGTCGGCGTAGATCAGGCCGAAGCCGCCACCGGGGATCAGGCTGAGGCCCACGGCCGCGCCCGTCGACCAGGTCGACTTCTCCATCTCCTCCTTGTTGAGGGCGTCGAGGCTCTCTTCTTCACCGAGGTCCGAGTCGTCCACGGGCTCGCCATTGGCGGCCAGCAGCGTGCGCGGGGGCGCAGCCATCTCGGGGGGGACGGACTGCGCCGCCGCGGCGGCGGGCAGGGTCACGACGAGGGAGAGAGCGACGAGCCGACGAAAGTCCATGGAGACCTCGGACAGGAAAAGTCAGGTGAGTCTAGCATCGGTCAAATCGTGATCAAGGATGACCGGTGAGTTCTATTCATCCACCCCGGGCTGGGGTGCCAAACGTCGGGCAGGAGCCCGACCCGGCCGACGCGAGGGCGCCTCGCGCCCGACCCGAGGCCGCGAGTTACAATTGGTAGAAGATGTTCAAGTGCAAGCGGGGCTCGGCGCGCGAGAAGACGGTTGCACGCAGGGGCATGCCCACGTCCAGGCGCAGCGGGATCTGGCCGGTGACCAGCCAGCGCAGGCCGCCGCCGGCCGAGGGGTAGAAGCGGTCCCAGCCCGAGGTGGCCAGGTCGGACCAGGTGGGGGCGACGGCGCCGACGTCGGCGAAGGCGGCGAACCAGAAGTCGTCGAACACGAAGGTGGGGAACCGGGCCTCGAAGCTGCCGCCCACGTACGCCCGGCCGCCCACGGTGCGCAGGATGCGGTCGTCCGTGGGGTCCACGGCCGAGGAGCAGCCGCGGCGTTTGTAGTGGCCGTCGCAGGCGTCGATCGAGGCGTCCGCGTACCCCCGGACGGGGTGGGCCACGGCGTCGCCGCCGGCCTTGAAGAGAAAGTCCCGCAGGCGCTCGTCGGCGACGTCGCGCGTCTGCGCGGCGCCCAGGCGCAGGGTCGGCACCAGGATGAGCCGCCGCTCCAGGAACGACTGCACGTACTGGGTGGTCAGCGTCTCCTTCAGGGCGGGCTCATAGAGCGAGGGCACGAGCGCGTTGCTGTTGAACCGGGCCTCGCTGTCCAGGGCGGCGAGCAGGCCGCGCGTGGGGTGCAGCGGGTTGTCCCGCTTGTCGATGGTGAACTGCGGCTGGAACTTGAGCTCGTTGACCGGGTCCCCGAACTCGGGGATCTGGTTGCGGCGCGTGAGCTCGCGCAGTTGCTTGCGGCCGTAGATGGTCTTGAAGCTGCCGAGCATGCCGCGGCCCCAGTCCGAGGGGTACGACAGGTTGGAGAAGTCGTAGCTCAGCGTGCCCGTCAGGTCGGCGCGCCGCTCGTACAGGTCGCGCTGGTCGGTCAGGCCGCCCTGCGCCGTGCCGTCCAGAGAGCCGACGATGCGCGTGGACAGGAAGCGGCGGTCGGTCACGCCGGGGCCGAACTCCCAGCGGGACTCGTCGCCGTAAAAGGCGGTGGGGTTGGTCAGCCGGTTGGCGTGTTTGGCCGTCAGGCGGCCCTCGATGCCCCACCGGAGCAGGTTGCGGTCGCGCAGGGTGGTGCCGAGCACGAAGAGCAGCGGCAGCGTGTCCGTCGTGAGCGGGCTGGACTCCACGCTCAGACCGAAGCTGCCCTGGATCTGGAACCGGCTGCTCTCTTCGACGTTGACCTTCACGACCACGGGCGCGATGTCGTCTCGGTCGTCGTCGTCGCCGTCGGCGCCCGCGCCACCGGGCGCGTCGGCACCGTCGGGGCCGGCCTCGGACGCGCCGATCGTCTCGACCTTGACCGACTCGAAGAGCCCCAGCGACCGCAGGTTGGATTGGCTCAGGAACAGGTCGTCCGTGGCCAGCGGCTGGCCCTCGCGGAACAGCAGCTCCTTGCGGATGGTGCGCTCCGAGGTCTGCAGGTTGCCGCGGATCAGGATGCCCTCGACGATGGTCTTGGGCCCCTTGCGCACGCGGAAGTTGATGTGGTCGACCTTGCGGCCGTAGAGCGCGGCCTCGCTGCAGGTCTCGTCCGGGGCCTCGCCGACGACCTGCGGCAGCCCGCCCGGACCGGCGCTGGTCGTGCTCCGCGTGCGGGGTGGCGGCCCCGGGTGGGGCTCCTTCGGGTTGTCCGCGCAGTGGGCCACCACGACGGCCCGCGTGAAGCCCTGGCCCCGGTAGAACCGCAGAATGAACCCCTCCAGCGACACGATCTGCTGCCGGTTCAGGCCGATCTTGCGGCGCCAGTTGCGCTGCCGGTCCGTGAAGCCGAGCTTTTGCAGGAGCTCATACGCGTCGTCCTGCATGGTCGGGGGCATGCGGCGCAGGATCTCGCGCATCTCCACGCGGTTCACCGTGGTCCGCGGGCCCTCGTCCAGCTCGACGACGACGTCGACCACGCGGGAGTCGCGGTCGCGGTCGACGCGGAAGCAGCGGGCCTGGGCCGGGTCGTCGCTCCAGACGTCGAAGCGGCCGCGCAGGCGGTCGTGGACGTCCTCGGCGGGCTTCAGGCGGCCGAGGGCCTCCCAGACGCCGGGGTCCTGACCCTCGGGCATGCAGCGGAACCGGATGCCCGCGTATCCGCGCAGGCGGTACAGGTCGCGGATGGCGGTGAGGTCGTTGGCCAGGCGGGCGTCCTGCAGCACGGCGCGCGAGGCGTCGAAGGCCCCGATCACCCGGTCGGCGCCGATGCCCTGCGTCTCCATGGCGCGCTGCAGGCGGGCGTCGGAGAGCTTGCGGTTGCCCTCGAAGCGCACGGTCCGCACGTAGACCTGCGGGCCCTCGTCGATGTGGAAGATGATGCGCTGCCGCGTGCCCGTGGCGTCGACTTTGACCCGGCGCATGGCCACCTGCACGTAGTAGTGCCCGAGGGCCTGATAGGCCTGCACGATGGCCGACTTGCTGGCGTCGAGCTCCGTGTCGTCGATGGCGCCGCTGCCGATGAAGGTCGTCGCGGCGCGCAGGGCGTCGTCGGAGATGCTCTCGTTGCCCTCGAAGGTCAGCTCGACCCGGGGGCCCTCCTGCACGCGCACCAGCGGCCACACGGCGCCGTCGCGGCGCAGGACGTCCTCCAGGCGTACGCGGGCCGAGAACCAGCCCTCGTCGCGATACTGCTGCTCCAGCGTCTTGAGCTGCTCGCGGAACCGTCGCCGCTCATAGGTGCCGATGCCCACGAAGCGGAAGAAGTCCTGCCAGAAGTCCACCCGCTCGCCCGTCTCCACGGGCTCGAGCGCCTCGGTATAGGACTTGTTGGTGTTGCCCTGCAGCAGCACGCCGCCGATGGGATCCTGGTCGCCCTCTTTGACGTGGACCACCACCCGCACCCGCGTGCGGCGGGCGTCCTCGTACTCGGGCTCGATGCGGACCTCGGTGCCGCGGTAGCCCAGGCGCTCGTAGAGCTCCATCACGTTGGCCACCTGCCGCTCGATCTGCTCGGGGTGGTCGATGGGGTAGTTGCCGCCCTTGCGCAGCAGGATCCGCTTCTTGATCTGCGTGTCGAACTGCTTGGGGTACCAGCGGCTGGCGGCGTCGGCGTACTCCACGTCCACGGACGTGATCAGGGCCTGCGCGAGCCCGCTGAACACGAGGCGCACGGCGTCGCCATCGGGGGTGAAGTGTGCGCCGAGGGCCCGGAACGCCTCGGTCCGGGTCAGGCGCGACCAGGCCTCCACGACCTGCGCCGGCACCAGCGGGGCGCCGATCTCCAGGCGCACCAGCGACATGAACAGGGGCTGACGCGCGGGGCCACACGTCTCCGGGTCGTCGCACTCGACGGCGACGCTGAGCAGCGTGCGCCCGGCGAACGGGGCCGCGGCGTCCTGGATCGACTTGCCCGGATCGTCCGAGTCGGTCGGCGCCACCGGGGGCAGGGCCGGCCCCGCCTGCGTCGGCTCGTTCAGACCCTGCGCGCGCGCCGGCCCGGCCGCGAGCCCGCTGCACAGGAGCAGGGCGGCGAGGAGGGCCCGGAAGCGTGGGAGCGCGCGCGTCATCAGTCGAGATTCAACATCAGGATGAGCTGCCCGGTCGTGTTGTTCTCCTGGCCGAGGCTCTGGTTGCTGAGGTCGCCGAAGGCGAAGTTGTTGATCTGGTACTCCAGACCGAACTGCCGGCGAATCGTCGCGTCCTCGGCGGAGCCCACGGGCGCATAGGAGTAGAGGCGCAGGCGCTTGGAGAGCGCCTTGTCCGCCTCGACGATCAGCGCGCCCTGGCCGCTCGGCGTCAGGTTCAGGTCGATGTCCAAAGTCTGCTTCAGCGGCGCCTCGATCAGGTTCAGGACCGGCGTGAAGGCGGCCTCGAGCGCCGGCTGCGCGCTGGACGCGGCCGTGAGCTGCGAGGGGCAGGCGCCGGTCAGCACCAGGGTGGCGACGTCGATGGCGCTGGCGCCGGAGTCGCTGGAGAGCTGCAGCGAGGGCTCGCCGGGCGTGTCCAGGGTGGGCAGGCGGTAGCGGAGCTCGAGCGTCACCGTCTCCTGCTTCTGACCGTTGCCCAGGTTGGTCGAGGGGCCCGAGGTCCCGGCGCTGCCGGCCGCGGACTCGCCGCAGCTGTCGAAGTTGCGCCGGGCGACGAGCGTGGCGTCCAGGAAGTTGCCCTTGCCGAAGTCCACCTGCGCGCTCGACACCTCGAACTCGCGGCCGCTGTAGACGATGTGCGACGTGTCCGGGAGCGTGGAGACCTCGCCCTCGATGCGCAGTTGCTCGCTCTCCTGGAGGTCCGTGCGGTTGTAGAGGTTGCCGCGGACGCGCAGCGACGGCCGGATCTCCAGGTCCAGCGACACCACGGAGACGCTGTTGCGCACGAAGACGTCGTTGTCGCCGTCCACGCGCAGGTCGACCTTGAAGCGCTGCAACACGGGATAGCGCTCGAAGGCGCTCACCGTGCGGGCCTGCGACACGCCGCGCAGGTTGTTGCTCAGGCCCTGGTTGATGTCGCCCGAGGGCATGATGTCCGCGGTGTACGTGGCGCGCTGCAGGTAGATCTTTCCGCCCAGGAACAGCTCCGTGCGGGTCGGCTTGAGCATGTCCGACATGGAGAACACCAGGTCGTCGGCGTCGAAGGTGGCGCGCACCATGTCCGGGACCATGAGCGACACGTTGTCGGCGTCCAGCCGCAGCGACAGGCTGTCCGGCAGGAACTGCGCGAGCGCGACGTCCAGCGCGGTGATGGTCAGTCGGCCCTCGTCGCGCCGCAGCACGAGCCGGTTCGGGCGCATCGGCGCCGCGGCCGCCGCCGCGCCGGCCCGGGTCGCCGCCGGCACCATGCGCGGCAGCGTGACCACGTAGTTGCCCCGCTGCTCCGCAGGGTCGGGGCCCATCGCCGGCGCCATGCTGCTCTGCACCCACAGCTCCACGGGCTCCATCAGCTCGAGCTCGTTGCCCACCACCCCCGAGCGCGGCACCAGGAACGCCCGCGAGAGTTTGATGCGCCCCTCGGCGGCGGGGTTGGTCAGGGGGCCGGTCACCATGAGCCCCAACGTGGCCTGCCCCTGCACGGCGCTGAAGGTGCCGCTGAGCAACCCTTGCAGCAGGCCGAGATCCAGGTCGCCGTCCACGTGGGCGTCGAGCGTCTGATGCTGGCGCAGCGTGCCCTCGGCGCGGAGCTTCTGCCCCGCCGCCTGCAGGCCCAGCCGCGACAGCGTCAGGTCGCGGTCGCGGTAGCTGGCGCGGATCGGCTCGATGTTCACCAGGTCGAGTCGATTGTAGGTCGCGCGCGCAGGTCGGTGATCTCCACGTCCGCGAAGGGCTGGTAGTCCGGCGGGGCGAACAGATCCGCGCCGCCGGAGATCGTCCCCGTCAGGCGGGTGCGCAGGTTGGCGTCGGCCAGGCGCTTCACGTGGGCCTCGGGGGAGAGGTCGGTGAAGCGGATGGTGAACGTGGCCGGGCCCTGGCCGGGGCTGGTGGGCACGCTCACGGCGATCTGCGTCTCCTCGAAGAGCGTCGCGTCCGCCCGCACGCGCTGGTCGCCGGCCTCGACGGTCATGCGGGCGTCGCCGATATCGACGTCCTCCCAAGCGGCGTCGTCGAGCACCAGCTCGCCGTTGGCCGCCGGGTCCTGGGGCGTGCCGCGGCCCACCAGATGGGCGCTCAGCGTGCCCTTCAGGGGCAGGGGCTCGGCCACGAAGTGGTTCACCAGCGTGAGGGGGATCTGGTCCAGCGCGACCTCGCCCTCGAAGGCCAGCTCCGGGAGCTTCAGGCTCAGCCCCGAGGCCGTCACGTAGTCGCGGGCCTTGGCACCGGCCGAGGGCGTGCCGCGCAGTCGCAGGGACTCGACCTTCACGTAGGGCGGGCGCCAGCCGGCGTCCACGGTCAGGTGGTCCAGCGTCAGGCTGCCGTAGCGGGGTGCTTTGACCTCGACGTGGCCGCCCACCGCGGGCATCCGCAGCGGGCCCTCCACACGCAGCGCGGCCTCGAGCTCACCGCCGATGGGCTGCCGCAGGGGCAGGCCCTCGAGCTTCACGTGTTTCAGCGCGACCTCGAGCTGCGTGTCGGCGTCCAGGTCCAGGGGGTGCAAGGTGCCCGCGGCGTGCACCTCGCCCACGGCGGTGGTCACGTCCAGGCTGCGCAGGTTCACGACGGGGTGCTGCAGGCCCCGCGCCTCGAACTGGGCCGCGACGTCCCCCTCGGGCGCGCCGGGCCAGGCGGCGCCGACCACGGCCAGGCTGCCCTTCCACTGCGGCATGGCCAGCGTGCCCGCGGCGCTCAGGTCCAGGCGGGCCACGCCCTTCACGGGCTGTCCGCGCGCCCAGTCGGGCAGGTTCAGGTGCTCCACGTGGGCCTCGGCGGCGAGGGCGCCGTCGGGCCGGAAGAGGTCCGCCCGCCCGCTCAGCGAGACCAGGGTCTCGCCGCTCGTGGCGCTGAGTTTCTTCACCTCCAGGCGACCGGCGGTCAACTGCGCGGCGACGTCCAGCCGGGCCGCGGGCAGGTGGTCCCACGAGACCTCGCGGGCCTCGAGCGTCAGCCGCGCCTCGGGCCGGCGCCAGGGGCCGGAGACGCTCGCCGAGGCCTTCGCCGAGCCGGAGAGCGGCAGCCGCGCGAGCGCGCCCCACACGGCCAGATCGCCCACCTCGGCGTCCACCTCGCCCCGGGCGGTCTGCGCGTCCAGGTCCAGCGTGCCCACCGCCGTCACCCGGTCCGTGGAGGTCTCCAGGCGCAGGTGGCGCACGTCGAGCGCGGGGCCGGCCCAGATGGCCGAGGCCTCCAGGCGCGAGCGGGCGGGCAGGGGAGAGGGCACGCCCTCGGGGCGCACGATCAGCAGGTCCGTCATCGCCGAGATCACGGGCGTCTCGGCCCAGAGGTCGGTCAGCTTCGCGTCCAGGCGGCCCGTGTACGCGGCGGCCAGCGCGTCCGTCGCCGGGCCCTCGGGCGCGGTCAGGCCCGCCTTGGCCGGGGTCACGGTGTCCAGCATCAGCTCGGCCAGGGCGCGCCCCCGCTCGCCGTCCAGGAACGCGTGGCCCGTCAGGCGACCGGCGCCGACCTGGACGTCCAGCCGCTGAATGTCCAGGCGGTTGTTCTCGTGGCGCACGTTCAGCGCCCAGGGGCCGGTCTGCACGCCGCCGGGCAGGCTCAGCGTGCGACCGACCAGCGTCCCGCCGCCGGACTGGCTCATCAGCTCGCCGGACGACCGCATGTCGACCTCGATGGGCCCGGAGATGCCCTGCACCCCGAACATGGCCAGATGCGGGCCGATGTCCTGCAGGTTCATGTGCACCCGGCCGCCCAGGGACACGCCGCGGACGGGGTCCATGTCCAGCGCGAAGGCCTGGACCTCCACCCGATCCTCCCCCAGGCGCGCCCGGAACGACTCGGCGCGGAACGCCCAGTCCTTCCAGGTGTAGTCCCGCAGCACCACGCCCTTCGGCCGCCAGCGCCAGACCTCGGCGGCGGGCCGCTTGGACGCGGGCAGCTCGCTCTCCGTCTTGGGGATCGTCACGAGCACGTCCCGCACCTGGACCGAGTGCGCGCCCATGTTCATCGACACCGGCCCGGCGCCGGTGGGGTTCGCCTTCAGCTCGAAGAACGCGTCCTCGACCCACACGCCCCGGCAGTCGACGTCGATGGACGGCAGGTCCATCCGGTAGCGCGCGTTGCGGATCTCGGACACGCGGAACTGCATCGTCGGCGGGCCGCCCGGCAGGCCGGGATCCGGCTCGCGCTGCGGCGGCAGGAACATGGCGCCGATGTTCAGCGCCTTCGTCGGGTTGCCCCACTCGTCCTCGATGGGGACCTCGTGGAAGTCCACCACCGGCGAGTCGACGATGATGTCCTCGGCCACGATGGCGCCCTCGGTCAGGGCGGTGAGATCGAGGGAGACGTCGACCTCGTCCACGCGGATGACCGGCCGGCCCGTGGAGTCGGACAGGACCGGCTTCTGGATGTGCAGCTCGCTCGGCCAGGGGCCCCACGAGATGCGCTCCCACTGGATGCTGCCGCGGAAGACCTGCCCGTTCACCAGCTCGTCGAAGACGCGGCGGGCGTAGTTCGAGTTGATGGTGAAATAAGCCAGGAAGTAGACCAGCCCCAGGAACGCCAGCACCAGGATCAGGTCCCCCAGGATGCGCTGGTAGAGCCGCACGCTGGCCCGCATCACGGTCCGCCCCGTCTCGGCGGCGGCCTCGGCCAGGGCCGCGACGGCGCCGTCCTCCTCCGGAGGCTCGGCCTCCGGCCGGTCCGGATCGGGGGGCGCGTGGGGGTCGGTCATGGGCCGGGGAAAATATCAGGAAAGGCAGGCAAAAGAACCCGCGCCGGCCGCGCGCGCGTCCGACGTATGCTTCGCCCGTGCGCGTCTTCGCCTGTGACCACCACGACGTCCCGCTGCCGCCCGGCCACCGGTTCCCGATGGAGAAGTACCGGCGGCTGCGGCATGCGCTCGTCGACGCCGGCCTGCTGCGGCCCGACGAGATCACGCCGGTGGACCCCGGGCCCCTCGAGCCCCTGCTCGCCGTGCACGACCCGGCCTATGTCGCCGCGCTCGTCGAGGGCACGCTGCCGGAGGCCGCCCTGCGCCGCATCGGGCTGCCCTGGTCGAAGGCCTTCGTCGCCCGCGCCCGGGCCAGCGCCTCGGCCACCCTGGCGGCCACCGCCGCCGCGCTGACGCACGGATTCGCGGGCAATCTGTCCGGCGGCACGCACCACGCCCACCGCGACTTCGGCTCGGGCTACTGCGCCTTCAACGACCTCGCCGTCGCCGCGCGGTGGCTGCTCGACCACGGCCACGCCGGGCGCGTGCTGATCTTCGACGTGGACGTCCACCAGGGCGACGGCACGGCCGCGCTCATGGCCGGCGAGCCCCGCGTGTTCACCGCCTCCGTGCACGGCGCGCGCAACTTCCCGTTCCGCAAGGTCGAGGGCGACCTGGACGTCGACCTGCCCGACGGCACCGAGGACGTCGCCTATCTGGCGGCGGTGCGCGACGCCCTCGCGCGGTCGTTGGCCACCGCCCGGCCGGATTTCGTGCTCGTGCAGGGCGGCGTGGACCCCCTGGACGCGGACCGCCTCGGCCGCTTGAGCGTGAGCGCGGCGGGCCTCCACGCCCGCGATCTGCACATCCTGTCGACGCTCCGGGCGGCCGGCCTGCCCGTGGTCTACACGCTCGGCGGGGGCTACGCCGAGCCCATCTCGGCCACGCTCGAGGCGCACCTGGGCACGTATCGCGCGGCGCTCCAGGTCTTCGGGTGAGGGGCCCGCCCCCTCGCCCGGCCGATGCACCGGGCGAGGTCTTCGCGATCTCGTAGGTCCGGGGCGGCGGCTCGCCTATGATGCGCCGCCGTGATCGTCCGCATCCCCGAAACGCCCGGCACCCGCGCCACGCTGGCGCCCGTCGAGGCCGAGCTCGCGCGCCGGGGGCACCTGGTCGCCGCGGACGGCCCCTGCGACGTGGCCCTGTGCTGCACGCCCGAGGACGCCGCGGCCCTGCGCCGGGCGGGCGTGCGCCCCGTGGCCTTCACGCCGCAGCGCAGCAACCCCGGGCGGGGCTGGGCGGGCAAGCTGGCCGGCGTGGCCGGGCTCGTCGATCTCCTGTGCCTGCCCGGGCCGCTGTATCTGGACGTGCTGCACGTGGCCTGCCCGGACGTCACCCACTTCGAGGTCCTGGGGCTGCCCCGGGCGGACGCCCTGCGCGCCGCCGCCTCCACGCGGGCGCAGGTCGTCGCCGCGCACGGGCTGGACGCCGCGAAGCCCCTGGTGGTGTTCGCCCCGCGCTGGCATCAGCGGCTGCGGCTGGGCAAGGCGCGGGGGCACGGCACGCTGCCCTGGCTCGGCGAGGTCGTCGCCGCCGCCGAGGTCGCCGGCGCGCAGCTCGTGGTGCTGCCGCATCCCCGGGAGCACCGGCAGCGCCGCCTCGTCCTGGCGCCCCACGTGGCCCGCGTGC
Source organism: uncultured Myxococcales bacterium (assembly GCA_903847385.1). Taxonomy (GTDB): domain Bacteria; phylum Myxococcota_A; class Bradymonadia; order UBA7976; family UBA1532; genus CAINDO01. The sequence goes on from CAINDO010000646.1 coordinate 24,943, forward strand.
AGGACGCCGCGCCCTACCTGTGCGCCGCGGACGTCCTGGTCACGGACTTCTCCCCCCTCGCCGCCGACTTCGCCGTGCGCGACCGCCCGATCATTCAGCTCGTGGACGCCCTGGCGCCGCGCCTGAAGAAGCTCGCCGGCCCCGCCAACCCCCGGGCGCACGAGGCCTTCGACGTGGGCGAACACGTGCTGGCCGCCGAGCTGGGCCCGGCCCTCGCCGCCGCCTGCGCCGGGGCCGACCCCGCCGCCGAGCGCCGCCGCGCCTGGGTCGGGCA
>CAINDO010000647.1 GCA_903847385.1 uncultured Myxococcales bacterium
GGCCGCGAAGCCCGCCGCGGCGCCCAAGGCCGAGGCCCCGAAGGCCGAGCCGGCGAAGGCCGCCGCGAAGCCCGCGAATGCCGCGAAGCCCGCCCCGAAGGCCGAGGCGCCCAAGGCCGAGCCCGCGAAGCCCGCGCCCGCCGCGAAGAAGCCCGCCGCGCCGAAGGCCGCCAAGGCCGAGCCCGCGCCGAAGGCCGAGCCCGCGAAGCCCGCGCCCGCCGCGAAGAAGCCCGCGCCCGCCGCGAAGAAGCCCACCACCAAGAAGTGATTCGGCGTGGCGGTTGACTGAACGCCAGTTCAGTTGTTATTTCCCGGACCCATGCTCGCCCGGGTCGCCAATCCCCCCAATCCATTCTCCGCCACCCACGTCGACTGGCTCGGCGAGCCGCCTCGGCAGAGCGTCGAGGTCTACGTCGACCACACGCGCGACATCCTGTCGACGAACGACAGCCCGGACATCCCGTTCCGCTACAGCGTGAACCCCTATCGGGGGTGTTTCCACGGCTGCGCCTACTGCTACGCCCGCCCCACCCACGAGTACCTGAGCTTCGGCGCGGGCAGCGACTTCGACCGCCGGCTCGTCGTCAAACCCGAGGCGGCGGCGCTGCTGCGCACGGCCTTCGAGAAAAAGTCCTGGGTCGGCGAGCTGGTGGTCTTCTCGGGCAATACGGACTGCTACCAGCCGCTCGAGGCCAGCTACGGCCTCACGCGGGCGTGCCTGCAGGTCTGCCTCGACTATCGCAACCCGGTGGGGATCATCACGAAGGCGCCGCTGGTCGAACGGGATGTGGACGTGCTCGCCGGCCTGGCGCGCGAGGCCCGTGTCACGGTCGCCGTGAGCATCCCGTTCTCGGACGCGGCCCACGCCCGGGCGATGGAGCCCGCGGTGGCGCCCCCCGCGCGGCGGCTGCAGGCGGTGCGGCGCCTGGCCGAGGCCGGCGTGCCCGTGGGCGTGAACGTCGCGCCGATCATCCCGGGCCTGAACGACAGCCAGATGGTCGAGGTCCTGGAGCAGGCGCGCGCGGCGGGCGCGACCTTCGCGGGCATGACTCTGCTGCGCCTGCCGGGGCCGGTCGCGACCGTGTTCGAGGAGCGCCTGCGCGCGGCCCTGCCCGACCGGGCCGAGCGGATTCTCAACCGGGTGCGCGAGGCCCGCGGGGGCGCGCTCTACAAGGGCGACTTCGGCACGCGCATGCGCGGCGAGGGCGAGTACGCCGGCACCATCGAGGCCCTGTTCAAGCAGACGTGCAAGCGCCTGGGCTATGTCTCGCGGCAAGCGCCCACGCCGGAGGCGGGCACGACCTTCCGGCGGCCCGTGGCCGATTCGGGCCAGCTCTCGCTTTTCTGAGGCCGGCGGCAGATTGTTCAGATCGTGGCCGCGACTCGTGCGTTTCTCCCCGCCGAAGGCCCTGAAGTTCGACTGCCGCCCCCGAGGTCCCCATGAAAGCCCTGCTCGCCACGCTCCTCGCCCTCTCCACCCTGGCCGCGGCCCCCGCGCTGGCGGGCCCCTCGCTGCGCAGCACGGGCAACGGCGTGACCATCGCCCTCGAGGGCGAGGCCGGGCAGAGCCTGCCGACCTACTACCACCGGGGCGTGACGTACGTGATGGGCGACATGGGCGGGCGCTACAACGTCCGCGTCACCAACGGCAGCAACGAGCGGGTCGAGGTCGTGCTCACGGTGGACGGCCGCGACGCCATCTCCGGCGAGAACGGCGACTGGCGCAACCAGCGCGGTTACATCGTGCCGCCCTACGGCAGCATCGTGGTCGATGGGTTCCGCAAGAACTACTCCGAGGTCGCGGCCTTCCGCTTCACCACCCGCGGCGACAGCTACTCGGGCCGCCGGGGCACCCCGCAGAACGCCGGCGTGATCGGCGCGGCGGTCTTCCGCGAGGCGTTCCAGCGCCCGCAGGCCATCGCGCCCCCGCCGCAGCCCTACCCGCACCCCGGCTGGGGCCACCACCGCGACTTCGAGTTCGAGGGCGACGCGGACAAGAAGGACCTCGGCGGCCTCGGCACGGGCAGCGGCGGCGGCGGCTACGCCGAGCGGCGCGAGGCCCCGACGGCGAGCGCGCCCGCCGAGGACGCTTCGCAGGGCGCCGCGGACATGGCCCGCTCGGAGACGGCCGCGCGGGGCGAGGCCATGGCCGCCCCGAAGGGCAAGACCGCCGACAGCAACGGCCCCCACGGCGGCGGCTACTCGGCGCGTCCGGCGCCGCGCAAGAACAACCTGGGCACGCAGTACGGCGAGAGCCGCTACAGCCCCGTCAGCGAGACGGCCTTCCGCCGCCGCGGCGGCTCGCCCGACTCCATCCTCGGCCTGTACTACGACGACGCCGCCGGCCTCGCCGCCCGCGGCATCGCGGTCTACCCCGAGTACAGCTCCGGCGGCCCGCAGCCCTTCCCCACCAACCGCCGCTTCGCCCCGCCCCCTCCGTGACGCCGGGCGCGTCGCGCCCTTGCCCCGCCGCCCCGCCCTGGCGCATGCTTCCGGCCCGATCCAGGCTCCGGAGCAGCCCCCGTGGAGAACATTCTTCGCCGCTTCCCCATCGGCCGCGTGACCGAGGTCCGCCGGGCCTCGTCGGGGCTCATGCACGGCACCTGGCTGGTCGAGGCCGAGGGCGGCAAGTTCGTCCTGCAGCGCCTGCACCACAAGCTCGCCACGCCGGAAATCCTGAGCGATTTCAAGGCAGTGACCGAGCATCTGGCCGCGCGCGGGGTGCTGGCGCCCCGGCTCGTCGCCACCGAGACCGGCGAGGGCGTGGCCGAGGACGAGGGCCGCTGGTGGCGCCTGGCGACCTACGTCGAGGGCGAGACGCACGACGCCGTGCAGACCCCCGAGCAGGCCGAAGAGGGCGCCCGCGCGCTGGCGCGTTTCCACCGGGCGATGCAGGACATCGACCACCACTTTCAGAGCCAGCACCCGCTGCACGACACCGAGGGCCACCTGCGGCGCCTGCGCGAGGCGGCCGCCCGGCCCGAGTTCGCCGAGGCCAAGGCCGCCATCGCCGACGAAATCAGTGAAGTGGATGCCCAGCTCTCGCGCATGCTGCTGCCGCCGGAGTTGCCGCGGCGCGTGGTGCACGGCGACCCCAAGATCAGCAACGTGCTGTTCCAGGGGGACCGCGCCGTGGGCCTGCTGGACCTGGACACGTGCACCCGGCACACCGTGCTGGTGGACCTGGGCGACGCCGTGCGCTCCTGGTGCCGCGACGGCACCGAGGACGAGCGGCACCACTTCAAACTGGAGCGTTTCGAGGCGATCCTGCGCGGGTACGCCGCCGAGGGGCCGCCGCTCGGCGCCCTGGAGCGGCGCCACCTGGGCGAGGCCGGCCGCCTCATCACCCTGGAGCTGGCCAGCCGGTTCCTGCGCGACGTGCTCGAGGACGAGTACTTCGCCTGGGACGAGCGGCGGTTCCCCGACCGGCGCACGCACAACCGCGCGCGCGGTCGCGCGATGCTCTACCTGGCCAACGACATGGCGCGCTGGCAGCCGGAGATCGACGCGATGGTCGTGAAGTATTTCGGAGCGATGGACGCATGAGCACTGCACTCGAAGCCCTGAAGACGAAGGCCCTTTCGTGGGCGGCGGACGACCCGGATCCGGAGACGGCGGCGGCGGCCCGCGCCCTGGTGGCCCAAGGGGACGCCGCGGTGCTGGCCGACCACTTCGGCACGCGCCTGGAGTTCGGCACGGCCGGACTGCGCGGCGCGCTCGGTCCCGGCCCCAACCGCATGAACTCCGCCCTGGTCCGCCGCGTCACGGCGGGGCTGGGGCACTACCTGCTCGCGCACGTGGCGGACGCCCGCACGACGGGCGTGGCCATCGGCTTCGACGGCCGCATCGGCTCCCGCGAGTTCGCCGCGGACTCGGCCCTCGTGCTGGCGGCGCAGGGGATCCCCTCGTTCCTGTACGACGAGGTCTGCCCCACCCCCGAGCTGGCGCACGCGGTGGTCCACCTGGGCTGCGCGGCCGGCATCATGGTCACGGCCAGCCACAACCCGCCCCAGGACAACGGGTACAAGGTCTACTGGGGCAACGGCGCGCAGATCGTGCCGCCCCACGACCACGGCATCAGCGCCGCGGTGGACGCCGTGACGGGCCTGGGCGACCTGCGCCTGCCCGAGATGGCCGCCGCCCGCGCCGCGAACCTGGTCCGTCCGGTGCCCGAGAGCGCGCTGACGGCCTACCTGAGCAAGGTCGCCGCGCTGCGCGTGCACCATACGAACGGCCTGCGCATCGTCTACACGGCGATGCACGGCGTGGGGCGCCGGCTCATCGAGCAGGTGCTGCTGCCCGCCGGCCACACGGATCTGCACCTGGTCGCCGAGCAGGCCGATCCGGACGGCCGGTTCCCCACGGTCAAGTTCCCCAACCCCGAGGAGCCCGGCGCGCTGGATCTCTCGCTGGCGCTGGCCGCGCGGGTGGGCGCGGACATCGTGGTGGCCAACGACCCGGACGCCGACCGCCTCGCGCTCGCCGTGCCGCGGCCGGACGGCACCTGGCGCCCGCTGACGGGCAACGAGGTGGGCTGCCTGCTCGCCGAGGATCTGCTCACGCACGGCCCGCAGGAGCCCAACCGCCTCGTGGCGACGACGGTGGTGTCGTCCTCGCTGCTCTCCCGCATCGCCGAGGCCCACGGCGCGGCCTACGCCGAGACTTTGACGGGCTTCAAGTGGATCGCCAACGCCGCGCTGCGCCACGAGGCCGGCGGCGGACGCTTCGTGATGGGCTACGAGGAGGCCCTGGGCTACAGCGCCGGCCCCGTCGTCCGCGACAAGGACGGCGTGTCCGCGGCCCTGCTGCTGTGCGACCTGGCGGCCTTCGAGAAGGCCCGCGGCCGCACGCTGCTGGACGCCCTGGAATCGCTCGCCCGCCGCTACGGCCTGTACGTGAGCGGCCAGAAGAGCATGACGCTCCCCGGCGCGGACGGCGCGCGGCAGATCCGCGAAATGATGGCCGATCTGCGGAAGAACCCGCCCACGGACTTCGCCGGGACGGCCGTCGTGGAGGCGAAGGACCTGGCCATCCCCACCCGCCCGGACCTGCCCGCGGCGGACGTGCTCGCCTGGTCGCTGGACGGCGGCGGGCGGGTGCTGGCGCGGCCCTCGGGCACGGAGCCCAAGATCAAGTTCTACTTCGAGGTGCGCGAGCCCGTGGCCGAGGGCGAACCGCTCTCGGCGGCGGACACCCGCGCCCGCGCCCGGCTCGCGGCCTTCACCGCGGCCCTCATGACCCGCCTGGGGAGGTGACATGCACGCGTTCGGACTTCGGTCGTCCGGCTCTCTCGGCCTCGGCGGTCTCCTGGCGCTCGCCGCGCTGCTGCTGCCCGCCTGCGACGACGTCGCGCCCCTGAACCATGCCGGGCTGGCCATCGACGCCGGCACGGGGAGCGGCGGCAACGGCAGCGGCGGCAACGGCAGCGGTGGCAACGGCGGCGAGACGGGCCTGGGCGGCGGCGACACGCCCGTGCCCCCCGGGGGCATCTGCGGCCCGGGCAATACGCGCTGTGTCGAGGGCCGCAAGCAGACGTGCCAGGACGACGCCGTCAGCTACCTGGTGGAGAACTGCCCGGACGGCACGGTCTGTGAAAACGGCGAGTGCCTGGAGAAGACCTGCACGCCCGCGGCGCGCCGCTGCGGCGAGGCCGGCCCCGAGGTCTGCAGCGCGGACGGCACGGCCTGGGAGGCGGCGACGCCCTGCGCCGAGGCCCAGACCTGCCTGGAGGGCCTTTGCCTCTCGCCCCAGTGCCGCCCCGGCGAGACGGCCTGCGCCGCCAAGGTGCTGCTCACCTGCGCCGAGGACGGCGTGACCTGGACGCGCAGCCCCTGCGACGAGGGCACGCACTGCATCGACGGCGAGTGCCGGGCCTCCGTTCAGGCCGGCGACTGCCCGCCCGGCGAGGTCCTGTGCGGCCCCGGCGGCATGCGCGTGTGCGACGAGAGCGGCACCGCCTGGGAGGAGCTGCCCTGCGCCGAGGGGCAGGCCTGCTACGAGGGCCGCTGCGTAGACTGCGTGCGCGACGAGAACTGCGCCGAGAACGAGGTCTGCACGGACGGCGCCTGCGTGATGGCCCCGGTGCACATCACGACCGAGTCGCTGAGCGTGGGGCAGGTGGGCCTGGCCTACGACGCCCCGCTGGAGGCCGCCGGCGGCGCGCCCCCCTACGCCTGGCGCCTGGAGGCCGGGCGGCTGCCCGACGGCCTCGAGTTCGACCCCGCCGGCCGCCTGCACGGCACGCCCGCGGACATGATCGACACGGACCTGACGATCTCCGTCGAGGACTCGGCCGCCGGGCGCGACTCGAAGCGGCTGCACCTGCGCGTCGTGGGGGCCGGCGCGAGCCTGGAGATCACCACGGAGTCGCCGCTGCCCGAGACGGAGGAAGGCGACCCCTACGAGGTCCAGTTCGAGGCCATCGGCGGCTCGGCGCCCTACGGCTTCTTCCTGGTCGGCGGCGCCGTGCCCGCGGGCCTGGTGCTGGACGCGACGGGCCGCCTCGCCGGCACGCCCAGCGAGGTCGGCCACTTCGAGTTCCGGCTGCGCGCCGTGGACGCCGCCACGCCCCCCGGCTTCGCCGAGAAGGACTTCGCGCTGGACGTGACCGTGGCCCCGCTGGAGGTCTACGGCGACCAGGAGCTGAACCTCTTCGTGGCCAAGCTCATCACGCTGCCGCTCATCACGGTGGTGCAGAACGTGCCCATCCCCTACGAGACGCAGCTGCTCGCCCGCGGCGGCCTGCGGCCCTACACCTGGACCGAGCAGCCCCTGCCGGCCGCCATCGCCGGTTTCGTGCCCAACTCGGGCATCCCCGACGGCCTGACGCTCGACCCGGACGGCCGCCTGCACGGCGCCGTCGTGGACCCCTCGCAGATCGTGGACGTGACCATCCCCTTCACCATGATCCACCTCACGGGCTTCTTCTTCACCGCCCAGGTGGCCGACACGCAGAACCCCGCCGCGGCCGCGACCGCCATCTACATCCTGCCCACGCTGCCCATCGGCGGCTGAAAATCGCCCCCTCGCGAAAAAAAACGCCGGAATTCTCAGGTCGACGAATAAACCTGCCGTAGGGCCGGTTGTTCCATTCGAAGCGGCTGCGCAACCGTCCTCCCCCTCCTGGACAGCGCCGCTGCGAAGGTCGCCCACTCCAACCGCAGGATCACCACGTCGACCCCCCGGCGTGCCTGCGGCGGACGACCTGCCCGGATCCAGCCGAACCTCCCCCTCCCAGGCTGGATCCGGGCTGTTTTTCTTCCCCGCCCCACGTCATTCTCCCGGCTCCCGTTCCGCTACTTGGAGCCCACCCCCATGGTCGATTTTCGTCCCTTCCCCGGCTGGCGTCCGCCGCCGGCCCTCGCCGCCCAGGTCGCCGCGCTGCCCTACGACGTGATGAACCGCGCCGAGGCCCGCGAGATGGCCGCCGGCAACCCCCTGAGCCTGCTGCACATCACCCGGCCGGACATCGATCTGCCCGACGACGCGGACGTCCACGGCGACGTCGCCTACGCCCAGGCCCTGCACGCGCTGCACGCCCTGCTCGGCCAGGGCGGCCTGAAGCAGGACGCGGTGGACTGCTACTACGCCTACGCGCAGACGATGAACGGCCGCCGCCAGGTGGGCCTGATGGGCGTGGCCAGCGCCGCCGAGTACTGGGGCGGGCGCATCAAGCGCCACGAGCTCACCCGCGCCGACAAGGAGGAGGACCGCGTCCGTCACGTGCGCACGCTCTCGGCCCACATGGGGCCGGTGTTCCTGACCTACCGCGCGCAGGCCAGCATCGACGCCCACGTGGCCGAGGTCACCGCCGCCGCGCCGACGGTGGACTTCGTGGCCCCGGACGGCATCCGCCACCAGCTCTGGCCCATCCGCGACGCCGCCCGGCTCGACGCCCTGCGCGGCCTGTTCGCCGGCCTGGACGCCCTGTACATCGCCGACGGCCACCACCGCGCCGCGGCCGCCGCCCGCGTGGGCAAGGACGCGCCCGAGGGCGATCCGGCGGGTCACTTCCTGGCCTGCGCGTTCCCCCACGACCAGCTGGCCATCCTGCCCTACTTCCGCGTGCTGCTCGACCTGAACGGCCACACGCCGGCGGGCGTGCGGGCCGCGCTGGCGCAGGACTTCGTGCTCACGCCCCTGGCGGGGGCCGAGGCTGCCACGGAGCGGCACACCTTCACCGTGGGCATCCGCGGCGAGGGCTGGTTCCGCCTCACGCTGCGCGAGCCGGAGAGCGTGAACGAGGCCGATCCCGTGGCCCGGCTGGACGTGAGCATCCTGCAGAGTCGGGTGCTCGCGCCGGTGTTCGGCATCGACGACCCGCGCACGAGCAAGCGCATCGACTTCGTGGGCGGCATCCGGGGCGTGGCCGAGCTGGAGAAGCGTCTGGGCGCGGACGCGCAGGTGGTCTTCGCGCTCCACCCCACCACGCTGGACGACCTGATGGACATCTCGGACGCCGGGCAGATCATGCCGCCCAAGTCCACCTGGTTCGAGCCGAAGCTCCGCTCAGGGATGGTCGTGAGCCGCTTCCGGGTCTGACCCGGGGGCACCGGGCGTCGGCGCCTTGCCCTTGCCCGGCGCCGTCCGCTCGAAGATGGCCAGGAGCTCCTCGACGCTGCGTGCGCCGACGTAGGCCAGGCCGTTGATGTACCAGCTCGGGGTGCCGCGGATCTTCAGCGCGTCCCCCCGGGCGGTGTCCCGCTGCACGCGCGCCACGGTCTCCGGCGCGGCCATGCAGACCGAGAACTTCGCGGCGTCCAGCCCCAGCGTGGCGGCGTGGCCGGCGAGTTTGGCCTCCTCGAGGTCCTGCTGGTGCGCGAACAGGTGGTCGTGCATCTCCCAGAACTTGCCCTGCGCCTCGGCGCACACGGTCGCCCGGGCGGCCCCGCAGGCGTGCTCGTGGAACTTGCCCTGCACGGCGGGGTTGCAGGCGCTGTCCATGGGGTAGTGCCGGAACACGATGCGCACGTTGCCGTGGGCCTTCGCGGCCTCGTCCAGGGCCTCGGCGAGGCGGCGACAGTAGGGGCACTGGAAGTCGCTGAACTCGACGACGGTCAGCGCGGCGTCCGCGGGGCCGCGGGCGGTGGCCTCGTCCAGGTCGAGCTGCACGGGCGGGGCGTTGCCCGGCAGGAGCGCCCGGCTGGCGGCCCGGGCGGCCTTGGCCTGCTGCGCGTAGAGCGCCTGAAAGCCGTAGGTGCCGCCGGCGACGAGCACGACGGCGAGCCAGGCCTCGAAGTGTTTCGGCAGGCCGAGCAGCCCGCGCAGCGACGCCGCCCGCCCCGCCGGGTGCGAGAGCCAGGCCGTGAGGAAGAGGCCGGTGTTCACGACGTAGAGGCCCATGCAGAGCGGGCAGAGCTTGCCCAGGGTGATGAGGCTCACGCAGAACAGGAAGACCGAGTAGAGGACCGCGCCCACGCCGCTGGCGAGGACGACGTCCCGCATGTGGCCGAAGCCCTTGGCCGGGCCGAAGCGCCCCAGGGGCAAGAGCAGCAGCAACGCGGCGTAGAAGGCCGCGCCGACCACCGCGATGGGCAGGCCGGCGATCTGGCTGAAGTCGCTCTTGGCCGCGGCGTCGCAGGAGAAGATCTGCAACGCCGTGCACAGGCCGGTGTCCCCGCCCTTCCCGTACGTGGACGAGATGTGGTGCCCGATGAGCTCGAGCGAGATGCCGAGGCCGGCACCCGAGAGCAGAAGCTGGGCGGGGAACACGAATCGACTGCGTTGCACGGGTGTCACCGGGGCCTGTCCATGCGGGCCGGGGGCGTTTTGCGGGGCGCGCGGGAGAAACAACCGCGGGTGATGCACGCTTCATTCGCCGGGCCGCGCAAACCGGGCACCGGGGCGTTCAGGCCGGCGCTCGGGCGGTCCGTGAAGCTCACGTGGAAGTGGTGGTGGTGGAAGTAGAACCAGCCGCGGCCCTCGTCCATGGGCTCGAAGGTGAGCGCCAGGTCGTTGCAGGCCGTGCCGGCGAGCCAGCCCTCGGCGCACAGGGCGTCGATGGCCCGGGTCAACAGCGGCCCGATGCGGCCGTCGGCGCCGATCACGCGCAGCTGGGGGTTGTCGTGCAGGTAGCCGATGAACAGCGCGGTGCGCCACACGTCCAGCGTCGTCGGGGCGGCGATGCAGTGGTACTGGTCCTCGCCGCCCTGGATGTGCGTGCAAACGGGCCGCAGCTGGTTGTTCGCCGTGTTGATCTGGTAGTAGGCGATGTCCATGTCGAAGCCGTTCTCGTGCGTGCCCGCCGGGTGGCCGGGGGAGCCGATGGACGTGCCCGGGATGTCGCCGTTCTCCTCGCTCATGTCGCCGAGCCCCAGGGGCGGCCCGTTGCCGAAGTCCCAGCCGGCGGTCGCGCAGGCCACGCGGGCCGCCACGTTCTTGATCATCAGCATCACGTCGCGGCGGATGAAGCTGCGGTAGGCGTCGTGGTTGCAGAAGTAGCCGTCGCCGTCGCGGGGCGTGAAGGCCACGACCTCGCCGCAGGTGGCCTCGTCCCGGCAGGCGTCCCAGGCCGGGGGGTTGCAGCGGGGCGGCGGGCCGGCGGGCACGTCCCCCAGGTCGATCTGGCAGTAGCCGTCGGCGCCGCAGACCGTGCCGGCCCCGCAGCTCTGCGGGGTGCAGGGCGGCTCGCGGCACAGGCCGTTCTCGCCGCAGACCAGGCCGTCCGTGCAGCTGTCCGCCGTGCAGGCGGGCAGGCAGGCGCCGACCGGGTCGCAGGCGTAGCCGTCGCGGCAGTCGTCGGGGCCCGAGCAGCTGGCCAGGCAGGCCGTCTGGTCGTTGCCGATGTTGTAGCAGGCCGAGCCCGCGCCGCAGGGGGCGGCGTCCGAGCAGCCCAGGGTCAGGCAGTAGCCCCCCACGAACCCCGTGGCGCCGTCGGCGTCCATCTCGGGGATGCAGCTCCCCATGGGGCCGCAGTCGGCGTCGCCGGCGCAGGGACCGCCCACGTCCCCCATGCCCGCCGGCCCGCCGCTCTCGCCGGGGTAGCAGGTGTTGTCGGCGTCGCAGATGTATCCGTCCCCGCCGCGGCACTCGCGATCGGCGCCGCAGTTCAGCAGGCAGCGGCTGCCGGCGTCGCCGAGGTCCCAGCACGTGCCGCCCTCGGGACAGTCCGTATCGGCGCAGTCGAAGGAGCAGTACCCGCCGGGCAGGCCGGTGATGCAGGTGCCGCCGGGCGCGCAGTCGGCGTCCGCGGTGCAGGCCGAGCCCAGGCTGCCGTCCGGGGGGGGCGGCGGGGGTGACTCGCCGCCGGTGCCGGGCGTGCCGCCCTGGGCCGGGGTGCCGCCGTCGCCGCC
>CAINDO010000648.1 GCA_903847385.1 uncultured Myxococcales bacterium
CGCGGCGACGGCCGCTTCGAAGGCGGCGAGCTCGCCGGGCAGCGCCTCGGCGACGGCCTTGGGGGCGCCCTGGGCCAGCCGGCGCAGCGTGGCGCGCACGCCGGCGGGGTCCTTCGGTCCGAAGCCGCGGGCGAGCGAGGTCACGGCCTGGACCCGCACGACCTCGTCGGCGTCCTCGGCGGCGGTGCGCTCGGCCAGGGCCCGGGCCGTCGGCGTGCCGTAGAAGGGCAGGGCCGACACGGCGCGCAACCGCACGTAGCGCGTCGAGCGGGCGTCCGCGAGGGCGGCGGTCGCGACGGCCTCCGTGAGCCCCGTCTGCCGGATGAGATCGGCGGTCAGCGGCACGTCCATCGCGGCGAGCAGGCGCGCGGCGAGGTCGGTGGCGGCCGGGGCGGCGGGGGCCTGGGCCCGGGCGACGGGCGCCGCGGCGAGCAGCGTCAGGCCCAGGGCCAGCGCGGTGTGGAGGGGATTGCGGGCGTTCAAGGGTTCGCTCCCACGCTCATCGAGGTGAAGATCGTCGGGTTGCCGCGCACGATGCTGCCCTGCTGCGGCGTCATGTGCGCCGGGGCGGTCGTCACCGTGGGGAACATCAGGTTGGTGGCGCCGGCCTGGCCCGTGGGCGTGTCCGGAATGGGGTCGTTCACGCCGGGGACGAAGAGCTCGCTGGTGTGGAAAAGGCCCAGGAAGTGGCCCGTCTCGTGGCCCATGATGTGGCCGATGCCCAGCGGGTTCGGGTCGATGCTGGTGGCCACGCACACCCCGCTGCGGGTGGTGCTGCCCAGGCCGGGCCCGCTCGGCCCGGGGATGGCGCCGGCGATGCCGCCGATGGAGCCACCCTGCTGCCCGGCGAAGCGGTCGACGAAGAAGAGGTTCACGCCCTCGTCCGTGGTGCCCGTGCTGAACAGCTGCGAGAGCTCGTTGTTGGCCTCGCCCTGGAACGTGTCGATCACCCGGAACGAGGCGTCGATGTCGTGGTAGCTGGCCGCCTGCACCTCGATGCCGATCTCGCCGTAGAAGCTGCCCATCCGGAACAGGGTCGCGCGGAAGTCGGGATCCTCCGGGGCCGTCGCGGCGGTCCAGCCGCGGGCGCCCGTGAAGTACAGGTTGAGCTTGAGGACCCCGCGGGTGGGCGCCTTGGCGGCGCGCTTGACCCGGATGGTGAGCGGCAGCGCGCCGTTCATGGGGCGGCCGGAGCGGCTGTTGGCGCCGGCGATGCGCATCGTCCACTCGCCCGGCATCAGCGTGACGTCGGGGTTGTTGGGCACGAGCAGGGTGGCCATGGCCTCCGTGGCCGTCGCCCGGTTCGGGCTCTTGAACTGGCCGGGCCAGGGCGAGAGGAACTGGTCGGACTGCGAGATGCCGCCCGGCGGATTGTCCGTGACGATGGCCTCGCCCGTGGGGTCCTCGAGGTGCTCGACGACGTACATGCCCGTCGTCTCGCCGATGGCGAAGATGTTCAGGCCGACGGCGTCCTCGGGCACGGTGAAGCGGATGTCGTCCGTGATGCCGGCGTTGAGGACGACGGCGTCCTGCAGCAGC
>CAINDO010000649.1 GCA_903847385.1 uncultured Myxococcales bacterium
ACGAGGTGACGTCGCCCCGCGGCCCGGGCCATCGCCTGACCGAGGTCGAGATCGACGGCGTCGCCGTGACCGTGGACCACGACGCGACGGGTCGCGTGGTCGAGGTCGACCCGGGGTACACGTTCGAGTACGACCCCCACGAGCGGCTGATGGCGGTTCGGGACAGCGGGACCGGCGACATCGTCGAGCGGTACGCCTATGACGCCGACGGCCGCCTCGCCGCGACCTACGACGCGAATGGCCTCACCCAGCGCTTCGCTTGGGATGGCGCCGCCTGTCTGATCCCCCAGCAGCCCGCGACGGCAACGGCGTCGCGAAGTGGGACGCCGTCTGGGGCACGCTCGACCAGCTCCTGTCGTGGCGCGACCTGGCCACCCACCCGGCCGGCGACGTGGCCATGCTGCCGATCACTGACCACCGCGGCAGCGTCGTGGGCGCCGTCGAGTCCGACGCCGGGGGCACCACGCTGCTCGCCGGCGCGGACTACACGCCGATGGGCCGCGTCGCGAGCCTGGACCCCACCGACGACGACGCCGAGACCTGCCGCGAGGAAGGGAATCCCGGCACCCGCTGCGCGCACCCGGTTGGCATGCCCTTCGGCTTCGCGGGGGCGTGTCGGTCCGACGCCACCGGGGTCGTGTACATGCGCTTCCGCTGGTACTCGCCGACGCTGGTGCAGTTCCTCACGCCGGACCCCATGGGCGAGGTCGACTCGTGGAACCTGTACGCCTAAGTCGGCGGGGACCCGAGCAATTGGTGGGATCCTTGGGGGTTGGACGCGTCGAGCTGGGCCAACGCTGCCCTCGATGGGAAGGCGCCGGTGGACCCTTCGAACACCGGGGCTCCCGTTGACCACGGCGGTGAGCCACCGCCGGCGGAGCAGTCCGGGCACAGCATGATGCCGGGCGTCGGGCCGGGGCACGGCGGACCCCGACCGCCAGGAAGGATGCCACCGCCCGACCCGAAGTCATTCCCAGGACCAAACGTGCCCCGCCCCCCGATGGCGGACCCGATTCCGTTGCGACCGGTTCCCATCGCCGAGCCTCCAACTGCTTCAAGCCGCGTCCTGTGGTGCTTCGCCTCACCCGTCAACATCGTTATCTGCCTGGCGGCGTCTATCCCGGCGTCGGAGCCGATCGTTGATCCGCCTGCGGATGCTGTTCCTTTGGAGGCCGGGCCGGCGCGGCCCCCAGAAGCGAGCCCGTCCGCGTCTCCGCCCAAGACTTGGACGCCTCCGAAGTTCACGCCGAAAATGAACTCCAACTCCCAGCCAACCGAATTTGGAAGGGGCATTCGGAAGGTCGATGTTCTCGTCGAGAAGTTCGGCGGTCGTCCCAAAGGTTGGACGAAGAAGAAGACTTGGGACGAGAGTGGTCAAGAGTGGCACTACTACGAACACGACGGAATCGGCCGGGTCGGAGTCAAACCTGCCGGCGAACCTGACCCGTTCTGAAGGAGCGCAAATGATCGTTCGCCTCAAGAGAAGACGGAAAGACGCTCAAAGACTTACAGTTGGGGTCGACTACTTTGTCGTTCAAGTGGATGACGTCTACTATCGGGTGGTCAACGACAGCGGGGAGCCAATTCTCTACAAGAAGGACCGGTTCGTCGTTATCGATGAACGAATTCCCGATGACTGGATTCGGACAGACCATCCGGATGGAGAGTACTTCATCGGGCCTCCGGAGACTGAGACGCGTGGGTTCTGGGAACTGTGGCACGATCGCGACCCGGAGGCCCGAACGATCGCCATGGATGCGTTGCGCAAGATTGCCAGCTGGCACCTCGATCGTGGACGCGGGGTCCGCCAAACGACTACTGGCCGGCTGGGCAAGACGGAATAGTGGGAAACGTGACAGCCACTTCGTGCGCCAACTGACATTGGGCCTCGACCTCCGGCGACCGACCTCGCGTAGTCCCGTTCCTCGACGCCCGTGACCACGACCCGCCGCCGCGTCGTCGCCACCGGCCTGCTCTGCGCGTTCACGCTGCCGGCAGTCGCGGTCAACACCGTGACGAGCGACCTCGCGGCAACCAGCGCGGCCGGGAACGGGGCCTTCCGTGTCCCTGCCGGCGGCGACGTCGTCACGACGGAGCGGGACTTCGACCCGCAGGGCCGGGTGGTGCGCGACGCGCGCTCCAGGTCGGCGGCGCGCCAGCAGCGCAGGTCACGTCGAACTGGGCGGCCGCCGCGACGGGCTGGAACCGCACCCTCGCCTACCCGACGGGCGCCGTGTGGACGCGTTCGACGGACCGAATCGGCCGCCTCATCGCGCTGACCGGCCCGCAGGGCACCGACATCGCCCTGAACTGGCAGGGCGAGTTCTACGCCGGCCGGTCCCACACCCGCGGCGGCGCGCCCGCGCTCGACCAGACGGCGACGCTGGACCGCCTCCGGCGGCGCATCGGCTGGGACTTCATCGCCGGCAGCACAGACGCTGACTCCGTGACGGCGACCCGCGACGCGGTCGCGCCGAGCCAGGCGGCCACCCTCGCCGCCGGCCTCGCGGGCGTGGTGCTCGCGCCTTTCACCCGCGCGGTCCCGCCCACGCCCACCCCAAATCCCTCCCCCCCGCCTCACCCCCCGTGTAGTCTCGCCCGGAATCAACGACGAGCCTTGGGCTCGGGGAGCGGCGGCGCATGTGGGCGCTGGATCTCGGCACGACGAACAGCCTGCTCGCCCGCTGGGACGCGGGGGCGGACGCGCCGGCGATCGTGTCTCTGCCGGCGCTGAGCCGGCGGCCGGAGTTCGGGCCCGAGGAGGCCGTGATGGCCCAGCGGGCGGTGCCGAGCGCGCTCGAGGTGCTGGCCGAGCCGGGCCTTTGGGCGCGGATGGGCCGGTCGGGGCCGCTGTCGCGGTGGGCGCCGGGGCGGCTGGCGCACATCGGTCAGCCGGCGTTGTCGCGTAATGCGGTGCGCCCGACGCCGGGTTACGTGGCGTCGTACAAACGCGACCTGATGGAGAGCGCGCTGCGCACGGTGGCGCGGGTGGGGGAGCGCACGGTGAGCGCCCGCGAGGCGCTTCACCTGTACCTGCGCGAGCTGTTCGCCGAGGCGGATCGTGCGGCGGGGGACCGGCCGGACACGCTGGTGGTGACGACGCCGGCGATGTGTTTCGAGACCTACCGGGCCGAGGTGGCGGCGGCGTGCCGCGCGCTGGGCGTGCGGCAGGTGCGCTTCGTGGACGAGCCGGTGGCGGCGGCGCTGGGCTACGGCCTGGGGCTGGGGCGTCCGCGCCGGGTGCTGGTGGTGGACTGCGGCGGCGGCACGATGCACGTGGCGCTGGTGGCGCTGACGCCGGGCGGGGCGGCGAAAGGCGAGGCCGAGGTGCTGGCCAAGGCCGGCCGAAAGCTGGGCGGCGACACGGTGGACGCCTGGCTGGCCGAGGCCTGCGCGCGTCGCATGGGGTACCGGCTCTTCGAGGGCGGCGAGGCCGGCGGCCTGGACGTGGACCAGCGCGCCTGGGAGCGCCTGCTCGTGGCCGAGGCCCGCCGCGTGAAGGAGGCCCTGTACCTCACGCCGGAGGCGAGCTTCGACGTGACGCCGCCGGAGACGCTTCGGCGCTTCGAAGCCCGCGCGCGCGGCGAGGCGCCGGCGTTCCGGATGGCCCGCGCGGACCTGCTCTCGACGCTGGAGACGCGCGGCTATCTGGCCGGGCTGACGGCCTGCGTGGACGAGGTGCGCGCGCAAGCCGAGGCGCGGGGCGTGTCCGAGAGCGCGGTGGACGACGTGCTCATGGTCGGCGGCTCGACGCTGCTGCCGGGTGTGTACCCGCTCTTCGAGGCGCGCTTCGGGCGCGACCGCGTGCGGGCCTGGCAGCCCTTCGAGGCCGTGGCCCTGGGCGGATGCGTGTACGCGGCGGGGCGCGTGGCGCCGGCGGACTTCATCGTGAACGACTACGCGCTGCGCACCCACGACCGGCGCACGCAGGCGGCGGAGCACACGGTCATCATCCCGCGCGGCACGCGGTTCCCGACGCCGCCGGACTTCTGGACGCGCGCCCTCGTGCCCACCTGCGCCCTGGGCGAGCCGGAGACGCTCTTCAAGCTGGTCGTGTGCGAGGTGGGCGCCGGCGAGGTCGAGCGCCGCTTCACCTGGGACGCCGACGGTCGCCTGCACGCCGTGGGGGGCGGTGTCTCGGACTCGCCCGCGCCCGCGCCCGCGCCGGTGGTCATCGAGCTCAACGCCGCCAACCCCACGCTCGGCAAGCTCGACCCGCCCCACCCGCCGAGCGACACGCGCCCGCGGCTCCAGGTGAGCTTCGGCGTGAACGCCGACCGCTGGCTCTGCGCCACGGTGCTCGACCTGCGCACGCAGCGCCCGCTGATGCGCGACGAGCCCGTGCTCCGCCTGCTCTGACACCCCCGAGGAGAGTTCCGCCGTGTCACAACCCGTCGCACCGATTGCGTTCATGCTCATCACCGTGGTCGCGGCGGTGATCGGGATGATTCACACTGCAAAGCAGCGCAACCGACGTGTCGAGGCGTGGAACAACGTCGCCACTCGATTCACGCTGGCGCCGGTAGAGGGTGGTCTGTTCAGTGGCGAGGCCATGGCCGGGAACGTAGGGGGCGTGCCCGTCCGCGTATCGCTCGTCACGAGCAACAAGACTCGACACACGCGCATCGAGGTGGGCGGCGCTCCATTCTTGTCGCCGCCCGTCAGGATCAAGCCCGAGGCGGACGGCGCGATCGGACGCTTCTTCCAAGGTCACGACGAGCCGACGGGGGACGCGGTCTTCGACCGCACGGCGCTGATTCAGGGCGAGCCGATGTTGCTCCACGCCATTTTCGACGCGGAGGTCCGGCGCTCCCTGATGGTCGCGGTCGGTTTGCACCAGGGCGTCTTTGATGAGGGCGTGCTCACGATCGAGAAGAATCATGCGATCGACGACGCCGACGAGCTCGCGACCCTCATCAGGGAGGCCGTCGCCGCCGTCCTCGCCCTGGGCGCCGCGAGGCAGCGTTCGAGGGATCCGGCGGCGGGCCTCGCCCACAACGTGAAACACGACCCCGAGGCCGCTGTGCGCACGGCCTGCTTCCGGACCCTCGCGCAGGAGTTCCCGAACTACGCCGGCCTGCGCGACATCGCCGAGGCCCTGCCCGAGTTCCGCACGGCGGACCTGGAGGTGCTGCGCCTGCGCCACTGCGGCGACGCCGTGGCCCTGCCCGCGCTGACGGAGATGGCCCGCGAGAACCTGCCGTTGCAGTTGCGGGGCGAGGTTTTACGCTTGCTGGTCCAGCGATTCGGCTACGCGACGCAGCGCGAGCTCGTTCTGGAGGCCCTGGCGGCGCCCTCCGTCGTGGACCGGTTGGCGGCGGTGGCGATCATCGCCGAGGCCGGGGACACCGAGCCCGTGCCGCGCCTGTCGATGCAGATGCTGCGCGAGGAGGCCGAGGGCACGGTGGGGTTCGCCGCCGCGCTGGGGCAACTGGGCGACGCCCGCGCCGAGGCGGACCTGGTGCGCCTGCTCGAGCGCCCGGACACGGCCGTGCAGTGTGCCGCCGCCGCGGCCCTGGGGCTGATGGGCACGGTCTCGGCCGTCGAGCCGCTGCTGCCGCTCACCGAGGGCCTGCTGCGCGATGGCGCGCTCAAAGAGGCCGCGCGGGACGCCGTGCGGCGCATCCAGGCGCGCCTGGGCGCGGTCGAGGCCGGGCGGCTGTCGCTGGCCGAGGACGTCGCCGGGCGGCTGTCCGTGGCCGAGGCGGGTGACGCGGGGGCCACGGCCGGCGCCGTGAGCCTGGCGACGACGGAGAAGTGACCCTCGCGCGCTGGCGCGACGGGCGGTGTTCCGGCATGGTTCCACACCGAACACCATGAGCATCGACCGCCGAAGCCGCACCCTGGTCAGCGCCGTGCGCAGCCTCCCGCTGCGGTGCCCCCGGTGCGGCCACACGGCGACGGGCGCGCCGGGCGATCGCTGCCCCTTCGAGGGCGCGGCGCTGTGCGTGGCGGCGGAGATCCCGAGCAAAGCGGACCCCCTGCTCGGCACGGTGCTCGGCGGGCGCTACCCCGTGGTGGGCGTGCTCGGCCGCGGCGGCATGGGCGCGGTGTATCGCGGCGTGCAGGAGCCCCTGGGGCGCGCGGTGGCGCTGAAGGTCATCCGGCCCGAGGCCGCGCTCGGGGACGACGACAACCCGCTGCGGCGGCGCTTCTTTCGCGAGGCGCAGGCCATCGCGGCGCTGTCGCACCCGGGCATCGTGGGGCTGTACGACTACGGCGAGACGCCGGACGGCCTGCTCTTCATGGTCATGGAGCTCATCGAGGGTCCGACGCTGCGGCAGGTGCTCAAGGAGGCCGGCCGGCTCGGCGTGGCCCGCGCCGTCGGGCTGGTGGCGCAGGTGCTCGACGCCCTGGCGCAGGCCCACGCGCTCGGCATCGTGCACCGCGACCTCAAGCCGGGGAACGTGATGCTCGTGGGCGCGGGGACGACCGACGAACGCGCGAAGCTGCTCGACTTCGGCGTGGCCAAGGTGTTCGCGCAGGACCCGGGCCTGGCGGACATCACGCAGGGCGGCTCCGGCACCACGCTCGGCACGCCGCGCTACATGGCGCCCGAGCAGGTGATCAACGGCGAGATCAGCCCGCAGACGGACCTGTACGCCGTGGGTGTGCTGCTGTTCGCGCTGCTCACGGGCAAGCCGCCCTTCGACGGCCCGAGCGCCTTCGACATCCAGCGGCTGCACCAGGAGGCCCCCGTGCCCGCGCTGCCGGCCGAGCTCGGCGTGCCCGCGAGCGTCGAGGCCGTGCTGCGGCAGGCGCTGGAGAAACGCGCCGTGGACCGGCCCGCCTCGGCGCGGGCGATGGCGGCGGCGCTGCGGGCGACTCTGGAGGCGCCGGCGGAGCGTGTGGTCATCGCGTCCGTGCCGGTGACCGCGCCCATGGTCCGGACACCGCTCCCGAGCGTGGCCGGGCTCGCCGAGCCTGCGGAGCTCCTGGACGAGACCTCGGGCCATGGCGAGACGCTCTCGCGGCGGCCCGGCACCCGCGCCGGCGGCCCGCCCCGCGCCCTGTTCTTCGGCGGGCTGGCCGTGGCCGCGGCGGCGGGCGGGTTCCTGCTCATGCACCTGATGGATGCGGCGCCGATGCCTGCGCCTGCGCCCGTCGCAGCGTCCACTCCGCCTCCGCTCCGGCCCCCCGTGAGCGCCGCCGCGCCCCTGGCCCCGGACGCAGGTGTGGCGCCCACGCCGGCCTCGGAGGCCCCCCCGCGCCGGCCCGAGCGACCCGAGCGCCCCG
>CAINDO010000650.1 GCA_903847385.1 uncultured Myxococcales bacterium
GGCCGCGTCGCAGTCGGGCGTCGGCGCGGCCGGGGCCGCCGGGCGCCGCGTGGCAGCGGCCTCCGGCGCGGTCGAGGGTCCGGCGCCGCAGCCGACGAGCAGCGCGGAGACGAGCGACAGGGGGCGGGGGCGCGCGGTCTTCATGGGCGCCGGAGCATAGCAGTGCTAGCATCCCGGGCCACCATGACCGACGCCGCCCAGACCCCGACCCTGCGCATCGCGCCCTCGATCCTCTCCTGCGACTTCGGCCGCCTGCGCGACGAGGTCGCCGCGGTGGACGCCGCCGGCGCCGACTGGATCCACGTGGACGTGATGGACGGCCACTTCGTGCCGAACATCACGATCGGGCCGCTCATCGTGGCCGCCGCCCGCCCGGCGACGAAGCTGCCCTTCGACGTCCACCTGATGATCGAGCGGCCGGACGCCTACGTCGCCGAGTTCCGCCAGGCCGGCGCCGACTCGATCACCCTCCACGCCGAGGCCTGCCCGCACCTGCACCGCTCGCTGCAGGTCGTCCGCGCCTCGGGCGCGCGCGTCGGCGTCAGCCTCAACCCCCACGCGCCCCTCGCGCTCATCGAGCATGTGCTCGACGACGTCGACCTCGTGCTCCTGATGACGGTGAACCCCGGCTTCGGCGGGCAGAAATTCATCCCGAACGTGCTGCCCAAGATCCGCGCCCTGCGCGAAATGATCGTACGGCGCAGATTGAATGTTGACATTGAAGTCGATGGGGGCATAAATTCCGCCACCGTTTTTGACGCGGCGGCTGCGGGGGCAAATGTCCTCGTTGCCGGCTCGGCGGTCTTCGGTGCGAAGGATTATCGGCAAGCGATTGCCGAGCTTCGAGCCGGAGCCCACGAGGGCGCCAAGAAGGTCACCCCTGTCGGGGCGTAGCGCAGCCTGGTAGCGCACATGCTTCGGGAGCATGTTGTCGGAGGTTCAAATCCTCTCGCCCCGACCAGAAAGCCGGCATCGAGCAATCGATGCCGGCTTTTCTTTTTTTCACGCCCCGAAAACGCAGGTCCGCCGCGCGAACCCGTTCGATTCGCCGGCAGATTCGGCCGTTCACGCCGCCGGTTCGCCCGGGCGGCGGCTCAGCCCGCCCGACGGAAGTCGGTGCAGTCCCCGAGGCCCTCGCGGATGATCGTGGGCAGCTCGGTGGTCAAGTCGATGATGCTGGTCGGGATGCCCGGCATGTCGCCGCCGTCGAGCACCGCCGCGAGGCCGTGGCCGAAGATGCTCTCGGTCTCCCAGGGGTCGTTCAGCGTCTCGTTCGTGTCCGGGTCGATGCAGCTCGTGACGATGAGCGGCTTGTTGGCGACCTCGACGATGGCCTGCGGCACCGCGTGGGCGGGCACCCGCACGCCGATGCGGCGGCGGTTGTCCCCCGTGATGCGCGGGAGCGTGCGGTTGGCCTCGAGGATGAAGCAGTACGGCCCGGGCAGGTAGCGGCGCACCACGCGGAACGCGGCGTCGTCGAGCAGGGTGTGCTCGCTGACGTGGCGGATGTCCCGGAAGATGAGCGCCAGGGGCTTCTTGGGGTCGAGCCGGCGCAGGGCCATCAGGCGGTCCACGGCGGCGCGGCGGTCCGGCAGGCAGGCGAGGGCGTAGGTCGTGTCCGTGGGGATCGCGACGACGCCGTCGTCCTCCAGCAGAGCGACGACGCGTTCAATCCGCCGGGGGGAGGGGAAACGGCCGTCGAGCTGGAGGATCAAAGTCGCGCGCCCCCGCGAATCCGGGGAGGCGCGGCCGGGGCCGCCGCGGGCAGCACGATGGTGGGGTTCTCGAGCCGGCGCCGGTAGAGCAGCGCCGTGAAGCCGATGACCTGCGCCACGTGGGCGCCGGTGGCCTTGGCGAGCTCGTCCGGGGCCGTCTTGCGGTCCACGGGGGCCTCGCGGCCGATGGAGATCTTGATCAGCTCGTGCTGCAGCAGGGCCACGGAGGTGGCGCTGGCCAACGCCGCGGTCACGCCGTGTTTGCCGATCTGGATGACCGGATCGAGGTGGTGGCCGAGGCCGCGCAGGGCGCGGCGCTGAGCGCCCGTCAGGGTGAGGGGGCTCGGCGCGGGGGGCGCCTCGGTGTCATCGTCACGGTCGTCGCGCACTGGAACGGTCAATTCGACTCTCCTCGGGAGGCCTGCCGGGGGCGGCGGCGGCGCATGATGCCGCCCAGACCCAGGAGGAGCAACCCGAAAGCGTGACCGGTGCCGAATGCCCCGGTCGTGCTGCAGGCGCAGCCGTCGCCGGCCAGGAAGTTGTTCGGGCTGCCGGCGCCGGCGCCGCTGTTGTCCACGCCGAAGCCGCCGTCCGTCCGGATCGCGCCCTCACCCTCGCCCGGATCCTCGCCGTCCTCGCCGCACACGCCGCGGTGGCAGGTGGCGCCGTTGGGGCAGTGGATGCTGTTGCAGGGGTCCTCGACGCAGGCGCCGGCGTCGCAGATGAAGCCGGGGCCGCAGTCGACCTCGAAGCAGGGATCGGGCACGCAGGCGCCGCCGCTGCAGATCTCCGGGTAGGGGCAGGCCATGCGGTCGCAGGGGTCGGCCGGGATGCAGGCGCCGTTGACGCACTCGCAGGCGCCGTTGGCGCAGGTCGTCGGGTCCTCCTGCTCGCAGTTGACCAGGCGGCAGTCGCGGAAGCAGACGCCGGCCGAGCAGCCCTCGTCCGGGCCGCAGTTGGCGCCGGCGCAGGGGTCGTTCACGCACTGGCCGCCCTGGCAGAACTGGCCGTCCGGGCAGCGCTGCGTGGGGTTGTAGCAGTCGTTGGGGATGCACTGCGCCAGCGAGCAGTAGGTGCCGTCCGGGCAGACGATGCTGTCGCAGGGGTCGCCGCAGGTGCCGTCCTGGCAGACCTGGCCGTCCGGGCAGTCCGTGTTGCGGCAGATGGTGACGCAGTAGCCCTCGACGCAGACCAGGTTGTTGAAGCACTCGCCGTTGACGCAGGGGGGCGCGCACTCGCCGTTGATGCAGGCGTCCTGGTTGCGGCAGAGCATGCCGTTGTCGGCCGAGGCGTCGCAGTCGTTGTCCACGTTGTCGCAGACCTCGAGTCGGGGGTTGCCGCAGTAGCCGCAGGCGTTCATCACGCCGTCGTCGATGACGCCGTCGCAGTCGTTGTCCTGGCCGTCGCAGACCTCGGCGCGCTGGTCGGTCCCGCCGACGCACTCGAGCTGGCCGTTGACGCAGTCCCAGGCGCCCGGCGTGCAGAACTCGCCCATGCCGCCACAGGGCTGGCCTTCCTCGGGGAAGATCTCGTCCACCTGGCCGTTGCAGTTGTCGTCGAGGCCGTTGCAGAGCTCCTGGGGCTCGGCGCCGCACTCGCCACAGCGGTTGACCACGCCGTCGTCGATCTCGCCGTCGCAGTCGTTGTCCTGCCCGTCGCAGACCTCGGCGGTGGGCTCACAGGCGCAGTCCGGGCAGTTCAGGCCGTCGTCGATGAGGCGGTCGCAGTCGTCGTCCTGGCAGTTGCAGACCTCGCTGGGCACGTCGCCGCAGCTCCCGCATGCGTTCTGCGTGCCCTCGTCGACGCGGCCGTCGCAGTCGTCGTCGCCGTTGTTGCAGACCTCGACGTCGGGCTGGCCGCACTCGCCGCACTGGTTGATCAGGCCCTCGTCGATCTGGCCGTCGCAGTTGTTGTCCTGGCCGTCGCAGACCTCGTCGGCCACGGCGCCGCAGCCGCCGCAGGCGTTGAGCACGCCCTCGTCGACCTGGCCGTCGCAGTCGTTGTCCTGGCCGTCGCAGATCTCGGCCTGGGGGTCGCCGGGCTCCACGGAGCAGATGGTGCCCGAGCCGTCCGGCGCGCAGACGACCACGCCGTCGCGGGCGCAGAGGCCCTGGCCGACGTCGCAGGCCGTGCCGAGCAGGCCGAAGTCCTCGTCGATCTGGTCGTCACAGTCGTTGTCGATGCCGTCGCAGGCCTCGTGGGGCTGGGCGCCGGCCACGGCGTCGCGCAGGGCGGCCACGAGCGACTGCGGGTCGTCGGCCTGGTAGGCCACGCCGTTCTGCAGGTCCAGGTCGCCGTTGGCGTCGATGGCGGTGCCGCCGGCGCGGGCGAGGGCGTCGAGCTCGTTGGCGAACTCCGTGCCCTGGCCGAAGCCCACCACGTAAGTGCGGACGTCGTAGCGGCCGCCCCCCACGCCGAGGTTGCGCAGGTTGCGCGCCTGGGCCTCGAGCTGCTGGCGCACGGCGGCGCGCACGGCCGGATCGCGGCTGTCGGCGTCCGGGCACTGCTGGTAGCCGTCCGTGAGGAGGAGCACGAAGTACGGCCGGCAGACGCTCTCGGCGTCGTCCGCGATGATCCGCTGCATCTCGGTGGTGGCGCTGTCGAGCGAGCCGGCCAGCGGCGTCCAGCCGTTGCCGCGCAGCTCCTTGTTGCCGGGGTAGTTCTCCACCCCGTCCATCCACTCGAGCACGTCCGGCGCGCTGTTGGGGCCCGGGTCGACCAGGAGGTCGGCGCCGGCGCAGCCCGCGGTGGAGCCATCGTAGTTCGACGCGACCTCGTTGCCGGCGGCGTCGAGGTACTGCGCGCCCACGTTCAACTGCTGGCCGCCGAAGCCCGGCTGACCGCGCTCGATCTGATGATAACGCATCAGGCCGAACTCGGTGTCGGCGGCGGTCTGGACGACGTCCGAGAGGGCCTCCTTCGCCGTGAACAGCTTGCTGCCGAGCGCGTTGTCGCAGAAGCGGTGGGGGTAGGTCTGGCTGCCGTCGCCGCCGCAGGCGTCGGCTTCGGTGTAGTCCCAGAGCATCGACCCCGAGGTGTCGAAGATCACCAGGACGCGGGGGCTGGTCTGGGCGGCGGCCGGTGCGGCCACGAGCGCGGCCGTCAACGCACCGCCACAGGCGGCGGCGCGGAGCAGAGAGAGATTCGAGATCGGATTCCAGAGACGCATCGGTCGACTCCCGGTAGCGCGAGGGGCGCGCGGTTTAGCAAACAGCGTGCCGTCTCTGCAAGGGTCTGTCGGCGCGGGATGAGGCTGTCTGGGGCGGATTCAGGCCAGAACCGGTTGGCTACCGGGGTGGCCGCTGGCGAGTGGAATCGCCAAGGGGCGGGGCGGACTCGGGGAGAATCAGGCCTGGGGCTTCTTCTTGAGCTGCGCGGCGATCGCGCGGGCCTTGGCGAGGTCCGCGTCGGGGGTGGCCTCCGCGGCGACCTCGATCGTCGCTTCGGAGGGCTCGAGCCGGTCGAGCAGGTTGGCCTCGATCAGCCGCAGTCGGGCCGATACGAGGTCGCGAATCGCCGTGTCCGTGATGCCGTCGAGCTTGCTGCCCAGCGGGGCGTCCAGCGGAATCGCCAGACGACCTGGGACGGCATGGATCTCCACCGAGGGGGTGGCGTCGGTCTCGACCACGGTGGTCGGGGCGGATTTTTCGTCGTGCTTCTTCACGCCGAGCCTCTTCTGTCGCTGCACCGGTACCTGAGGGGAATTCGGTGACCTGGGTGTCCCGGTGTGCCGGGCGCCGAACCGCCGGAGGAGCGGCCCTGCGGACAAGTCACGTATAAGGCAGTCCCGGCCCTTGGCCAAAAATTTTGCCGGCTGAATTCGTAGAGGCCCGATTTCATTCAAGTCTCACCGGATAAGTCGGCAGGGGGGGTCTGGCGGCCGCAGCGGCCGGTTTTTACCGGCCTCACGACGCCGACAGCACTTCATGCACATTGCGTTCCACGAACAGCTCCACGAGCCCCGAGTCGAGCCGACCGCGGTCCGCCTCGCTCCACAGGATGTCCCGGGCGGCCACGTGGGGCAGGCTGGCCTTGTACGGCCGGTCCGCGGCGGTCAGGGCGTCGTAGATGTCGGCCACGGTGATGATGCGGCTCTCCAGCGGGATCTCCTCGCCCCGCAGGCCGGCGGGGTAGCCGGAGCCGTCGAGCTTCTCGTGGTGGCGGGCGGCGATCATGGAGAGGCCGTCCAGCTCGCGGCCCCAGGGGATCTGGTCGAGGAACCGCCCCGTGTGGACCACGTGCTCCTGAATCGCCATGCGCTCACCGTGCGTGAGGCTGCCGTAGGGCACGGAGAGGCACTCGTGTTCGCGCGGCGTGAGGAACGGCCGGTAGCGGCCCTGGCGGTCCCGCCACGTGCGCGCCGCCAGGTTGTTCAGGAACTCCCGGAGTTCGCCCGTGACCGGCTCGGGCTCGTTGGCGACGCGCAGGCGGTCGAGCGCCGCGGTCATCTCGTCCCGGTAGGCGGTGATGTGCCGCTCGGCGGCGGCGGGCTCGAGCTCGCCGCGCGTGGCCTTGCGCAGCATCTCGACCTCGTGGGAGAGCTGCACCACGTCGAACCGCGCTTCGAGCTGCACCATCTCGTTGGGGTACAGCCGCTTCGCCTTGAGCAGGACCTCCTCGGCGACGCCGATCTTCCCGAAGTCGTGCAGCAGCGCGGCGTACTCCAGGCGGCGCAGGCGGGCCTCGGGCAGGGGCAGCGCGCCGCTGAAGCGGACGTCGTGCGCGGCCACGCGGGCGAGGGCCACGGACAGGCGGCTGACGCGCATGGAGTGCCCGCTGGTGCAGGGGTCCCGCGAGTCGATGGCGAACACGGCGGCCCGCACGAACCCATCGAAGAGGCGCCGGATCTCGGCGGTCAGGCGCGCGTTCACCAGGGCGATGCTGGCGGCGCCCGCGAGGCTGTGGGCGAGCTGCTCGTCCCGGTCGGAGAAGGGCATCACCTGGTCGTGCACGATGCTCAGGTCACCGAGCCGGGCCTGGGCGTCCCGCTTGCGGTTGATGAGCTGCACGGCGCCGAGGACCTCGCCGTCCGCGGCCATCAGCGGCACCGTGAGCATGCTGACCGTGCGGTAGCCGGCGCGCAGGTCGAAGGAGTTGTTGAAGCTGATGGGCGCGTCCTCGCCCAGCTTCTGCACGTCCGGCAGGTTGAGCGCGCGCCGGTGCTGCACCACGTGGCCCACGATGCTGGTGGTGTCCAGGGGCAGCAGGCCCGAGGGCAGGTCGCTCGGCCCCAGCGTGTCGTTCTGCGCGACGCGGAAGCTCAGGGCCTTGTGGCCCCCCGCCAGCTCCTCGACCACATAAAGCGTGCCCGCGTCCGCGGCGGTCAGGTGGCGCATGGACTCGAGCACCCGCGCCAGCAGACGGTCGGGATCGCGCTCGGCGTTCAGGCTGGCGGCGATGTCCAGCACGTGCCGGATCTCGAAGTTCAGCCGGTCCGGCTCGGCGCGGCGCGAGCGGGCCAGGGCCAGCTCGATCTGGCGCAGCTCGACGTCGTCCACCCGCAGCCAGTGGTTCTCGACGCCCAACGCGGCCAGGGCGGACACGTCCAGCGCGCCGGCGAGGCCGCCGACCAGGCACAGCGGCGCCTCGGGCTGGCCCCGGAGCTCCAGTCGCTCGGCGGCCGGGCGGGCCAGGAACGCCGGCGTGACGATCAGCACGAGCGACTTGCCCTGGCGCACGCTCAAGTGGTCGCCCGCGGGGTCCGGTGTCCAGGCCTCGACGCCGGGCATCACGGCGAGGCGCTCCTGGAGGCGGCCCCAGGGGTCGCCGCCGGCCATCAACGCTCCCCTTCGCGGCTCGCGCCCGGGCTCTGCTTCTGTTCACGCACGCGGCGCGACAGGCTGGCCGGATCGATGGCGTTGCGCGCGGCCAGCTCGGCCAGCAGCGCGCGGTGGGCGATGGCCGCCTCGCGCAGGATGACGTAGGCCTTGTCCAGCCGGCCCTGGAGCTCGGCCACCTGCATCTGCAGGCGGGCGATCTCGTTGGCCGGCGCCTCGGCGACCTTGGGCGTGAGCGGCTGGCGGCGCTGGGCCTCGGCGCTCTGGGCGGGGGCCTCGAAGCTGCCCGTGGCCGGGCCGCTCCGCTTGACCTGCACGGTGATCGCCGGGCGCTGGGCCGCCGGCGGGACCTCGACGGACTGACTGGCCGGCCCCGCCGCCGCGCGCGCGGCCTTGGCCACGAAGTCGTCCGTGCCCAACCCGTGTTCGAAGAGGTCGTCGTCGTCCGCGGGGGTGCCCAGGGTCTCCGGCAGCTCGATGGACAGCGATCCAGATGGAGACGCGTCCGCGCGCGCGCTCGCGGGTGCACGAGGGGCGCCGAAGTAGAAGTGGTCGATGGCCTGCGCCAGCTCGCCGGGCATGGCCACCAGGGGTCGGATCTCGTGTCCGGTGCGGAACCGCAGCTCGTCGAGCAGCTCGTAGCCGGCGGGATCGGCCACGGCGACCTCGAGCGTGCCCGTGCGGCCGTCGAGGAACAGCGGCAGGGCCTGCTTGTCCTTGGCGAAGGCCGGCGGCAGCAGGCGCAGCACCCGGGGCGGGATGGCGGTGGTGGTGGCGAGCGGGGCGACGCCCACCCCCATCTGACCGGCCACGGCGTCGAGGATCTGCGCCTCGGTGCAGTGGCCACGGACGACCAGGACCTCGCCGATGCGCTTCCCCCAGCGCGCCGCTTCCGCGAGCGCCGAGCGCAACTGCATCTCGTCGATGATCCCGGCGTTTACGAGAATCTCGCCCAGGCGTTTTCGCATCCCTTCTCCCTAACACCGGCCATCGGTGCCTGCAATGGGGGCGCACCCGGGGGTGCACCCGCGGGCCCCGGGCGAATCCCGTGGCATTCCGGCGGGCCCTTTGGCAGAAAGCGCCCGCAGTCGACGCGCGAGCGCGCCAGGAAAGCAGGTCCAGACATGAGCACCGACAACAACTCCGGAAACGCCGGGCGGGTCGACGAAGCCGCGGTCCGCCAGGGCCTGGGCACCATCGCCGGGCCGGACGGCCGTGACATCGTCGCCTCGGGCATCGTCAGCGAGATCGAGATCGACGAGGGCAACGTCACCGTGATCCTCAAGTTCTCGGGCCTCTCGCGCGACGTGCGCCACGGCATCGAGGACCGCGTGCAGACGCTCCTCGACGCCATGCCCGGCGTGGTGGACGCCCTGGTGGACGTCGAGGTCGAGGGCGACGCCCTGGTCGACTCGGCCGCCGAGGCCACGGGCGGCCGCCGCCGCGACGACGACGATCACCACGGCCACGACCACGGCCATGGCCACGATCACGGCCACGACCACGGGCATGGCCACGATCACGGCCACGGCCACGGCGCGGCGCGCCCCGCCGCGCCCACCGAGTCCAAGGGCGCGGGCGGCAAGGTCCACAACCCGCTGCCGCACGTGAAGAACCTCATCGCCGTGGCCAGCGGCAAGGGCGGCGTGGGCAAGAGCACCGTGGCCGTCAACCTGGCGCTCGCGCTGCAGGCCAAGGGCGCGCGCGTCGGCCTGCTGGACGTCGACGTCTACGGCCCCTCGGTGCCGCTGCTGCTCGGCGTCACGGACGCCCGCCCCGGCGCCACGCAGGCCCAGAAGTTCCTGCCCGTGGACGCCTACGGGCTGAAGGTCATGTCCATCGGCTTCCTGCTGGACGCCGACCAGCCCGGCATCTGGCGTGGGCCCATCGTGGGCTCCATCGTGAAGCAGTTCCTCACGGACGTGGAGTGGGGCGAGCTGGACTACCTGTGCATCGACCTGCCCCCGGGCACGGGCGACGCCCACCTGAGCCTCACGCAGACCGCCCCCATCACCGGCGCGGTGATCGTGACCACGCCCAGCGAGCTGGCCCTGGTGGACGCCGTGAAGGGCCTGCAGATGTTCCGCAAGGTCGAGACCCCGGTCATCGGCATCGTCGAGAACATGAGCCACTACGCCTGCCCCAACTGCCACCACGAGAGCCAGCCGTTCAACCAGGGCGGCACGGAGCGCATCGCCGAGCAGTTCGGGGTGAAGATCCTGGGGCGCATCCCCATCGACATCGACATCCAGCGCGGCGGCGACCACGGCAAGCCCGTCACGGCGTGCAAGCCGGACAGCCTGCAGGCCAAGGCGTTCCTGGACATCGCCGACTCGGTCATCGCGGTCTGTCCCTTCGCCGCGCCCGAAGAGACCGCCAAGAAGAAGAGCGGCTTCCTGGCGAACCTGTTTCGGCGATAATCGCCGGCGTGAGCGTCATCCAGACCGTCCGGGAATACGAACTCCACGAAGTCCTCGGCGGCGGTGGCATGGGCGAGGTCTATCGGGCGCGCCACGTGCTGCTCGATCAGGCCTACGCCGTGAAGGTCGTGCTGCCGGCGCTGCTGGCCAACGCGGAGATCCGGGCGCGGTTCGTGCGCGAGGCGCAGACGCTCCAGCGGCTCGACCACCCGAACATCCTTCGGTTCGTCACGCTGTTCGAGGACGCCGGCCGGCTGTTCCTGGTCACGGAGCTCCTGGCGGGCAAACCCCTCGACCTGCGGGTGCACGAGGGCGCCGAGCTCGCGGAGCGCACGGACTGGTTCCACCAGACGGTGCGCGGCGTGGCCCACGCCCACCGGCGCGGCATCCTGCACCGCGATCTCAAACCCGGGAACCTGCAGGTCCTGCCCGACGGTCGGGTGAAGATCCTCGACTTCGGCATCGCCCGGCCCATCCAGGCCCGGGCGATCACGGCCATGGGCCATCTCGTGGGCACGCCGGTCTACCTGCC
The DNA here is from genome assembly GCA_903847385.1 of uncultured Myxococcales bacterium. Classification (GTDB taxonomy): domain Bacteria; phylum Myxococcota_A; class Bradymonadia; order UBA7976; family UBA1532; genus CAINDO01. The sequence continues at coordinate 10,445 of CAINDO010000650.1, forward strand.
CCCGGAGATCATCCTGGGCGAGACGGCGAGCTCCGCCGCCGGCCCGACCTGGGACGTCTACACGCTGGGGCTCCTGGCCTACGAGATGTTCACCGGGCGCCTGCCCTTCGACCTGGACCCGAACGCGCCGCCGCTCCAATTGCTCAATGATCTCAGCCGTTTCTACGCCAAACGGAGCCGGGGGCCCGAGCTGCGGGCGCAGGCGCCGACGCTGAGCCGGGCCTGGGTCGAGGCCATCGACAAGGCTTTGGTCATCGACCCGGCGAAGCGCCTGCCGGATGCGGGGGCGCTCCTGCGGCTGCTGGACGCCGCCCCGGCGCTCCTCGCCGAGGAGACGCTGGTCGCTGCGGTGAACACGGAGAATCTGGCGCCCGAGGACGCCACGGGCATCCACAACATCCGCAACATCCGGCCGAAGGCCGCCGCGGCCGTCGCCGCGCCCCCAGCGCCCATCTCCGTGCCCGATCCCGCCGAGGGCACGCTCGTCACGCGCACCCGGCCCGGGGAGTCGACCGCCGACGACACGCAGACCCTCGCGCCGCGGCGTCGCCTGCCGCCCTGGCTGTTGCCCGCCGGCGGCGCCTTCGCCGGGGGGCTCCTGCTGGCCGTCGTGATGCGCACGGCCGGGGCCCCGGACGCCCCCGCCGCCCCGCCGCCGTCGGCCCCCGCCACGGCAGCGGTCGCGCTCGTGTCCGCC
>CAINDO010000651.1 GCA_903847385.1 uncultured Myxococcales bacterium
CAACGTCCAGGGCGGCGAGCAGCCGGTCCCCGGCGGACGCGGCGGCGCCGGCGGCGAGAACCCCCTCCCGGGCGGGAGCGGCGGCGGCAACGTCGGCCCCACCGGCGGCCAGAGCACCCCCCCGGACGCCGGCCCCACGCCGCCCGTGGACATGCTCATCGGCCCCCCGGACGACCGCGACGACGACGGCGTGGCCGACGCCACGGACAACTGCCCGGGCCTGGCCAACTTCCGGCAGACGGACACGGACGCGGATGGCCACGGGGACGAGTGCGACGTGTGCCCGGCCGTGGCCGACGCGGCCCAGACGGATACGGACGGCGACGGCGTGGGCGACGCCTGCGACTTCGACGACGGCGACGGCGACGGCGTGGGCGACGCCGCGGACAACTGCCCCGCCGCGGCCAACGCCAACCAGATCGACCGCGACAACGACGGCGTGGGCGACGCGTGCGACAACTGCCCGGCCGCGCCGAACAACGCCCAGTCGGACGCGGACGCCGATGGCATCGGCGACGCCTGCGAGATCGCCGGCGACGGCGACGGCGACGGCGTCCCGGACGCGATGGACGTGTGTCCCGACCGCCCGAACCCCGACCAGACCGACACGGACGGCGATGGCATCGGCGACACCTGCGACAACTGCCCGCAGACCCCCAATCACTCGCAGACGGACGCCGACGGCGACGGCATCGGCGACGCCTGCGTGAACCTGGACTCGGACGACGACGGCGTGCCCGACGGCCGCGACAACTGCCCGCGCCGCGCCAACGCCAACCAGCTCGACGCGGACGCCGACGCCCTCGGCGACCTGTGTGACAACTGCCCGCAGCAGGCCAACGCCAACCAGGCGGACGCCGATCGCGACGGCGTCGGCGATGTCTGCGAGAACGTGGAGCCGCCCCCCCCGCCGCCGCCGCCGCCCCCCCCGCCCGGCGATCCCACGCATGTGATCATCCGCGCCGACTGGCAGGGCGCCAACATCGCCGCCGATCTGCACCTGGTGCACCCCTCGGGCACGTTCTTCGACGCCCAGTACGACCTGAACGCCAACAACCAGGCGCCCGCCTGGGGCCTGCCCGGCCTGCGTTCCGAGTCCGACGCCGCCGGCAACCCGGAGATCATCGAGGTCAACGCGCTCGCCCCCGGCCAATACCTGGTCGGCCTGGACGCCTACGCGCGCATGGCCAACGTGGCTTACGACGACCCCACGCTGGACCTGAGCATCGAGTGCGTGGGCGGCGTGACGTGGCATCTGGGGCCCAAGGTCCTGCCGCTGAACGGCAGCAACGCGCCGCTCATCTGGACGCCGGTGATCCTGAACCTGCCCGCGTGCACCATCCAGGAGTTCAACTTCGACGAGAGCTTCTACCTGTGCCTGGGGCCGTGCACCTGCTTCAACTGCCCCACGGGCGTCTGCAACAACGTGGAGTGTGTCGGCGCCGTGTGTGACGGCCGGGACGGCTCCTGCCCCGACCCCTGCGCGGACGTCCGCTGCCCCGCCGGGCAGGCCTGCGAGCCCACGGATCGGCAGTGTTACCGTACGGGCCTGGGCCTCTGCGACGCCTGCACCGTGAACGCGGAGTGTTCGGCGGACGGCACGGACACCTGCCTGCAGAACCAGGACACGGGCGAACACTTCTGCGCCTCGCCCTGCCAGCAGGAGTGCCCCCCGGGGTACAGCTGCACCAACGTTCAGGGGCTCGACCAGGACTACTGCGCGCCCGACCGCGGCACCTGCATCGACCGCTGCGCCGGCGTGCGCTGCCCGGCCGGGCAGGTCTGCGACCCGGTGAACGGCCAGTGCGGCGCCCCCCCGTGCAGCCTGAACACGGACTGCCCGGCGAATCACTACTGCGGCCGCAACGACGGCCTGTGTTACCCCACGGGCAACGGCCGCGGGGCGGTCGGCGCCGCCTGCCAGGCCACCGCGGACTGCGCACCCGGCACCATCTGTGGCTTCGGCACCTGCGTCGAGGTCTGCGACACGCAGGCCGATTGCGCCGCGGGTCTGTGCATCAACGATCTCTTCGACAACAACCGCCTCGTCTGTTTCAACCTGCCCGGCCAATGAGCCCGAGAGTGCCATCATGATCGCCATCGTCACCGGCGCCAGCCGCGGCATCGGCCGCGCCATCGCCGAGCGCCTCGCCCGCGATTGGCAGGCGAAGCTCTTTCTCGTCTATCGCGCCCGCCACGCCGACGCCGAGGAGACGGCCAGCGCCTGTCGCGCGCTCGGCAGCGAGGTGCGCCTGCACCCGACCGATCTGGCCGATCCGGCCGCCGCGGACGCCGTGGTGCCCGCCTGCGTCGAGGCCTTCGGCGGCCTCACCGTGCTGGTGAACAACGCCGGCCTGACGGCGGACAACCTCGTCGCGGCGATGAGCGACGACGAGTGGAGCCAGGTGATGGACGCCAACGTGAACAGCGCGTTCCGCCTGTGTCGCGCGGCCGTGCGGCCCCTGCTCAAGAACAAGGGCGGCCGCATCATCAACCTGAGCAGCGTATCGGCCCGCCGCCCCAACCGCGGGCAGGCCAACTACGTCGCCAGCAAGGGCGCCATCGAGGGCTTCACCAAGGCCCTGGCCGTCGAGCTCGCGCCCAAGAAGATCACGGTCAACGCCGTGGCCCCCGGCGTCATCGAGACGGAGATGAGCCAGCGCGTGCGCCAGGCCGCCGGCGCCGAGATCGAGGCCAGCATCCCCATGCGCCGCTTCGGCAAGCCCGAGGAGGTCGCCCCCCTCGTCAGCTTCCTCGCCGGCCCCGAGTCCGCCTACCTCACCGGCCAGGTGATCGGCGTGGACGGCGGCCTCGGCGTCTGAGCGGGCCAGGAAGGCCCGAATGCGTGTAGAGCGGGCCAGGAAGGCCCGCCCGGCCGACGCGAGGGCGCCCCTGCGCCCGACCTGAGGCCGCGAGCGAAGCCGGATTCACTCCGGCGCAGCGAGGAGCATTCGGGCCAGGAAGGCCCGAATGCGTGTCTCAAGGACAGTCGGCGGGGCAGTTGCAGTGGTTCTCGTGCTCCTCGGGGGAGCAGACGCGGTCGCCGCACTGCGCGCAGAAGACCGAGCCCAGGCAGCCCTGACCCGGCCGGGGGCAGACGCCGCCGGCGCCGGGCGCGTCGCAACCGATGGGCGCGTACCCCGGGCAGCAGAAGTTCGGCTGACCGTTGATGGGGTAGCTGCCGCCGCCGGCCGTGCAGCCCTCGACCAGGCCGCAGTCTGCGGGGCAGTTGCAGGCGTTCTCCGCGCCGACGCAGATGCCGTCGCCGCAGTTGGCGCAGTAGGCCACGCCTACGCACTCGTCCAGGCAGACGCCCAGGGCGTTCGGCGTCTCGCAGCCGATGGGGTTGAGGCCCTCGCAGCACGCGGACTGCGGGTTCGAGGGATCCAGCGACATGCCGTCGGCCACGCACGGCGGCGCGGGGGGCGGGCAGTCCCCGGGGCAGTTGCAGAAGCTCTCGCCGTCGCCGCACTGCTGGTCACCGCAGACCAGGCAGATGAGGCCCTGACCGAACGTGCAGATGCCATCGGCGCCGGGCTGGTTGTCGGGCATCACGAAGGCTGCGGCGTCGCAGCAGCTGCCGGCCACGGCGTCCACCGCGGTGCCGCTGGGCGAGCAGGGGACCTCGGGCGGGGGGCAGTCGGCGGGGGCGTTGCAGAAGTTCTCGCCGACGCCGCACTCGCCGTTGTTGGCGGCGACGCAGACCGTCCCGGCGCCCGGGCCGCCGAGCTGGCAGATGTTCTCGGGCGTGGGCTGCACGTTGGGCACGGGCAGCAGGCCGGCGCAGCACATGGCGCCGGGTGCGCCGAACATCAGCTCCCCGCCGGCCGGGGTGCACTCGATGGGGCCGCCCATGCAGTCGAGCGGACAGTTGCAGTCGTCCTCCTGGGGGCCGCACACGCCGTCGCCACAGCGGATGCAGACCTGGGGGCCGTCGCAGGGATCGCCGCAGGCGATGCCGAAGAAGTCGTTGGGACAGGCCGCCGTCAGACCGTCGCAGCAGACGTCGTCCGGCGTGGCCGTGAAGGCGTCCGCGCCGACGCAGACCGGGGGCGGGATGAAGGCGTCGGGCTCGAGCGCGCCGCCGACACCGCCATCGGGCACGCCGGGGCCGCCGCCGGCG
>CAINDO010000652.1 GCA_903847385.1 uncultured Myxococcales bacterium
AGCCGCCCGAGCCGCCCGCGACCGCCGCGTCGGCGACCGGGGCGCCACCCGAGCCGGCCGAGCCGCCGGAACCGCCCGAGACCGCCGCATCGGCGACCGATGCACCGCCCGAGCCGCCCGAGCCGCCCGCGACCGCGGCGTCGCGCGTGGGGGCCATGGTCCCACCCGAAGGCCCGGGGCCACCGCCGGTGACCCCGCCACCACCACCCCCGGCGGCATCGGGGGTGGCGGAGAGACCGGCGTCAGCGGTCGACGGTGACTCGTCCGGCAGGCAGGCGGACAACGACACCACGGCGGTGAACAGGGCGAGGCGTGTGCGCATGACCCGGGATTATCCGGGAACACCCGAAGAATTTCGACCACCGTTCGCAGGTCCGCGGCGACGGCGCGCCCCGCCCTACTCGCCGTCGGCGCCGGGCTGGGTCTCGATGTCGTGCTGCACGGTGTATTTCCCGCGGCCGTCGAGTCGGACCCACGTGGGGCGCGTGTCTTCGCCGAAGGCGCGGGCCGGCATGGGTGGGCGCGCGGTGGACACATCCAGGCGGCGGGCGAACACACCGAAGAACGCCCGGGCCTCGAGCGGTGTGTCGAAGCGGCCGTCCGCGCCGGTGCGCACCGTGCGGTCGCCGACCTGCAGCTCGATGGGGGCGCCGCGCCAGGGGCGGCCGTCCACGGTGACGCGGCCCGAGACACGCGCACGTTCGAGGGGCAAGGGTGTGTTGGGCGGCAGCGTCTCGTTCCAGCCGACGGTGACGAGCAGGTCGTCGTCGCGACGCCACAGGCCGGGGTTGCCGGCGTCGCCCAGGCCGAGCGCCCAGCGGAGCTCGCCGTTGCGCGCCTCCAGGGCGCGCAGGTCGCCGCCCTCGCCCACGCCGAAGACGACGTCGTGAATGGTCATGAGCGGGCTGCGCAGGCTCAGGCCCGGCGCCGACTCCCAGACGAGGCGGCCGGTCCGGACGTCCAGGGCGCGAAGCCGCCCGCTGCCTGCGGGCGTGCGCTCGATGGCATACACGGCGGTCTCATCGAGCGCCAGGGTGCCCTCGGCCGACACATCCGGCAGCGGCAGGCGCTGGCGGGTCTCGCCCGTCTGCACGTCGAGCACGCGCAGCCCCTCGCCCGGGATGCGGACGACCAGGCGGCCATGGGCGACCTCGGCGGCGGTGGCGCCCGTGGACTGTCGCCACTTCTCGGCGCCGTCGGCGGCGGCGAGCGCCACGAAGTCGCCGTTCGCGTCGCCGAAGAGGGCCATGTCCGCCTCCGCCCAGGCCTCCGTGGGCGTGAACGGCAGGTCGAGCGTGCGCTGCCATGCCACGGCGCCCGTGGTCCGCGCGACCCGCCAGAGCGTGGGCCGGGGTGTCATGCCCGGCGTGGCGGTGGCCAGGAACAAGACATCGCCGGACTGCACGCCGCCGCTCAGCCGGGCCATCGGCTCGATCGCCAACAACCATGCGGGTGCGGCGCCCGTGCTGCCCACGACCTGCCCCGGCTCGGGGGACTCGACCCGCACGGCGTCCGCCTGGAGCACGGGCGGGCTCCCCAGCGCCGTGTGGCCGTACTGCCAGCCGCCGGAGCGGGTGGGCTCGCTGGTCCACGTCCACTGCTCCGGGGCCTCGTACGAGGGCGAGAACGCGATGGCGCGGGGCTCGGCGAGCGCCGTGGCGGCCCAGAGGCTCGTGAACGCCGCCAGGGTCCGCGGGGTCGACGACCAGAGCCTCACAGGGCGCGGCAGCCGGCGTCCAGGATGTCCATGGCTTCGGCCACGTGACGCGGGGCCAGAATGAGCGCCGGTCGGAACCGGATGGAGCGATCGCCGGAGCCGCCCATCTCCAGGCCGCGCTGGCGGACCTGGGCCAGGAGCTTCTCGCGGGTGGCGGCGTCGACACAGTCGATGGCGGCCCAGGTGCCCGCGCCGCGCGCGGCGGAGAGAATCGCCGGGTAACGCGCCGACAGCTCGCGCAGGGCGTCCACCAGGACCTCGCCGGTGGCCTGCGTCTGCGTCAACAGTCCATCGCGCTCGATGACCTCGACGATGACACCGAGCTGCGCCGTGCGCACCGGATCGCCCAGGAATGTATTGAAGATGCGGTAGGCCTCGGCGGGGTGGAAGGCCTCGCGGCAGTAATACCCGCCGATCTGCATCTTCTTGGAGAAGGTCACCAGGTCGGGCGGCTCGGGCAGGTCCCACGTCTCGTGGTACCACCAGCGGCCGGTGCCGCCGCCGCCCGTCTGGACCTCGTCCACCACGAATGCCGTGCCGTACTGCGTGGTCAACCGCCGCAGGCCCCGGAAGAACTCGGCGCTCGCGTGGCGGTCGCCGCCCTCGCCCTGGATGGGCTCGACGATGACCGCGGCGATGTCCTGCGTCTTCAAGATGTCTTCGACCTGCGCCAACACACGGGCCTCGAGGGCGCGGTTCTCCTCGGCGTGGTCCTCGAGCGGGAACACATTGGCCGGGAACGGCAGCACGGGCCAGTCGAAGGCCGGGAAGTCCAGCTTGTGGATCGCCTTGCTGCGCGTGGCCGAGAGGGCGCCGAGCGAGCGGCCGTGGAACGCACCCTCGAAGGACAGCACCTTGACGCTGTTGGTGTGCGCCTGCCGGTTGAGCAGACACTCGGACCAGTCGGCCGCGCTCGGCGCCGCCCCGCCCCGACGCCGACGCGCGCGCGCCACGAAGGCCGCCTTCAGGGCGTTCTCCACGGCCTCGGCGCCGGTGGTGCAGGTGAACACGCGGGTCATGCCCGCGGGCGCGATGTGCATCAGCGTGTTCTCGATGAGATCCACGTACTCCGGCGAGGGGGCCACGCCGAGCGCCGGCCGGTAGCCCGCCGCCCAGTCGAACCGGCCGCTGCGCCAGGCCGCCAACAGATCCGGGTGGTTGTAGCCCAGGGGCAGCGCGGCGATGTGTCCGTACAGGTCCAGCATCACGTTGCCGTCCACGTCCACCAGGTAGTTGCCCAGGCTCTGCTTCGCGTCCTGGTACAGGTGCACGGTGCGGGCGTCCTGGTATTTGCCGTGGCGCGCGCGCAGGGCCTCGGAGGCCGGGCCGGGGATGGTCGTGCGCACGCTGACGCGCTCGGGCTCACCGGGGATGACGACGGGGTTCATGGGCTCTCCTGTGCGGAGTCGGTGGGGAAAGTGAGTCATGGCGACGCTGTGGAGCAGGGGCGCCAGGGCGGCGTGATCCTGCAGGTCGCGGGGCAGCGGGCGCAAGGGCACCCGGTCGAGGCCCGTGGCGGCCAGCCGCGCGAGCGCGTGGCGCCGGGGGGCGACGAGGTCCTGCGGCCGGGCGTGCGTCGCGAACACACCGAACAGATGCTCGACGTAGGCGACCGCGAGGGCCACGGGGAGTGTGTCGGACGCCTCGTGGCCGATGTGTTTCAAAACGGCCATCAGCGGCAGCGGCCGGGCCTCGCGCCCCGCGGCGGCGACATCGCTGAAGTCCGCCTGGGCGTAGGGCAGAATCGCCGGCGAGATGGCCTTGAATCCCGCGCGGCCGTAAGCGACGAGCCGGATCAGGGTGTCTTCGGCCGCGGGATCGGCGAACTCCTGCTCCACGCCGAGCAGCAGGTCGCAGTCGGGCAGGTCCCAGGCGGCGAGGTCGGCACGGGCGAGCTCGATGGGGACGTCCCGAAGGCGCTGGGCCAGTCCGGAGCGACGATGCGCCGGCAGGACGAACGCATGCGCCAGATAGATGACACACACACGCCGCTCGGGGTCGACGACGACGTGGAAGTCCCGCACCGCCGCCAGCTCGCCCTCGGACGTGCGGGCGACGAGCAGGTGGTAGCGCATGCGCAGGCGCCCCACCGTGAGGCCCTGCGGGTGCTCGAGCCACCGGTCGATCACCGCGCGCCGCTCCAGCTCGGCGCGCACGCCGAACCAGGCGTCCAGCACGCCGTAGGCCTCATCGACCTCGTCCCCGCCCGTGACGGGGCGGATCACATATGGCAGCGGCGCGTCGGCCATGGCAGCGCCCGCCTCAGGCGGACTTGATCTCGGTCCAGAGCTTGTCCCAGGCCTGCGCGGCCTGGCCGAGGTCTTTCTGGTACTCCAGGCGCTTCTGCTCGTCGGCCGTGGGATACGGCACGGGGTTCTTCATGAGCGTCATGGCCGGCGCCACGGGCGTACCGTAGCCGGTGAAGTCCGAGATGCTCGCGGCGATCTCCGGGCGCAGGATGAAGTCCATGAAGGCGTGCGCGGCGCGCTTGTGGGGCGCGCTGGCCGGGATCACGAGCGAGTCCGTCCAGATGCCGGCGCCCTCCTTGGGCAGCACGTACTCGATCAGCTTCTCCTCGACCTTGGCCTGGGCGGTGTCGCCGTTCCAGAGCTGGGCGATCCAGACGTCCCCGGCCACGAGCTGACCCTTGACGGGCGCGGACACGTAGGCCTTGAGGTTGACCTTGGCGGCGATGGCGTCCTTCTTGGCCTGCTCGAGGTCGGCCGCGTCCGTGGCGTTGAGCGATTTGCCGCGGAACTTCAGCCAGGCCCCGACCGTGTCCCGCAGGTCGTCCATCTGGGTCATCTTGCCCTTGTACTTGGCGTCGTGGAACACACCCCACGAGTCGGGCGGCGGGTTGACCTTGTCGCTGCGGTAGGCGATGCCCGTGGTGCCCCACTGCCAGGGCACGCCGAACTTGTTGCCCGTGTCGAACTCCGGGCTCACGAAGAGCGGCGCCACGTTCTTCCAGTTGCCCAGGTACTGCTTACGCAGCGGGAGCAGCAGGTTCTGCGCGGCGAGCACCGTGACGATGTACCCCGTGGGCACCATGATGTCGTAGCCCGCGGCCCCCACCTGGAGCTTGGACATCAGCTCCTCGTTGGACTCGTAGGTGGAGTATTTGACCTTGATGCCGGTCTCTTTCGAGAACTTCTCGACGGTGTCTTCGGCGATGTAATCGCTCCAGTTGGCGATGTGGAGCTCCTTCTCCATCTCGCCGAGGTCGGGCTCGTTGGCCGCTGCGCTGGGCGCTGCCGAGGCCGCCGCGCTGGGCGCCGCCGAGACCGCCGCCGTGGTCGTCGAGGTCGGGGGGGCCGTCGTGCCGGGCGCCGCAGGTTTGGCCGGCTCCTTGGAGCCGCCGCTGCAGGCCTGGAGCAGCGCCGCCACGGAGGTCGCCGAGGCGCCGGCGGCCAGCAGCTTGCGGATGAAGTCGCGGCGGTCGACCCGCCCCTCCAGGAACCCTTGGAACTCGCGATCGGCGTCTTTGCGCTTCATGGGGCCTCTCTCTCTCGGGTCAGGTCACGGGTTGCGGGCGGCGAGCGGTCACGCCTCAGGCCTTGTCGGCCTTCAGCGGCTTCTCCTGGCCGAACCGGTCGGAGACGAAGATCAGGATCGTGGTGGCGATGAGCACCACGGTGCTGATCGCGTTGATCGATGGCTCGATGTTCTTCTTCACCATCGTGTAGATGACCATGGGCAGGGTGGCCGCGTCCGTGCCGGCCACGAAGCTCGTGATGACGTAGTCGTCGAAGGACATCGTGAAGGCGAGCATCCCGCCGGAGATGATGCCGGGCCAGAGCTGCGGCACAGTCACCCGGAAGAACGCCGTGATCTCGTCCGCGCCGAGGATCATGGCGGCCTCCTCGAGGTTGCGATCCATGCCCTGCAAGCGGGCATGCACGACCACGGCCACGAAGGAGATGTTGAACGCCACGTGGGCCACGGTGATCGAGCCCAGCCCCAGCGGGAAGTGGATGGCCATGAACATGATGAGCAGCGAGATGCCCACCACGATCTCGGGCGTGACGATGGGCACGTAGAGCAGCGCCTCCATCATCCGCCGGCCGCGGAACTCGTGGCGCGCTATGGCCAGCGCCATGAGCGTGCCCAGGACCGTGGCGATCAGCGTCGAGGCGAGGCCCACAGTCACGCTCGAGTACAGGCCGTCCAGGATGTCCTGGCGCTCGGCGAGTCGCTCGTACCACTTGCCCGTGAAGCCCTTCCACTCCATCGAGAACTTGGAGTCGTTGAAGGAGAACAGCACCAGCACCAGCAGCGGCGCGTGCATGAAGAGCATCACGGTGGCCACGCCGGCCACCAGCCAGTAGGGGAGCTTCTGCGGCATCATGACTTGGCCTCTTTGGCCATCTCGTCCCCCGCGTCCCGCACGCGGAGGTAGACGCTCACGGCCACGAGCACGAGCGCCATCATCACGAAGGAGGCCGCGGAGCCGAAGGGCCAGTCGCGGGCCGAGCTGAACTGGTTCTGCACCAGGTTGCCCACGAGGATCTCCTTGGCGCCGCCGAGGACGTCGGACGTGAGGAACGACCCGAGGGCCGGGATGAAGACCAGGAGCGAGCCGGCCACCACGCCGGGCATGGAGAGCGGCAGCGTGACCCGGAAGAACCGCGAGGCCGGCGGGGCGCCGAGCACCTCGGCCGCCTCGAGCAGGGAGAGGTCGAGCTTCTCGAGCGAGGCGTAGATGGGCAGCACCATGAAGGGCAGGAAGCCGAAGATGAGCCCGGCGAGCACCGCGAAGGGGGTGGAGAGCATCTCGAAGCCGGTCTCGATGACGCCCAGGTCCATCAGCGTCTTGTTGATGAGACCGGAGTCCCGCATGAGGAACATCATGGCGTACATGCGCACCAGGAAGCTGGTCCAGAAGGGCAACATCACGAGGAAGATCATGAAGTTGCGCCAGCGACCGGCCCGGGCGATGGCATAGGCCACCGGGTAGCCGAACATCAGGCACAGCGCGGTGCAGGCGATGGCATAGAGTGTCGTCTTGAGGACGATGCCCAGATAGAGCGGGTCGAAGAAGCGGGAGTAGTTCTCCAGCGTGAAGCCGAGATCGACGCCGCCGTAGACGTTGCGGGGCATGAAGCTGTAGCCGAACATCAGCAGCAGCGGCACGACGAAGAACACGAGCAGCCAGCCGAGCCCCGGGGCGAGCAGGGCCCACGCCTTGAGCTGCGGGCGGTCGTGCAGGAACCGCAGGGCGCGCTGGCGCAGGGTGGGGCCCGCCATCAGTCCTCCTCCAGGACCTGGCAGTCTTCCGGTTTCCAGGCGACGGCGACGGCATCCCCGGACTTGAAGCCGAGCGGCCGCGTGAGCTGCCCCTCGTTGCGCACGGCCACGGCGACGGTGCGCTCGCCGACCTTCACGAGCACGTGGAGCGTCTCGCCGAGGTAGATGATCTCCTGGACCTTCCCGGGCAGCGCGTTCTCGTCCGCGGGGACGTCCTCGGGCCGCAGGACGTCCAGCCACTCGGGCCGCACGGCGATCTGCACGCGTTTGCCCTCGGCGACCACCGGGTGGTGCGGGATGTCGTAGCGCCCGCCCTCACCCTCGACGGTGAAGCCGTGGCCATCCGCCGTGCGCCCCGTGGCCTTGCCCTCGAAGAAGTTGGACTCGCCGATGAACCGCGCCACGAAGGGCGTGCGCGGACACTCGTAGATCTCCGCCGGCGTCCCGAGCTGCGCGATGCGGGCGTTGCTCATGACCGCGATGCGGTCGGACATCGTCAGCGCTTCTTCCTGGTCGTGCGTGACGAAGATGAACGTGGTGCCGAGCTGCTTGTTCAGGTGCTTGAGCTCGAGCTGCATCTCCTTGCGGAGCTTGAGATCCAGGGCGCCGAGGGGCTCGTCCAGCAGGAGCACCGAGGGCTCGAGCACGAGCGCCCGGGCGAGCGCCACGCGCTGCCGCTGACCGCCGGAGAGCTGGGCCGGCTTGCGCCGCGCGAACATGCCGGGGTCCATGCGGACCATCTGCATGGCCTTCTCCACCCGGCCGGGGATCTCGCTCTTCGGCGTCTTCTTCATCTCGAGGCCGAAGGCGATGTTCCGCTCGATGCTCAGGTGCGGGAACAGCGCGTAGTTCTGGAACACCATCGCGAGCTGGCGCTCGTACGGCCGCTTGCGGTTGACGACCTCACCGTTGATGAGGACCTCGCCGCCGCCGGCGTCCGGCTCCTCGAAGCCGGCGATGAGGCGCAGCGTGGTGGTCTTGCCGCAGCCGGAGGGGCCGAGCAGCGAGAAGAACTCGCCCTTGGCCACGTGGAACGAGATGTCGTTGCAGGCCTTGTAGTCACCGAATGTCTTGTTGACATGCCGGAACTCGACGACCGGGGGCTCGGTGGATCCTGCGGCCAATGGGACCTCCTCCTGGAGCGGCGATACTCGGGGGTGCGGCCCCCCCTGTCAATGGCATCAAAATACGCGGAAACGCTGATACTCGTTGTCCGCGGGCACGCCCCAGACGGCCCAGAGCTCACGCGTCGCCGGGCGCATCACCACGGCGCCGGAGGACTCGACGTGGTAGGGCGGCTCGGAGCGCCGACAGATGACCGGATCGCGGGTGAGGGCGATGAGCGACTCCACGTCCAGCGGGGCGGCGGCGAGCTCGACGGCCCGGGTGTAGCGGGCCTGGGACGAGGCCAGCAGGGCCGGCGCGCGCTCGGCCTGACGGCGCAGCGTCTCGGCGTCCAGGCAGTGGTTGGTGTGCACCAGCGGCGTGCCCTGGAAGGGCGTGACCGCCGCGTGGGTCGGCATGGCCTCGACGTTGTAGCCGCGACCCTGGGCGTCCAGGATCAGGTAGTCGTGCGCGCCGGCCAGGGGCGCGTCCAGGATGCAGGCGAGCGCGGTCTCGATGGTCGCGGACTGGAGGACCTTGCGCACCACGAAGGGCCAGGTCACGCCGACGCGGCCGTCCGTGCCGACCAGGTTGTTGATGCCGATGGCGATGCCCGCGGCGTTCATGCCGATCTGGGCGAGGCAGCCCACCGTGGAGAACACGAGCGCCGGGATCTCGTCCCGCACGTCCAGCATGACCACGTGGGGCGTGGCGCTGTCGTGCATGTCCCAGGTCTGGGCCAGGTAGCGGGCGTTCAGGACGGAGGTGCAGTCGTCCTCTTCGGGCACGTTGGCGGCGCCCCGGGCGCGGACGGCGTCCACGAAGTCGGTGAAGCCGCCCACGATGATGGCCTCGGCGGCGCTGATGCCGGCGGCCTCCGCCATCGCGACCATCTCCTCGGTGAGGTCAGGCGCGTAGGCGCGGTGCGCGGGCAGCATCTCCTCGGCGAGCGCCAGGACGTCCGCCCGGGTGGCGGGGCGGCCGGCCCAACTGCCGTCCGCGGCCAGGTGAACGCGCTCGGCCGTGTATTCGCGGATGGCCTCGGCGTAGGCCAGGCCGTGCGCGCGGCCGCGCTCGGCGGGGCTGCCCTCGAGCGAGAGCACACGAATGCGGCGGGGGGTCGCTTCGCTCATCACAGACCTCCGAAGTATCGCGTGCGCGCCTCGACGTACTCGTGGACGCCCTCGAGCCCGGACTCGCGCCCGAGCCCCGACTGTTTCATGCCGCCGAAGGGGGCCTCGGCCGTGACGGGGTACCAGTCGTTGACGCCCACCAGGCCGAACTGCAGGCGCTCGGACACGTTCATGGCCGTCTTCAAATCGCGCGTGAAGACGAACGAGGCCAGGCCGTATTCGGTCTCATGGGCGATGCGCAGCGCCTCTTCGGGGGTCTCGAAGGTCACGATGGGCATGACCGGGCCGAAGATCTCCTCGCGCAGCACGGGGGCGTCCGGCGCGAGGCGGTCGAGCACCGTGGGCGCGTAGAAAAAGCCGCGGTCCGACTTGCCCCGGTGGCCGCCGGCGAGCGCGCGGGCGCCGCCGTTCAGGCTGCCCTCGACGAGCGCCGCCACGCGGTCGCGCTGCGTGCCGTTGATGAGCGGCCCCACCGTGGTCTCGGGCGACAGACCGTGGCCCAGGACCTCGCGGCCCATGGCCTCGGCCGCCGCTGCGCCGAAGGCATCGGCGATGGACGCGTGCACGATGTATCGCTGCGGGGCGATGCAGACCTGCCCGGCGTTGCGGAGTTTGGCGATGACCCCGGCGCGCGCCACGGCGGCGACGTCGACGTCCGGGAACACGATGACCGGGGCGTTGCCGCCCAGCTCGAGGGCCAGGCGCTTGACCGTGCGCGAGGCGGCGTCCATCAGCAGCTTGCCCACGCGCGTGGAGCCGGTGAAGGCGACTTTGCGGCAGCGCGGGTCGTCCATCAGGGCCTTGCCCATGGACGCCGCGTCGCCGTTGATCACGTTCAACACACCGGCGGGCAGGCCTGCGTCCACCAGGGCGCGGGCGTAGTCGAAGGCCGAGCGCGGGGTGAACTCCGAGGGGCGCACCACGGCCGTGCAGCCGGCGGCCAGCGCCGAGGAGACGGCCCGATTCACGTTGTAGATCGGGAAGTTCCAGGCCGTGATGACACCGACGACGCCCAGGGGCTCGTAGGTGACGTCGATGCGGCGGCCGGGCAGGCGGGCGGGGATCCAGCGACCGCCGAGGCGGCGGGCCTCTTCGGCGGCGAAACGCAGATAGTTCGGGGCGCCGGCCCACTCGCCGCGGGACTGCGCGAGTGGTTTGCCGGACTCTTCCGTGGTCCGCCGCGCGTATTCCTCGACGCGGGCGGCGATGAGATCGGCGGCCTTCTCCAGGATGGCCCCGCGCTCGTAGGGTGTCTTGGCGGCCCAGGCCGGGAAGGCCCCGGCGGCGGCGTCCAGGGCGTCCCGGGCGTCGGCGGCGTCGCCGTAGGGCATGTCGGCGATGACCGACTCCGTGGCCGGGTCCACCAGGGGCCAGCGGCCGCCGTGGCGGGCGTCGACCCAGGCGCCGCCGATGAGCATCTTGTCGATCACGATGCCCCCATCTGCGCGGCGACGGCGTCGACGGTCGTCGCCAGGACGTCCATCGCCTCGTCGATCTCGGCGTCCGACATGTTCAGCGGCGGCAACAGACGCACGCAGTTGGAGAACAGACCCGCGCGAATGGTGATGACACCGCGGAGCAGGGTGCCGGCGTTGACGGCCTGCGTGGCCTCGAGCCAGGGCGCCTTGGTCTCCGGGTCCTTGACCAGCTCCATGGCCAGCATGGGCCCCAGGCCGCGCACATCGCCCACGAGGCGGGGGTGGGCCGCCTGAATGGCCAGCAGGCGGCCGCGGAGGCGCTCGCCGATGGCGTTGGCGCGCTCGAGGAACTCGGGGCGGGTGATCTCGTCCAGCGCGGCCAGGGCGGCGACGCAGGAGAGCGGGTTGCCCGAGTAGGTGCCGCCCAGCCCGCCCGGGTGCGGCGCGGACATGATGTCTTCGCGGCCGATGACCGCCGAGATGGGCATGCCGCCGCCCAGGGACTTGGCCGTGGTGATGAGATCCGGCACCACGCCGGCGTGCTCGCAGGCCCACAGCTTGCCCGTGCGACCCATGCCCGACTGCACTTCGTCGGCCACCAGCACGATGCCGTGGGTGTCACAGATTTCGCGCAGACGGCGCAGGAACGGCGCGGGCACGGGCAGGAAGCCGCCCTCGCCCAGCACGGGCTCAATGACCACGGCCGCGACGTGCGAGGGATCCACGATGGCCGTGAAGGCATGCTCCAGGTTGTTCACATGCCACTGCGTCCACTGTTCCGCCGTCATCTCGGCCGGGCGCCGATACAGATTGGGGAACGGGAAACGATAGACCTCGGGGGCGAAGGGCCCGAAGCCCTTCTTGAACAGATTGAACTTCGAGGTCATGGCCATCGTGAGGTTGGTGCGCCCGTGGTAGGCGCCCTCGACGACCACGATGCCCTGCCGCTTGGTGAACGACCGGCTGATGTGCACGGCCGTCTCCAGCGCCTCGGCGCCGCTGTTCATCAGCACGGTGCGCTTGGGTGCATCGCCCGGGGCCAGCGCGTTGAGCCGCTCGCAGAGCGCCACGGCGGGCTCGTAGGTGGCCACGATGGCGCACATGTGCACGAGCTTCTCGGCCTGCGCCTTCAGCGCCTCGACCAGCGCCGCGGGCGTGTGACCCACGGCCAGCGTGCCGATGCCGCCCGCCAGATCGATGAAGCGGTTGCCGTCCACGTCGGTGACGACGGCCCCGTGCGCCGACTCGATGGCGATGGGCGTGAGCTTGGCCGCCCCCGGGGGCGAGGCCGCCTCGCGCCGGGCGATGAGCGCGCGGCTGCGGGGTCCGGGGATCTCCGTCTGCAGATGAATGGCTTTCTCGGCAACGCTCACGGGGGGCCTCGTTACGCAGTGGTGATGTCGGGCGCCGACTCTACACCGGCGCTCCCGGCCCGTGTAGACTGCCGCGCATGTCCGAAAATCGCACCGAGTTCCGCTCCGTCGATCCCAGCAACGGCCAACTGGTGGGCGAGCGCCCCGAGGCCACGGCCGCCGACCTGGAGGCCGCGCTGTCGCAGACCGACGCCGCCTTCACCGAATGGTCGCGCGCCCCCCTGGAGACGCGCGCCACCGCGCTCCGCAGCCTGGGCACCGTGCTCCGCCGCCGCGCCGCCGCGGACGGCCTGATGATGGCCGAGGAGATGGGCAAACCCTTCGCGCAGGGCAAGGGCGAGGCCGAAAAGTGCGCCTGGGCCTGCGAGTTCGCCGCCGAACACGCCGCCGCCTGGCTCGCACCGGATCACATCGCCACCGAGGCCACGGCGAGCTACGTGCGCCACGATCCCATGGGGCCGATTCTGGCGATCATGCCGTGGAACTTCCCCTTCTGGCAGTTGTTCCGGTTCGGCGCGTCCGCGCTGATGGCGGGCAATACGATCGTGTTGAAACACGCGCCCAACGTGCCGCGGTGCGCCGAGGCCATCGTGGAGATCGCCCGCGAGGCCGGCCTGCCCGAGGGCCTGATCGTGTCCGTGAACGCGCGGGTGGACCAGATCGAGGGCCTGATCGCCGACCGCCGCGTGGCGGCCGTGACTCTGACCGGCAGCACGCGGGCCGGGCAGGCCGTGGCCGCCGCCGCGGGTCGCCATCTGAAGCCCTCGGTGCTGGAGTTGGGCGGCAGCGACCCCTTCATCGTGCTCGAGGACGCCGACCTGGACAAAGCCGCGGACGTGGCCGCCCGCGCGCGCCTGCTGAACAACGGCCAGAGCTGCATCGCCGCCAAGCGTTTCATCGTCGTGAAGTCCGTGGCCGAGGCCTTCGTCGAACGGTTCCGCGCCGCGATGGAGACCCACACGCTGGGTGACCCGCGCGAGGCGGCCACCCAGGTCGGCCCCATGGCGCGCCGCGACCTTCGGGACGAGCTGGCCGACCAGGTCGCCCGGTCCATCGCCGCCGGGGCGCGCTGCCTGCTCGGCGGGGCCACACCCGCGCAGGA
Source organism: uncultured Myxococcales bacterium (assembly GCA_903847385.1). Classification (GTDB taxonomy): domain Bacteria; phylum Myxococcota_A; class Bradymonadia; order UBA7976; family UBA1532; genus CAINDO01. Next base: position 13,095 of record CAINDO010000652.1, read on the forward strand.
CGGCTGGTGGTACCCGCCCACCCTGCTCGTGGACGCCGGCCCGGGCATGGCCGCCTGGGACGACGAGACCTTCGGCCCCTGCGCCGCCGTGCGCGTGGTGGCCGACGCCGACGCCGCCATCGCGGCGGCCTCGGCCAGCCCCTACGGCCTGGGCGCCGCCCTGTGGACGCAGGACCGCGACCGCGCCGCCGCCCTGGCCGCCCGCCTGCGCTGCGGCGCCGTGTTCGTGAACGACCTCGTGCGCTCCGACCCGCGCATGCCCTTCGGCGGCACCAAGATGAGCGGCTGGGGCCGCGAGCTCGGCCGCGAGGGCATGCTTCAGTTCACGGACGTGAAGAGCGTGTGGATCGCCTGACGCGGCGGCGCAGCCACGGAGCGAGCCCCAGCGCGAGCAGGGCCAGCGGGATGATGAACGGCGCGGCGCGCTCGAGCCACGTGGGCTCGGGCTGTGGCGCCGGGGCCGGGACCGGCGCCGCCTCGCCGAGGACCACGGCCTCGGGGTGGTCGGCGTCGAAGCGCGCGACCTGAGGGGGCCCCTTCAGGCCCAGCCGGCCCGGCTCGCCGCGGCCGTCGGCGCGGTGGGCGAGGAGCATGACCGGGTGCTCGCCGACGAAGCGACAGATCACCCGGAGCGCCTTCGGCTCCGCGTCGAACTCGAGCCGCAGGGTGAGGCGGACGAAGTCACGGCCTTCGACCCCGGGCGTCGTGGGCGTCACGGGCAGGGAGACGTCCGCGCGATCCAGGCGCGGGGCGCGCCCCGCCTCGTCGACGACGGAGATCGCCGCGGTCAGGACGTCGCGGACCTCGGCGCGGTGGCGGTCCATCTCCGGGCGGGAGAGCCGACCGTCGGCGTCGTCGTCGGCGAACCGCAGGCCGGGAAAGTCGGCGGGCGGCGTGGCGACGACCTCGGCGACGCCCTCGTGGAGGACGAGCTGGATCTGGTTCGCGTCCGCGCCGTGCGCGTGGGCGGTCGTCGTCGCCAAGGCCACCAGCAGACCGACGAGCCCGGACTGCCGGCCGAGGTGTCCATGCGACCTGACACGCGCAGCCCGAGCGTCAACACCGCTTGACAGTTCGGCATCGGCGCCGCCCTGCGGCGGGCGGTCTGCGGTGTGGCACGGTTCTCGCTTCATGGGGCGGTTCTACCCTACATTGCGCTCCTCGCCCACCCAGCCACGAAATCGGGGGATCATCGATGGCCCATTCACGTCTCTTTGCGCTGGCCGCCAGCGTCGCGCTCGTCTCCGGTTGTCTGGAGAACGTCACCTCGGACGACAAGGGCACCGGCCTCGACGCCAGCGCCGGTGAGGGGGGCGCCGCCTCGGGCGCCGACGCCGCCGGCCAGGGCACCACGGGCGGGTCCGGCGGAACGCCGAGCGCCGGTGGCACGCCGAGCGCCGGTGGCACGCCGAGCGCCGGCGGATCCGGTGGAACGCCCAGCGCGGGCGGTTCCGGAGGCACACCGAGCGCGGGCGGCGCCGGTGGCCAGCCGCCGCCGCCAATGGGTGGCGAACAGCCCCCCCCGCCGATGGGTGGGCAGCCTGCGCCTGGCGGACAGCCGCCGCCCCCACCCCCGATGGGTGGCGCCGAGCCCCCGATGGGCGGTCAGCCCGCGCCCGGTGGCATGGTCGGGATGGGTGGCGCCGAGCCGCCGCCAGTCCTCGACTGCAACAACCCGGGCGAGGTGACCACGCCCACGCCCGTCGCGGCGATGGACGCCACCAGCAACTTCAACGTCACGCTGAACGCCTGCACCCGCACCGCGCTCGCCCTGGAGTGCGAGCTGGGCGTCGGCCACCAGTACGGCGTCGTGATCCAGAACGGCTTCCGGGTCTTCTCCATCAACGGCATCCCGAACCACGACGTCGGCGACTTCCCCAACCCGGGCAACCCGAACACGATCTCGCCGCAGGTCTACAACTATCGCGTGCCGGTCGTCCCCGCCGGCGCCGGGACGATCGCCCAGGTCTTCGGCATCGCGCTCAGCGGCGTCGTCCTCGACCCCGGTACGGCCGAGACGTGGAACGACGACACGAACTGGCGCTACGAGGCGTCGCGTTACGCCACCGCGCCCGGCTACTTCGAGGGGGCCGGCGCCACGGACCAGACGCGTCACCCCACGTCGCTGGGCCTGGACTGCAACTTCGCGCACGTGCAGCCGACGGGTGCGTATCACTACCACGGCATCCCCACCGGTCTGATGCCGGACGACCCGGCGCTCACGTTCGTGGGTTGGGCCGGCGACGGGTACCCGATCTTCGGGCGCTGGGATTACACGCGGCCCGACGATCCCATGAGCGGGCTCTCCGAGATGCGCTCCAGCTACCGGCTGCGCGCGGGCGCCCGCCCGGCCGGCGGCCCCGGCGGCAACTACGATGGCACCTTCGTGCAGGACTGGGAGTATGTCGCCGGCACGGGCGACCTGGACGAGTGCAACGGGCGTGTCGGCACGGTGACCTTCGACGGGCAGACCGTGAACACCTATCACTACGTGCTCACCTACACGTTCCCCTATATCCCGCGGTGTTTCCACGCCGCGCCGGACGCCTCGTTCGCCCCCGGCGGCGGCATGATGGGTGGCATGGGCCCCGTGGCCTGCAACGTGGCCGCCGACTGCAACGGCGCCTGCCCGGCCGGCTCGGCGGGCTGCACCTGCGGCCCCTCGCCCATGGGCAACATCTGCGTGCCCACGTGCATGGCCAACGCCGACTGCCCGATGTCCCCTCAGGGCATGCCGATGAGCTGCCGGCAGGGCGTCTGCCGGCCGTGAGCGTCACACATCGTCCGCGATCTTCTTCCGCGGCGAGCGGCCGGTGAGCTTGGTGTAGATCTGATACCCCACCCAGCGGATGGGCTCGGGCGGGATGCCATCGAGCCGGCGCTGGTAGAACGGCAGGTCGCGCCAGGGCTCGTGGTGGTCGCTGTACAGATCGCAGATGACCTGGCCGGCGAGGTTGGCGAGCACCACGCCGTGGCCGCTGTAGCCGAGGCCGTGGAAGACGTTCTTGTGTTCCCCGGTCACGCCGATGCTGCACACGCGGGTCATGGTCGCACAGACGGGGCCGGTCCAGCGGTGGGCGATTCGGACGTCGGCGGCGTCGGGGAAGTATTTCTTCAGGATGTTGTGCACGAAGGTGAACTGGGCCGTCGCGTCCATGGGCCAGGCGGTGTGTCCGCCGTACGCATAGGAGTAGGCGCCGTTGCCGCCGCCGCCGATCAGCAGGCGGCCGTCGGCGGACATGCTGGCGTAGGCGATGCGGTCCAGGTCGTCGCAGAAGCCGGCGGTGTCGCCCCAGCCCAGCTCGCGCCAGCGCTCCAGCGGCAGCGGGTCCGTGGCGATGACATGGGAGTGCAGCGGGAACACACCGCGGGTGAAGTAGCCCAGCCGCGCGGTGTAGGCGTTCGTGGCGAGCACGAGCGTCGGCGCGCGCACGCTGCCATTCGGCGTGCGGACGACGTGCGTCTTGCCCTCTTCGATGGCGACGACGGGGCTGTTCTCACAGATGCGTACGCCGTAGCCCTGCAGGATGGGCACGAGCCCGCGCAACAGATCGAGGCCGTGCAGTTGGCCCGTCGTCGGGTCGTTCACCGCGCCGACGACACCACGCGCGCGCACCCGGGACTCCAGCGCCGAGCCCTGCAGGTACTGCACGGGGATGCCCCAGGCGGCGAGCTTCTCGGCGCTCTCGTGGGCCTCCTCCGCGCGCTGGTTGTTCGTGTAGGTGTCCAGGCAGCCGATGCGATTGAACCGCACGTTCAGGCCGTGCTCGGCGATGACACTCGCGATCCAGTCCAGGCCGGCCTTGGTGGCGCCGTAGACCCGCCGGGCGCGCTCCGGTGTGTCGGCGTGCACGCCGTTGATCCAGTTGAGCGCCATGCCGCCGCTGCGGCCCGAGGCGCCGTTGCCCACCTGACGCGCCTCGAGCACGACGATGTGTCGGTCGGGGTAGCGCCGCGCCAGATGGTAGGCCGTGGAGATGCCGGTGAAGCCGGCGCCGATGATGATCACATCCGCGGTGATGTCCCCGGCGAGCGGCGGCAGGGCCTCGCGCGGGGCGGCCGTGGCCTGCCACAGAGATGTGTTCTCGTCGAGGTCGCGGGCGGGGTTGAGGACGACGCGTGGCATGGCGGCGCCGACTACCGGGTGACCCGGACGACGTACGGCAGCGGCGCGGCCAGGGGCGCGGCGGCGTCCTCCGTAACATGCACGAGCACCGAAGTCCAGGGCTCGCCGGCCAGGCCGCCGACACCGCCGGCCTGGAGCGAAAGACCATCCGCGATGTCTCCGCAGCGGCGATCGACGAGCACCACCGGCTCGTCGCCCACGAGGCCCTCGGCGTTGACCCAGGTGTACCAGAGCAGCTCGGCGCACAGGCGCCCGCCCGGCCCCACACACTCGGGCTCGGCGGCCAGCGTGGCGCCCAGGTTCAGGTTGATGAGACCGGCCTCGAAGTCGTACCAGTCTTCATCGCCGGGTTCGAGCGTGCGGCGCCGCAGCTCGGACACGTTCTGGGGCAGACGCTGGCCCTCGGCGACCTCGGCCTGCCACGTCTGATTGGGCTCCGAGTCGTCGGGGCTGCAGGCCACGGGGTCGACCACGGCGGCGTCCGGCTCGGGCACGACGGCGGCGTCCGCGGGCGGCGGCGCGATGCCACCGTCGGCGGGCGGCGGGGGC
>CAINDO010000653.1 GCA_903847385.1 uncultured Myxococcales bacterium
CGGCGGCGCGCAGCCTGGCGGCCAGGGCGGCGGTGGCGCAGTGAGCCCGGCGGACGCCTCGACGGGGGGCGCGCAGCCCGGCGGCCAGGGCGGCGGCGGCGCGGTAAACCCGTCGGACGCCGGCCCGGACACGCCGGACGACGGCGTGGGTGGCGCCGAGCCGCCCCTGCGGGACGCCGGCCCCGAGGGCCCGGACTTCTCGGGCGGCGTGGTCATCGAAGACGTCCGGATGAACGAGGTCGACTGCCACGGCAACGACTGGGTCGAGGTCGTGAACCTCACGGACGCCGACTTCGACCTCTCCGGCTGGGTGCTGACCGATACCCTGGAGGAAGTGGCGCCCGAGGGCCACGCCTACATCGTGCCCGCCGACACGGTCCTGCCCGCGAACGGCTTCCTGGTGCTCCTGCAGTCGGACATGAGCGACGGCACCGTGGGCTTCGACTTCGGCATCTCCTGCGGTGAAGAGCACCTGCGACTGGTGCGACCCAACGGCACCACGGCCGACCACGTCGAGGTCCCCGAGCGGGACGGCATCAACACCTGGGGCCGGTTTCCCGACGCCACGGGCGACTGGACCCACACGATGGCCACCAAGAGCGAGGCCAACCAGCTCGGCGTGGACCCGGGCCCGATCCTCTTCGACGCCCTCGCCGGCGGCGTGCCGGTCATCGACCTGTACATCGACCCCGCGGACGTGCAGCGCCTGATCTCCGACCCGCGCAGCACGGTGACGGCCGACTTCGACTTCCGGCTCGACGAGTTCTCCGACCCCATCGAATCCATGCAGGTCGGCCTGCACCTCAAGGGCCGCATCGGCAGCTTCCGGCCCATCACCGGCAAGTCCGGCTTCAAGATCGACATCAACGAGTTCGCGCCCAACCAGCGGTTCCTCGGCCTGAAAGAGCTCACGCTCAACAACATGGTCCAGGACCGCTCGTCCATGAGCCAGTTCGCGGCCTACACCATCTTCCGCGCCATGGGCGTGTGTGCCCCGCGCGTGGGCTACGTGTGGGTCCGGGTGAACGACGAGGCGTACGGCCTCTACGCCAACATGGAGAACTACGACGACCTGCTCTTCGGTCGTTGCTTCCCGGGCACCAGCCACGTCTACGAGGGCCGCTACGGCGAGGACCTGCGGCAGGACCTCGTCGAGCGCCTGGACGTGAAGGAGGGCAACCCCCTGATGCGCGACGACATGCACGCCATCGTCGACGCGCTGGACACCCCCCCCGACGGCGACATCTACGGCAGCGAAGCCGCGCAGATGCTCTTCGACTGGGACCGCATCATCACCACGATGGCGATCGAGCAGTACATCGGCCACTGGGACGGCTACGCGCCGACCCGGAACAACTGGGTCATGCACGTGGACGACATCGGGCGCCTGTCGCTGCAGCCCTGGGGCACCGACCAGTGTTTCGGCCGCAACAACGACATCTACTCGGGCCAGGGCCGCCTGTTCCAGACCTGCCTGGCCAACGTCGCCTGCCGCAACGCCTACGAGGGCAAATTCGGCGAGATCATGCAGACGCTGGACGGCATGGACCTGGAGACGCTCATCCGAGACACCTACGCGGTCATCCGGCCCTTCGTGGAGATCGACCCCCGCTCGCCCTACCGCGTCGCCGGCGTGGACAACTCGGTCAACGACGTCGTCAACTTCCTGGCGCGCCGCCGCATGGACCTGGGCACCCAGTTCGAGTGCATCCTGGGCGCGAACGCCGACCCCGACGGCGACGGCTTTCGCTGCGAGACCGACTGCGCGCCGGACGATCCGACCATCAACCCCGCCGCCGAGGACGTGTGCCGCGACGGCATCGACCAGGACTGCAACGGCGTCGCCGACGACGATCCGGGGTGCCCGGACTGCGAGACCATCGAGCGCAACGGCCACCGCTACCTGGCCTGCCTCACGCCGCGCAACTGGCAGGACGCCCAGGCCCACTGCGCGTTCTTCGGATCGACGCTGGCCGCCCCGGACCACGTGCTCGAGGCCCAGTGGCTCTACGAGCAGGCGCACCCCATCTCGAATCAGGACTTCTGGATCGGCCTGAACGACCGCGACTTCGAGGGGACCTACTCCTTCCTCTCGGGCGGCGGCTCGGGCGACGGCCCCTTCACTTGGGTGGACGAGGCCGACGACGCCAACGGCGAGGAGGACTGCGTGTACATGACCGCGGCCTCCGGCGCCTTCGACGACCTGAACTGCCTGCGCCAGAAGGCCGTGCTCTGCGAAGATCTCTGTGACTTCAACGGCGATCGCGACCGCGACGGCCTGAACAACTGCAGCGCCGACTGCGACGACGACGACAACACGGTGTTCCCCGGGGCGCCGGAGATCTGCGGCGACGGCATCGACCAGAACTGCAACGGCGTGGCGGACGAAGGCGCGAACTGCGACTGCTTCCAGGTCTTCCGCGGCGCGCACAGCTACAAGATCTGCGGCGGCGCGCGCTCGGCCAACGACGCCCGCAACGCCTGCCAGGCCCTCGGAGCCGACCTGGCCGTGTTCGACACGGCCGGCGAGGCCGCGTGGGTCCACGCCCAGGCGCTCGCGCTCACGGATGCGCCGCTCTGGATCGGCCTGCAGGACCGCTTCGCCATCGACGAGTGGGCCTGGGTGGACGGCAACCCGCCCACCTGGCTCGGCTGGTCGCCCGGGCAGCCCAGCGCGGGGGGCGTCGAGGACTGCGCCGTGATGCGCGGCGACGACGGCATGTGGGACGACCAGGCCTGTGACCTGGCTTACGGGGCCATCTGCGAGGACACCTGTGGCGGGCGTCGCGTGGACACGGACGGCGACACCTACCCGGCCTGCGGCAACGACTGCGACGACGGCAACCCCGGCGTGCACCCGGGGGCGGCCGAGATCTGCGGCGACGGCGTCGACCAGAACTGCGACGGCCGCGCGGACGAGGGCTGCCGCTGAGGCGGCGGGTTACTTCGTCGGCGTGCCGACGAACGTGAGCGTCTCGCGGAACCGCTCGTAGCCGGCCGCCGTGAACGCCTCGAAGTTCGGCGCCCAGGTGCCGCCGAGCTCGATGATGCCGGCCTTCTGGCTGACGCAGAGCTCGGCGAAGCAGACGTCCTCGCAGGGCGGCGCATCGGGCGGCGGGCCCTCGCCGTAACACACGACGACGTCGTCCGGCCCGCGCCAGACCTGGGCGTACAGGCCGTCCACCCGCGTCTGCACCGGCACCGGCCGGGACTGCCGAGGCCAGGGCGAGGGCGCGGCCAGCGCATCGACCACGTCGGCGTCCTCCAGGCTGGCGTCCAGCAGGTGCACGGCCTCGGCGTCCGCGGCGACCTGCGAGGGCGCGCCGACATGGGGCGCGCCGCCCACGGACCACTCGAGCCGCACCGTCTGCCCCTTGCCCAGCGCGCGCGGGCTGGCGACGACGGCCTGGAGTTTCAGGCCCGCGCCCCCCTGGAGCACGTAGGTCGCGCCCCCGGCGAGCACGCCGGCCCAGACGTCCACTGCGGGCGGCGCGGTCGGCGGCGCGGCGGATACGGGCGAGCCGCTCGCGGCGACGGGCGCGTCGGCGGGCGCGGGGGTGCCCCCGCAGGCGGAGAGAAGAGCGAGGGCGGCGAGCCCGGTCTGAATGCGGCGCGTCATGGCCGCGAATGCTATCACGCCTGCGCGGCGCTTGCCGGTACCACGCCCACGTAGATGTGGGCGGCGCCGAACGCGAGGCGATGGTACACGACGTCCACCAGCCCCGCCGTGCGCATCATGTCGCAGAAGCGCTCCGGGGGCGGGAACGCCTCGATCGAGGTCTGCAGGTAGCGGTACTCGTTCGACCCGCTCAAGAGCGCGCCGAGCCGCGGGACGATGTGGTGCACGTGCAGCTTGGCGAAGGGGTTGTCCGGCTCGCCGAGCTCCAGGATGCAGATGCGCCGCCCGGGGCGCACGATCCGTGCCATCTCGCGCAGCGCCTTCGGCCGGTCGGGCACGTTGCGAATGCCGAAGGCCATCGTCACGCCGTCGAAGCTGGCGTCCGCGTAGGGCAGCGCCTGCGCGTCCCCGACGTCCAGCGTGATGCGGTCCTCGAGCGCCAGATCGTGCAGCTTCTCGCGGCCCACCCCGAGCATGTTCTCGCTGGGATCACTGCCGACGACCTGCGCGTCCCCGTAGTTTGCGGCGAGCGCGATGGCCACGTCCGCCGTGCCCGTGGCCAGGTCCAGCAGGCGCGCGTGGTCCGGCGCCTCGACCAGGCGCACCAGCTTGCGCCGCCAGCCCTGGTCCAGGCCGCCGCTCATGATCCGGTTGAGCAGGTCGTAACGCGGCGCGATGCGGTCGAACATCTGACCGCTGCCCATGGGCGTTTGGGTCGTGGGGGCGCTCACTTGCCCACCCCCACATCCCGGGCGACCCCGGTGAGCGCGGCTTCGTCGAGGGCCTGGGGGCCGTCGCTGCGGGCGTGGGCCGGGTCGGGGTGGGCCTCGATGAGCAGGCCGTCCGCGCCCGCGGCCACGGCGGCGCGCGAGAGCGGGCCGATCAGGTCGCGGCGCCCGGTGGCGTGGCTGGGATCGACCACCACGGGCTGGTGGAACGCGTGTTTGAGCAGCGCCACGGCGCCCAGGTCGAGCAGGTTGCGCGTCGAAGGGTCGAAGCCGTGGATGCCGCGCTCGCAGAAGATGACCGCCGAGGCGCCCGCGCTGAGCAGGTGCTCCCCGGCGAGCAGCCAATCCTCGACGCTCGCCGCCATGCCACGTTTGAGCAGCGCCGGTTTGCCCGAGCGCCCGATGGCGCGCAGCAGCGCGAAGTTCTGCATGTTGCGCGAGCCGATCTGCAGCAGGTCGGCGACCTCGGCGACGCTCTCCACGTCGCCCTCGCTGAGGACCTCGGTGACCACACCGAGGCCGTTCGCGTCCGCGGCCTCGCGCAGCCAGCGCAGGGCCGGCGTGCCGTGCCCGGAGAAGGCGTAGGGCGAGGTCCGCGGCTTGAAGGCGCCGCCGCGGAGCAGGCGGGCGCCGGCGCGGGCGACCATGGCCGCCGCCGCGTGGATCTGGCTCTCCGTCTCGACGCTGCAGGGCCCGGCCATCAGCAGCACGCCCTCACCGAGCGCGGCGCGGCCCAGGGCGACCGTGTGGCCGGCCTGGCCATCGACCTTGGGGTGGGGAGAGGGCGCGCGGAGCACGTCGGCCACGCCCTCGATGGCGAGCAGCGTCTCGCGGCTCACGGGGGGCGCGTTCGGGGCGAGCTCGAGGCCCGAGACCTCGCCGGCCGAGCCGTGCAGGCGGCGGGTCCACTGCCCGAGCCCCTGCAGGGCGGTCTCGACGCCGGGCAGGGCCGCGGGCGTCTTCAGCGTGACGAAGGTCGTTTTGGTCTGGGTGGACATGTGTTTTTGTTCCGCCTCGCTCACTTGGACCGGCGCAGGGCGGTGTCGACCACCGTCTGCAACGCGCGGCGGGCCTGCCCCGCGGGCAGCACCTCGAGATGGGCCGCGGCGAGCTGGGCCTGCTCGGCGGCGAAGGTCCGGGTGGCCTCGATGCCGCCGGTCCGGCGCACCCGCGCGACCAGCCCCGCATCGATGCCGGCACCGCCCTCGGCGATTCGCCCGCGAATCTCCTCGGCCAGCCCGGGATCGCGGTCGACGGCCACCACCAGCGGCCAGGTGAGCTTGCCCTCGCGCAGATCGGCGAAGGGCGTCTTGCCCGAGTCGCGGCCGTCGCTCTCCAGGTCGATGGCGTCGTCCACGAGCTGGAACGCCATGCCCAGGGCCAGGCCCGCGCCGGACAGCGCCTCGAGCGCGGGCTGGGGCAGCTCCGCCGCCATGCCGCCGGCCCAGAAGCCCCAGCGGAACAGCGCGGCCGTCTTCCCTTCGATCACGCTCAGGTAGGCCTCGCGGCTCGGCTCGAAGCGACCTCGTCGTTCGAGCTGCACCGCCTCGGCGCGCACCATCTCGGCGATCACGTCCAGCAGGGCCACCAGCACCGTGTGGGGCGCCGTGCCCGCGACCCGGCGCAGCGCCAGCGTCAGCAGGTGGTCGCCGCCCAGGATGCTGGCGCTGTTGCCGTACAGCACCCGGGCCGCCGGCGCGCCGCGTCGGTCGTCGCCCTCGTCGATCACGTCGTCGTGCAGCAGGGTGGCGGCATGCACCAGCTCGGCGGCGACGGCCAGGTCGCGCACCGTGCGATCCAGGCCGCGCCCGCCCAGCCGCGCCGCCAGCATCACACACAGCGGTCGGATGCGCTTCCCGGGGCGCCCCAACAGCCACGCCGCGGAGCGCTCGGCCAGGTCCAGATCCGTGCGCGGTGCGCCGTCGGGCCCGGCATGTACACCGGCGACGGCCTGCTCCAGCGCCTCCAGGTCGTCGGCGAGCCACGCGCGCAGCTCGGCGAGGCGCTCGGCGAGCCCCGTGGCGCCGTTGCGACCGGCGGCCGTGGCCAGCGGGTCCAGCGGGTCCTGGGCGTCGTGCGTCGAGGACGTCGGGTTCGAGGGGAGATGACTGTCCATCATGCGGGCTCCTCGGCGAGCGCAAGGACGGCTTCGGCCGCCCGAGACGCGAGCGCCCGGCGATCCACCTTGCCGGTGGAGACGCGGGGCAGTTCGGTAACGATTTCGATGACTTCCGGACACTTGTGCCGAGGCAGGCGGCCCCGGCAGTGGTCACGCAACGCGGCGGACGAGGCCGGCGCGGACAGGCGGACGAAGGCGACGGGGCGCTCGCCCCACCGCGGGTGGGCGGCCTTGACGACGGCGACCTCGGCGACGGCGGGGTGCGCGCCGAGGGCGGCCTCGATCTCGGCCGGGGCGATCTTGGCGCCCCCCGAGTTCAGCAGGTCGTCGACTCGGCCGTGTACGTGCACGCGCCCGTCGGCGTCGACCTCGCCGGCGTCCCCCGTGGCGACGGCGCCGCCCTGGGCGACGGGCCCGCGCACGTGCAGCCGACCGTTCTCGTCCGCGTGAACCCGGGCGAAGGCCTGGGGCGCCCCGACGCCGGCCGCGTCGAACCCGCCCGGGGCCCAGGTGCAGGCCTGCGAGGCCGTCTCGGTCATGCCCCACGTGAGGGCGAGGGGTACGCCGAGGGCGCGCGCCCGCTCGACGAGCGCCGGGGGGGTCGGCGCGCCGCCGACGAGCACGGCCCGGACGGTCGGCGAGACGGCGCGGCCGGCGAGCGCGTCGAGCGTGTCCGCCAGCATGCTCGGCACCAGCGACACGAGCGCGCAGCCGCCGTTCGCCAGCGCGTCCGCGACGTCGGCGGCCACGAAGCGGGGCCGCAGGTCGACGGTCGTCGCGCCCAGCGTCGCCCGGAACAGGATCGACAGCCCGCCCACCGCGTGCAGCGGCAGGCAGGCGAGCCAGCGGTCGTCGGGCAGGTGCCCCAGTCGCAACGCCGACCCGAACGCCGAGAACACCAGTTGCCCGGTCGTGAGCGTGAGCGCGCGCGGCCGCCCGGTGCTGCCCGAGGTGCACACGACGACGCGCGGCGCGTCCAGCGCCCAGTCGGCGGGCCCGGCGTCGTTCAGGAGGACGTGAACATCGTCGGCGCACAGCGTCTCCAGGGCGGCCAGGCCGC
>CAINDO010000654.1 GCA_903847385.1 uncultured Myxococcales bacterium
CGCCGCCGCCGCCGGAGCGCTCGCCGCCGCCTCACCGGCCGCGCCGAGGCGACCGACGACCGCGCCGACCTCGACCGTGGTGCCGGCCACGACGCGGATCTCCAGGATCACGCCGGCCTCGGGCGAAGGGATCTCCGCGTCGACCTTGTCCGTCGTGATCTCGAAGATGGGCTCGTCGCGCTCCACGGCGTCGCCGACCTTCTTCAACCACCGGACGATGGTGCCTTCGGCGACCGACTCGCCCATCTGGGGCATGATGATGTCCATGGCCATCGGTCAATTCTCCTGAATCAGTAGGCGAGCAGCGCGCGGGCTTCGCGCACGATGTCGGTCACCTGGGGCAGGAACGCCGCCTCCAGGCTCTTGTTGTAGGGAACGGGGGTGTCCAGGGCCGTGACGCGGCGGATCGGCGCGTCGAGCCACTCGAAGGCGCTCTCGTTGATGCGCGCGGTGATCTCGCCGGCGAGGCCCGCGGTGCGGGTGTCCTCGTGCACGATGAGCACGCGCGAGCACTCGCGTACGCAGGCGACGATGGCCGCGTCGTCCATGGGCTGCAGCGTGCGAAGGTCCAGCACGCGCACCTGGGCGGCGTCCTCGCGGGCGATCTGTTCGGCGGCTTCGAGCGATTTGTGGACCATGGCGCCGTAGGTGATGATCGCCAGGTCGTTTCCGTCGCGGCGCACCGCTGCTTTGCCGAGCTCACCCACGGCCTCGCGCGCGGGGAGTTCCTCGCGCAGCGCCGGCGCGCGGTACAGGCCCTTGTGCTCGATGAAGAGCACGGGGTTGGGATCGCGGATGGCCGCCTTGAGCAGCAGCTTGGCGTCCGTCGCCGTGGCCGGGCTGACCACTTTGATGCCCGGCGTCTTGATGAAGTACATCTCGACGCTCTGGCTGTGGAACGGCCCGCCGCCGGCGGCGCCGCCGGGGCCGCGCACCACGATGGGCACGGGCTGCCCCCAGCGGTAGTGGACCTTGGCGGCGAAGTTGGTGAGCTGGTCGAAGCCGCAGGAGATGAAGTCCAGGAACTGCATCTCGGCCACGGGCCGCATGCCCATCAGGGCCGCGCCGATGGCCGCGCCGACGATGCCCGCCTCGGCGATGGGCGTGTCCATCACGCGGGACTCGCCGAAGCGCTCGACGAAGCCCTGCGTCAGCTTGAACGCGCCGCCGTAGCGGGCGATGTCCTCGCCGAGGAGGAAGACGCGCTCGTCGTCCTCCATCTCCTCCCAGAGGGCTTCGCGCAGGGCTTCGAGGTAGGTCGAGGGGGCCATGTCGCGCTCAGATGTGGATGGCGTGACCGAGGGTGGCGTGTGCCGCCTCGACCACGGCCTCGGCCAGCGTCGGGTGGGCGTGGATGATGCGCGCCAGCTCCTCGACGGTGAACTCGTTCTTCAGGAGCGGTCCGGCCTCGGCGATCAGGTCCGTGGCGCGGGGGCCGATGATGTGCACGCCCAGGATCTGGTCGTGGCAGCCGGCGTCCGCGACGATCTTCACGAAGCCCGCGGTATTGTTGAGGATCTTGGCCTTGCCGATGGCCTGGAACGGGAACTTGCCCGTCTTGACCGTGTAGCCGCGCTTCTTCGCCTCGCGCTCCGTGAGGCCGATGCTGCCGATCTCCGGGTTGCTGTAGGTGCCGCCGGGGCACTGCGTCCAGTCGATGGCGGGCGGGTTCAGGCCGGCGATGTGCTCCACGGCCAGGATGCCCTCGTTGCTGGCGGCGTGGGCGAGCTGCGGCTTGCCGGCCACGATGTCGCCGATGGCGTACACGCCGGGCTCCGTCGTCTGCTGGTGGCCGTTCACGTGGATGAAGCCGCGGTCGAGCGCGATGTTCGTCTTGTCCAGGCCGCAGTCCTCCGTCACGGGGCGGCGGCCGACGGCCACGAGCACGTGGGACGCCGCCAGCGTGGACTGCGCGCCCTTGGCGTCCTCGAGGGTGGCCTTCACGCCGTCCGCCGTGGTCTCCAGGCCCACGACCTTGGTGCTCGTGTGCACGACGATGCCACGGCGCTTGTAGACCTTCTCGAACTCGGCGCTGACCTCGTCGTCCTCGACGGGGACCAGGCGGTCCATCAGCTCGACGATGGTGACCTTGCTGCCGAAGCTCTGGAAAACACTGGCGAATTCGACGCCGACCGCGCCGGCGCCCAGCACCAGCAGGTGGGCCGGGATCTCCTTGAGCTCGAGCAGCTCGTCGCTCGTGAGCACCCGCTTGCCGTCCACCGGCAGGTGCGGCAGCACGCGGGGCGCCGAGCCCGTGGCCAGGATGATGTTCTTGGCCGTGAGCGTCTGGACCGAGGCGCCGCTCTGACTCGGCGTCACGGTGATCTTGCCGCCGCCGGCGAGGCGGCCGTGGCCGGCGAAGGTCTGCACCTTGTTCTTCTTGAGCAGGAAGGCCACGCCGCCGGCGTTCTGCTGAACGACCTTGTCCTTGCGGCGGTGCACGCCCTCCATGTTCACCGAGACCTTGCCCTCGATGGCGATGCCGAACTCGGCGGCCTCGTGGGCGCGGTCGATGGTCTCGGCGGACTCGAGCAGGGCCTTGGTGGGGATGCAGCCGCGGAGCAGGCAGGTGCCGCCGAAGCGGGTGTCCTTCTCCACGATGGCCGTGCGCAGGCCGAGCTGACCGGCCTTGATGGCGGCCACGTAGCCGCCCGGGCCGGACCCGATGACGATGACGTCGAAGGGGGCGTCAGGCGAAGCGGAGGCGGGGGCAGCGGCGGCGGGCGTGGACATGCGGTCGGCTCCTGGGGGTCGAAACGGTCCGAGAACTCGGCGGCGCTAGGTAATACGAATGCGGGGCGACGGGCAAGACGGGTGAGGTGGCGGAGTGGCGCGCGGCCGGAGCCCTCACCCGAACAGCGGCAGGTCTTCCACGTCGATGGGATAAAGGCGGTCGAGCTCGGTGCCGGTGAGGCCCAGGTGGGTGCGGAGCGCGCGGTGCACGTGGGCGGGCGTGAAGGTCAGGCCGGCGGCGCCCTCGGCGAGCGGCTGCAGCGTCTGCGGGTTCACGGGCAGGGAGCGATACGTGGCCGAGCTGCCGCCGAGCACGCGGTTGCCGCGCACGCCGGCGCCGAGCACGAGCATGCTCGTCACGGGCCAGTGATCTTTCCCGTTGCCCTCGTTGTAGCTCGGGGTGCGGCCGAAGTCCGAACCCACGAGCACGACGACCTCGGACGCGGCGTCGCGGCGCTCGATCTCGCGCAGGATCTCGTCCAGGCCCTGCGTGAGGCCCGTGAGCGCGTTGGCCTGGTTGGTGTCGTGGTTGCTGTGCGTGTCGAAGCCGCCCACGGAGACGTTGGCGCTGGCCGTCAGACCGGCCTTCCACGCGGCGAGGGCCACGGCGCCC
>CAINDO010000655.1 GCA_903847385.1 uncultured Myxococcales bacterium
CGCGCCGGCGTCCAGCGGGGACGTGACCTCCGGGAGCGCGCCCGCGACCACCGGGGGGAAGTCGACCTCGAGCGCGAAGCTCTGCCGCAGGGCCGCCTTGCCGGGGCCATCGCCGAGCACGCGCCCCGAGGGCCCGCCGTCCGCGCCGCCGACCGGGTCCACGCCCAGGCGGAAGTCGCCCTCCCACACGTAACCGACCCAGGGCGCCGGCACGGCCTCGCCCGCGGCGCCGGAGAAGTCCCCGGCCTGCGCCTGCTCGGGCGGGGTGCCGCCCACGAAGCGCACCCGCTGCGTGAGCGCCGTGGCGCCCCCGGTCGCGTCCACGGCCTCGACCGTGACCTCCACCGCGCCGCAGGCCGCGCCGGGGTGCACGACGAGCAGGCCGCCGGCCAGGTCCACCGCCGCGCCGCCGGCGTCCACGAGCCGCCAGCGCACCTCGCCGCCCTCGGGGTCGACCGCGGCGTCGTTCAAATCGACCATCACCGCGCCGGCGTCCAGCGGGGACGTGACCTCCGGGAGCGCGCCCGCGACCACCGGGGGGAAGTCGACCTCGAGCGCGAAGAGCGCCCGGTCGTCCGCGGGCAGGCGCAGCGTACCGCCCCCGTCCGCCGGCAGGAGTTCGGCCCCGGGCCCGCCGTCGAGCCGCCGCACGACCGTGTCCGCCGCGAGGCCGGGCAGCGCGAGCGGCGCGTCCACCCCCGTGGTCGTGGGGTTCTCGACCGAGAGCACCCAGCCCACCGCGCCCCGCAGCACCCGCCCCTGCGACGTCCCCGCCACGGGCAGGAACGCGGGCGGGGCCTCGGCACGCGCCGCCCACAGGGGCCAGGCATCGTGCGCATCGGGCACGCCGTCGGCGTCCGTGTCCGCAGCGTCGGTCAAGGTGCCGAGCAGGCGCTCCTCGTCGTCGGGCAGGGTGTCGGCGTCCGCGTCGGACACCCACTGGATCTCGCTGATTTCAATGGAGAATCGTGGATTGAAGAAGCGATCGACCTGCACGCCGAGACGGTCGATCGTGAGCCCGGTCCCGGGCCGGGGCGAGGCCGGATCCGCTGCCCAATCGGGGGTCAGCCAGGCCTCGCCCTCGGCGGCGGGCCGCCAGCGCGCCGCGAACACACCCCCGGTGCGCGTGAGCTCGAGCCACGCGTTCGTCTGCCGGTGCAGGTCGTTGGCGCTGCGCTCGTGTCCGGCGTCGTCGAACAGCCGGAACCAGGAGCGATCGATGCTGTCGTGGATCTTGTGCGAGAGGCCGACGCGCGGCCCCGTGCCCGTCGCCGGGACGAACGCGGGCCCCACCGCGAGCACCTGCAGAATCGCCTGGTACCCGGCCTGGGTGATGCCCTGCGCCGACTGATGCACCCGCAGGCGGAAGTCCCCGGCCGGCGCGGCCCGGAACAGACCGGGCGCGGGGCCGGCGTCCGCGTCCAGCACCAGCGCGTCGCCGGCCACGTGCAGGCCCGGCGCGGCGGCCACCCACGTGGGCTCGGCCAACAGCGCATCCGGGGTGAAGCGTTCGACCGCCCCCGCCCCGCCGGGGAGGGCGGTGAGCGCAAGGGCGAAGGCGAAACCTGAGCGAGCGACCATGCCATCACGTTGCCCCATGCGCCCCGGCGGCGAAAGTAGGGAAACCTCTCCGCGGGTCGGCGGCGATACCTTCGCCCCCCCAGAGTCCTGGGTGTTGTTTCGGACCCCCCCCGGCCCCCACATGGGCACTTCTACCCAATCACTCGAGGAATGTGACGGGTGCGCCGGATGGTCCGATGCATGCCGTCTTCGCACGACCCCTGCGGGGGCACAGGAGCATGAATGCAGCAGCGATTCACACAGATGGCGAGGCGGCTCTCGGGAGCGGCGCTGGCCCTCCTCGTCGCCGGCCCGGCGGCGGCTCAGGTCACGAACTTCAGCACCGACGTCGGCACCGCCATCGACAACGGTCTCGCCTGGCACGCGGCTCAGGGACACTTCGCGAACCCGGCGTCCTGCTCCGGTGGTGAAGGCGCCGGCCTCCCGGCGCTGGCGCTGCTCGAGAAGCGCCTCGGGACGAACTACAACGCGGTCACCCAGGGCTACGCGCTCTCCAGCGCGGCCGACCAGGCCAACCTGGACTCGATCATGACGTACATCATCGCGCGCCAGAACGACCCGATGACGACCTTCTACGCCTATCGGGACGGCGCGGACGCCATGGCGCTGGCCTTGTACCTGCGCACGGGCGGGCCCGATCAGGTGGCCGGCTTGCAGGCGCTGAACAACACCGTCGACCGCATCCTGGCCAACCAGGGCGTCCACGGCTACTGGTGCTACACGGATGGCACCTGCCTCGACTCCTCGACGACGCAGCTCGCCATGTCCGGGCTCGCCGGCGCCCGCGCCGTGTACCTGCCGGGCGGGGTCTACCCGGATCCCGTGCGCCTCGCGGCGCTGAACACGGCGGCGTCGCTCGCGGCGGCGGCGTACACGACCAATGCGACGGTCAGCGTCAACGTCCTCACGCCGACGGAGCGCGGGCACGGCTATCACGGGCCCGAGAACAACTTCAGCTACACGGCGAGCCTGCAGCAGACCGCGTCGGGGCACCTGGATCCAGCTCGTCGGCGGCGCGACGCCGGGCGACGCCAACCTCCAGACCTATCTGGAGTGGCTGCGCAACCACTACCGATACTCCGACCTCGGCCCGGGCGGCGTGGACGACAACGTCTTCCAGATGTCGCTGCGCTACTACATGTGGTCGGCGACGAAGGCCTTCAACTTCCTGTACGACCAGGCGGCGCCGCCTCCGGGCAACCTGACGCCGCTGGACATCGGCACGCTGAGCCCCGCCGCGGCGCCCGCGTACGCCAACCGGCAGGACCAGCTCGTGCCGGTGGCCGTGTCTCAGCCCGTGCTCTTCGGCGCCAACGGTGTGGGCCACTACGGCCCCGGCGAGACGCCGCGACCCTACTTCGACTACGCCTACACGCTGCTGACCCACCAGGACAACACCGGGTCCTTCGTCGCCATGGGGAACCTGTGGGACCCTTGCGCCGATCAGGCCTGGGCGATCCTGGTGCTCGAGCGCTCCGTGGGCGGCGCCTGCATCGACTCGGACGGCGACGGCATCTGCGATCCGGACGACAACTGCGTGAACATGCCGAACCCCGAGCAAGAGGACGCCGATGGCAATGGCATCGGCGACGCATGCGAGGGCGGCTGCTGCGAGCTGCCCAACGGCCTGCGCGCCGAGCTCGCTGGCGACGCCTGCGCCCAGGCGGGCGGCGTGTCCCTGCCGGACGCGTTCTGCCGCGCCGTGGTGTGTTGCAGCATCTGCGACGAGGTTCCCCAGATGATGGAGATCCTCGAGTGTCAGAACGTGGGCGGCGCGGTCGTCGACGACGGCCTGTGCTGCGCCTCGCCCATCTGCTGCCAGTTCGACGACGGCAGCACCCAGGAGCTCTACCACGACGACTGCCGCGCCCAGGGCGGTGTCATCGTGGCCGATGCGGTCTGCGAGGCGCCCATCTGCTGCGTGCTGCCCGACGGCAGCTACCAGACGACGACACCGGCCGAGTGTGACCGTTTGAATCACGGCCAGGGTCAGGCGGCCATCGAGGCGCTCTGCGCCGAGGTGTGCTGTTCCCTGGACGACGGCACCTATGCCATCGTGAGCGCGGGCCAGTGCCGCGCCCAGGGCGCCCCCGTCGACGCCGCATACTGCGAGCCCGCGCTCTGCTGCATCTACCCCGAGGGCACCCCGGCCCTCGTGCCGGCCGTCGAATGTGTCGATGGGCGCCCCGTGCCCGCCAATTGGTGCGGCGAGGTCTGTTGCTCCACCCCCGACGCCACGTTCGTCACCACCACGCGCTGGGAGTGCGTGAACGTGGTCGCCGGGGCCGAGGTGCCCGACGACCGCTGCGAGCCCCAGGTCTGCTGCCTGCTGCCCGACGGCACCACCGCGACGATCGGCGCCACGCGCTGTGAGCGCGCGGGTGGCGTCCAGGTGGCCGAGGATCGCTGCATGGCCGCCTGCTGCATGCTGCCCGACGGCACCGCCACGGTGACGACACCCGCCGACTGCAACCGCCAGCAGGGTCACGTGACCGCCGGCGACGAGTGCAACAAGGAGGTGTGCTGTGTGACGCGCGATGGCACGGGATCCATCCTGTCGCTGTTCGACTGCGTGGCGCAGGGTGGCATGCAGGGCAGCGCCGACCTTTGCGCGGCCGTGTGTTGCCTGTTCCGGGATGGCAGCACGCAGTCCGTCTCGCCGGTGGACTGTGTCGGCACGGGTGGCGTCGAGGTCGCGCTCGACCGCTGCCTCGCGGCCGTCTGCTGCCTGCTCGCCGACAACACCGCCGTGAGCCTCGACCCGGGCCTGTGCGCCCAGCAGGGCGGCGCCCCCGTGGCGGACCGCCTGTGCGGCCCGGATGTGTGCTGCCAGCTCCGCGACGGCACGACGCAGACGGCGACCGTAGCCGAGTGTGATCGCATCGGCGGCGCCGCCGTCGGTGCCGACCTGTGTCAGGCCGACGTGTGCTGCGCGACCGCGCAGGGCACGCTGCTGCTCGACCCGGCGCTCTGCGTCATGCCCCAGGGCCGCGTGCTCGACCTCGCCGCCTGCAATCAGGAGGTCTGCTGCGACATCCAGGGCACGCTGAGCTACGCCGATCCGGGCATCTGCCTGGAGCGCGGCGGTCGTGCGGTGGACCCGGCGACCTGCGCGGCGATGGTCTGCTGCGAGGTCCAGCCGGGCATCTACAGCAGCGTGACGGCGGTCCAGTGCGGCGGGCCCGTGGTCGATCCCTCGTTCTGCCGCCCCGTCGCCCCGGGCCCCGGTCAGGACGCCAACGCCCTCGGTGATCCGGACGCCGGCTCCGGCGACGGCATCAGCAAGGACGACACCTCGACGGCGAGTGCCAGCGGCACGGGCTGCACGGCCGTTCCGGGGCGCAGCGTCTCGGGCCTGGGCCTGCTCGGCCTGCTCGCGTTCCTGCCCGCCACCCGCCGCCGTCGCAACCGTCGCTGAGCGACACCGCGACGCCCCCCCCGGGCGCTGCGGTAAACTCGGCGCATGCCCTCCCCCCTCGCCCGCCGCGTCCTCGACTTCCTCGAGACCCTCCCCACCGCCCGACCTCGCGTGCTCGCGCTCAACGGCCCCCAGGGCTGCGGCAAGTCGACGCTCGCCGCCGAGCTCGTCGCGCACTTCGGGTCCAACGGCCGCCGCGCGTTCGCCGTGTCCATCGACGACTTCTATCTCACGCACGCGGCGCAGCGCGCGCTGGCCGACGCCCACCCGGGCAACCCGTGCCTGGAGCACCGCGGCTACCCGGGCACGCACGACCTCGCCCTGGGCACGCGCGTGCTGACCGCCCTGCGCGCCCCCACGCCGGGCCGGGTCCCGGTGCCGCGGTATGACAAGTCGGCGCACGGCGGGCGTGGCGACCGGGCGCCGGAACACATGTGGCCCGCCGTCGAGACCCCGCTCGATCTGTTGGTCGTCGAGGGCTGGATGCTCGGCTTCCAGCCGGTCTCGGCGCCCCCGAGCGACCCGCACTTGCACGCGCCCAACGCCGCCCTCGCCGACTACGCGGCCTGGCTCGAAGGGGTGCAGGCGTTCGTGCATCTGTCGGCGACGGCGCAGGAACACATCGTCGCCTGGCGCGTGGACGCCGAACGCGCCCGCCGAAACAGCGGCGCCCCGGCGCTGAGTGACGCCGAGGCGCGGGACTACATCGAGCGGTTCCTGCCGGCCTACGCTCTGTGGGGCGTGTCACCCGAGGGACCGGTGCTGCGCGTCACGCTGGACGCTTCACGTCGTCCCCGAGCCGAAGGCGCTCTTCAGTAGCGCTGCACGCCGAACCAGCCCATGGGCGTATACACATCACCGTCGTTGACCACGATGCGGCTCAGGTAGCCCAGGGTGCGGGCGCTGGCCTCGATGGCCGGGCGGGCGGCGTCGGTCACGTCGAGCGACAACAGACCGTAGGGGCCGTTGCTGGCCAGCCAGGCGTGCCGGCCTTCGATGTCCAGCAGGTCGAAGTGATAGCCCTGCAGCGAGGCGTTGCTCTGCGCCGCGAGGCCGCCCTCGGCGTCGAAGTCCAGGCGCGAGAGCACGGTGTAGGGCTGGCGGCTGGCGACGGTGTCACCCCGCACGCCCCACCACGGGTACTTGTGCGCCGCCGACCACACCCGCAGGCCATCGCCATCGGGGCGGAAGGCCGCGCGGTCGATCTGGTCGGGCACGGGCACCATGGTCACCAACTCGGCGGCGTCGTCGGCGGTGAACTTCAGCACGTTCAGGCTGTTGCGGCGGCGGCCGAAGTCGTCCCACTGGAAGTCGACCGTGAAGAGCAGCGTCGCGTCGTCGTTCACGTCGACGACATAGCCGGGCACGTTCACGGAGGGCAGCGCGACGGGGTGGTCCGGGTCGCTCACGTCGATGCGGTCGGCGAAGCTGCGCACGTGGTACAGCAGGTTCTCGCCGGCCTCGGTCGTGGCCTGCTCCACGTGGGTGCTGACCAGGATGTCGCCGTGCGTGATCTTGTTCACGAACGGGTAGTCGTTCATGGGCACGCTGCCGGCCGCGATGCGCGGGGCGTCCGGGTCGCGCATGTCGATGAAGCGCAGGGCGCTGTCGAAGTCGCGGCGGCCGCCGGCGCCCTCGACCACGTGCCGATAGGTCAGCGGCAGGATGTTGCCGTTGATGGGCAGGCCGGCGTCCGGGCTCCAGTAGCGGGCGTAGAAGCTCTGGCCCTCGTTGTACACGTACTGGAAGTCGTCCGTGATCCACAGCTCGCCGCGCAGCCGCGGGGCGCGCGGGTTGGTCAGGTCCAGGTTGCGGATGAGCTGACCGCCGCTGCCGTCGGGCTTCTGCGCGTAGCCGAGCAGGTGGAGCACGTCGCCCTCGCGGAACACATTGGGCGGGCCCATGAAGGGCAGGTCCACGTGTGTGATCTCGGGGGCGTCGTCCTCGCCGCCGAAGGGCCGCACCTCGGCGCGGATCTGACCGGAGTAGATGTCGCCGGTGATCTGCACCTGCAGGCCCTGGACGTCGAACACATCGTGGACCTGATGGATCAGATCGCGGGTGTCGTCCACGGTGGGGTGGTCGCGATCCGTGGCGTCGATGCTGACGATGGACTGATCACCCACGGCGATCAGGTGCTCGGCGTCGCCCTCGCCCACGGGGAACGCGCGGCGCACGCCGCCGCGGCTGGCCACGCGGCCGCGCTCGTCCAGATCGTCGCCGCGCCAGTCCACGAGCTGCACGCCGTCGAACGGGTGGTTGCCATTGCGCTCCCAGTAGGTGAGCGGCACGAGGATGAGCGACTGCGCCTGGAGGACCTTGAGCGCCTTGTAGTCGTTGTTGGCGCCGCTGGAGCTGTCGCCCACGCCGAGCTTCTCCAGGTCGACGAGGCGTGTCTCCGCCGGGTTGGAGATGTCGTACAGCCCCAGCGCGACCTTGTAGTCGCCCTGCCAGTTGCGCGGGATGTATTGACCCAGCGCCAGCAGACGCTCGCCGTGGACCTCGAAGTGGCTGATCTGCTGGTCGATGCGCAGCGTGTCCGCCTGCACGGGCCGCGCCGCGTTCGACAGATCCAGCGTGTGCAGTTCGTCGATCTGCTGGTTCTGGCCCCAGCGAGCCGTGGCGGCGAAGGCGCGCTCGCCGTCGAAGCGCGAGGCCAACAGACCGCTGTTCGTCACGCCGTCGAGCGGGAGCGACGCGTCGATGGCCAGGTCGTCGGGCTGGTCGGTGTCGACCACGTGCAGGGTGATGTTCTCGTCCGAGTTCCAGCTCTGCGCCAGCACCCGGAAGTGACCGTCGAACCAGTCCATCTTGAACTTGTCGGCGATCTGGCCGGGCACGTAGACCTTGCCGCGCTCGCGCAGCTCACCGGCGGCGTCGCTGATGTCCACGTAGGTCACCAGCGTCTCCTGCTCGTGCAGGGGGTCGGTGAGATAGAAGTTGGGGTCCCACGCCGCCACGAAGATGGCGTGCTGCGCCACGTGGATGAGCGTGCTCTGCCCCTGGAAGGTCACGCGGTCGATCTCGCGAATCTCCTGGGGATCCGCGACGTTGAGCGACACGATCCAGGTGCGGTCCTCCCAGTCGGCCGTGTTGTAGCGCCAGTAATCGGCGCGGCGATGACTCACGGTGTAGAGCACGTCGCCGACCATGCGGGTGTCGGTGACCTCGCCCTCCACGGGCAGGCTGCCGAGCGCCACGGGGCGCGCCGGCACGGACACGTCCGCGATCAGGACCTGGCTGCCGTGGAAGCCGTGCGGATCGGCCTCGGGGTCGTACTGCCAGTACTCGAAGTAGTCGCTCATCACGATGTAGGCGCGGCCCTCGCGCACGTACATCTCCACGGGCATGGCCTGGAACGGCAGGCGGCCGACCACGCGCAGGTCCGTGGGGTCGCTCACGTCCAGGATCACCAGGCCGCGCCAGCGGTTGAGCACGTAGAGCAGGTTGCCCTCGAGCTTGTAGACGTCGGCCTCGACGATCTCGCGGGAGGGATCGGGCACCGCCTCGGGCTCCTGCGCCGGGGGGGCCGCCGGATCCGCCGCGCCGCCCGCTGCGCCGCCCTCGGCGAAGTCGCCGTCCGCCTCGGGGGCCAGCTCGCCGCGCCCGTTGGCGCCCACGGCGTTGCCGGTGCCCAGCGAGAGCTGCTCGTTCTCGTTGGCCGTCAGGAAGGCCGTCTCGCCGGGCTGCGGGAAGATGGCCGGGTCCAGGCCCGGGGCGCCCGCGGGCGTCGAGGGGGGCACGGTCGGCGTGTTCGGGCGGGGGCTCGTCGCCCCGGCCGGCCCCGACTCCGAGGGGCTGCAGGCCGTGAGGGACGCGGTGAGAGAGGCCGTGAGGAGGACCGCGCAGGGGATGATTCGCATGGGTTTGTCCCGGGTGCCGTGTCTGGTACCGGGATGCCGTCGCAAGAAGCGGACCAGGGCCGTAACCCCTTGAAATCAAACGACTCGACCCCGGCGTTCGACGGTTTTCCGAGGGCCGCGCCCACGGATTCCCGAGAGTCTCAGCCGCGGCCCATCACCCGGCCGAAGAAGAGCGCCGTGCGCACGGCCTCGACGGACACGCCCGCCGCCTCGGCGAGCTCCTCGGCCGTGGGCGCGCGCCCGAGCTTCACGCGCAGGTCGCGCGCCAGGGGCAGCACGGCGTGCAGCGTGGGCCCGGCCTCGCTCGGGGGCGAAACGACCTCGCAGCCGGCGGCCTCGAGCGTCTCGATGACCCAGGCGATCTCGGCGGAGTCGCCGCTCACGCCGCCGAGGCGCTCGGCCAGCGCGTCGAGGGAGATCTCGCGGCGGGCGTCCTCGCCGGGGGGGACCTCGGAGAGGATCGCGGTGCACAGGGCTTCGAGGCGGGCGTTCATGGGCGCAATCTGCAACGACGCGCCCGCACAGACAAAGACAAAGGCGAAGGCGAAGGCGAAGAAGATCGCTCAGCGCTCGGCGACCCGCCCGATGAGGCCGATGACCTTGAACGAGGCGTCCGCGAAGGGCGTCCCGGCGTCGATCATCTTCAGGGCTTCGTCGCGGTGGCCGCGGTTCGCCGTGGCGACGACCTCGCCGGCGCACTGATGGAACCGCGTGTGCGCGGCGATCAGGTCGGCGACCAGGGGCTCCTTGGCCTTGTCCGCCGGCAGGGCGTACAGCCACTTGCCGAGCGCGCAGCCGTCGTCGCGCCGCACGGTGGCCTCGTCGAGCGGTTGGCCGGCGCCGTTCACGAACGTCCGGAGTTTGATCTTCCAATCGCGGTGCGCGTTCGACGCCTCTTTGAAGTCCATGGGCCGCTCCCGAAAAGACAGGGTCCGTTGGTTCCGTGTGCCTCGATACGACGCCCGCCCGCCCGGGCGTGAGCCCCGATTGACGTCGGTCAGGTCCGGCGTCGGCGGCAGAATTCTTGCCCCCGGGCAACACCCAGGTACCCTCATGTGAAATCCGTATCACCGACCGTGATTTTCGGGCGCGCGTTCGCCGGTCCGCCGGGCCCACGCCGAATCGCCGCCGCTCGGGGAGTGTCCATCGCCATGCCATCCCGTTCTCTGTACCTGCTCGTCGTCCTGCTGCCTGCGGCGGCGTCCGCCCAGGACGCCAACCCCTTCGACCAGGGTCAGGACGAGGTCTACCAGATCGAAGATCAGCTCCTGCAGCAGAACGCGTCGCAGTATGCGCGGGTCTACGGCTTCATCGAGGGGCGCTTCGAGAAGTCCGCGGCCGTCCCCTATGGCAAGGACGCCAACGGGGACACCCACCTGGAGAAGCAGCCCTTCGAGTGGGGCGTGCCCGCGGTGCACCTGATGGTGCAGGGCAATCTTTCGGAGAAGTACCGGTACTACCTGAACCTGGCCGCCCCCAGCGCCGGCGACGCGGACGCGGACGTGGCCGCCTCGGTCCGCAACGTGTGGATGGAGGCCGCGCTGCTCGGCGACTACCTGAACGTGCGCCTCGGCAAGACCTACCGGCGTTTCGGCCTGTACAACGAGATCCTGGACGCCGTGCCGACCTTCATCGGCATCGAGCCGCCGGAGCTCTTCGACAAGGACCACCTGCTGCTCACGCGCACCACGAACTTCATGGTGCACGGCCAGGCGGTCAGCGGCGATCACACGGTCGCGTACGCGTTGATGACCGGCAACGACGAGCGCGCGGAGGCCGAGGTGCCCATCGGCGCCGACCTGTACTACGACTTCCAGCAGATGCTGCGGGTGGGCACGTCGTTCTACACGACGGGTGGCAAAGCGGCCCCGCTGGACTCCTCCAGCTCGCCCAAGGGCGGCGTCGCCCGGTGGATGAGCGAGGACGAGTTCGCCGTGTTCGGCGGCTACCTGCAGCTGAAGCTCGCCGGCCTCACGGCGGAGGCCGAGTACTGGCGCGCCCCGCACAAGGGCACCCGCGACGCGGACGCCGTGGCCACCCTGTGCGACGCCGGCCTGAACGCCGAGCAGCAGAAGAACTTCAACTGCGCCGCCGTCGCCCGCGAGACGGACGGCGCGCTGACCGCCAAGGCCCAGCAGATCCTGGCCGCCCAGGCCGACTACAGCGTGCAGACGGCCTACCTGCGAGCGGGGTACGCCATCGAGACCTCGCTGCTGGAGATCACGCCCTACGCCCAGTACGACTTCTACAGCAACCCGGAGATCATCCGGGAGAAGGACTTCGGCGGCGACGACGAGGCCGGCATCGCCGACGACGGCACGTTCAGCAAGGCCACCCTCGGTGTGATCCTGCGGCCCGATCCCAACGTGGCGCTCAAGGTCGATGGCTCCACGCACATCCAGGACGTCAACGGCGCCAGCGAGATGTACCCGGAGCTGCGCGTGTCGCTGTCCTACAGCTGGCGCCTGGAGAGCCTGTGATGCGCGGCGCCCGCCTCGTCACCCTCGGGTTGCTCTTCCCCCTGACCGCGCTGGCGCAGCCGGCCGCGCCGACGTCTCCGCCGTCCGAAGCGCCGGCGCCGTCCACGGACGCGCCCGCGCCCGCGCCCGCGACGATCGCCCCGGCCCCCGCGACCGACGCCCCGGCGCCGCCG
>CAINDO010000656.1 GCA_903847385.1 uncultured Myxococcales bacterium
CGGCCACTGGTGCCCGCCCGACGCCGAAGCGGGCGCGTCGCTCGGCCCGATTCGCTGCTGGCTCACGGCGGACGCCGTCTCGACGGCGGAGGGCATCGGGCCCGTCTACGCGTCGCGGCTCGACGGCACGCGCTTGGTGCTGGAGTCCCAGGCGGACATCGCGGCGCTGGCCGATTGCCCCGAGTTTCGGTGTTGTACGGATCTGTGAGACCCTCCGGCGCGGAATCAGCCGATCCCGGCCGCCGGGCGCGGACGTAGGTCGCCGGTGTGGAATTTCAACCCGGAGGGAAAATTGAAGTCCTTCTCCCCTAGTCTGGTTCTGCTCTCGCTCGTGGGCCTGGCGTCCACGGCGTGTGACGGAACGAACAGCCTCTTCAAGCCCACCACGGTGGACATGGGCGAGGCCGGCGGCGCCGCGGGTGGCGGCAGCGGCGGTGAAGCCGCGGGCGGCACGACCGGTGGCACCACGGGTGGCAGCGGCGGCGAGGCCGGCGGCACCCAGGTCCCGGACGCTGGCCCGGCCACGGACGACACTGGCGTCGGCGGCTCCATCCAGAAGCCGGACGGCCAGGTCGGTCCCCCCAAGGACGGCGGCCCGACGGCGGACGTCGCGGTGCCCTCGGACGACGCGGCCGTGGTCCCCCCGGTGGACGCGGCGGTGCTCCCGCCCGACGGTGCGGTGGTCCTGCCCCCCGACGCCAACGAGCCGCCCCCCCCGCCGGCGGACGCCGCGGTCGGCCCGGTGCCAGACGCGTTCATCCCCCCGACGCCGGACGCGTTCATCCCGCCGCCGCCCGAGTGTCTGCCCGGGGACACGCGCTTCTGCGCCGTCCCCACCTGCGCCGGCGGCACCCAGACCTGTGACGAGAACGGCCTCTTCGGGCCCTGTGTCGGTCCCCCGGAGATCTGCGACGGCCTGGACAACGACTGTGACGGCATCCAGGACGAGGACTTCCCGAACGTCGGGCTCGCCTGCATGGTCGGCACGGGCGCCTGCACCGCCACCGGCACCTACATCTGCGGCGCCGGCGGCGGCGTGCAGTGCAATGCGCAGCCCGGCACGCCGCAGTTCGAGCTCTGCGATGGCGCGGACAACGACTGCAACGGCACCGTGGACGACGACTTCGATGGCAGCCCGCTCACGGCGGACTGCTACGAGGGCCCCGACGGCAGCCTGGGCGTGGGCACCTGCGCCGCCGGCGTCCGCGTGTGCGGCAATGGCAGCTTCGGCGAGTGCCTCGGGCAGGTCGTGCCCGACCTCGAGGTCTGCAACGCCGAGGACGACGACTGCAATGGCGTGGCCGACGACGGCCCCGGCGGCGCGCAGCTCTCGGAGACCTGCTACGAGGGCCCCGCGGGCACGCTCGACATCGGCGAGTGCCGTGCGGGCGCCAGCGTGTGCATCGCCGGCTCGCTGGGCGCCTGCCAGCAACAGGTCGTGCCCACGATCGAAATCTGCGACGAGCTGGACAACGACTGCAACGGCCTCGTCGACGACGTGGCCGGCGGCCTGAGCTGCGTGTGCAACCCCGGTGACAGCCGCGCCTGCTACACGGGCCCGGCGGGCACCGAGGGCGTCGGCGCCTGCGTGGCCGGCGTCCAGAGCTGCACCGATCGCGGCCTGTACGGCACCTGCGCCGGTGAGCGCGTGCCCGAGAACGAGGCCTGCGACGGCGTGGACAACGACTGCGACGGCCAGGTCGACGACGCCCTGCCCGGCCTGGACGTGGCCTGCAGCAGCGGCCTCGGCGAGTGCGTGCGCGACGGCGTGACCGTCTGCGACAGCGTCGCCGGCGCCATCGTGTGCAACGCGGTCGCCGCCGAACCCATCCCGGAGAGCTGCGATGGCCGCGACAACGACTGCGACGGTCAGACCGACGAAGAGCTCGGCCTCGGCGTCGACTGCGTCGTGGGCATCGGCGTGTGCGTGAACCGCGGCGTCACCGTCTGCGGCGACAACGGAAACGTGGTCTGTGGCGCCCGCCCCGGCAACCCGGTCGCGGAGCTCTGCGACGGCCTGGACAACGACTGCGACGGCGCCGTGGACAACGGCCTGCGCCTCGGTGAGGTCTGCACGCTGGGCACGGGCGCCTGCATGGCGCAGGGTGTGTTCCAGTGCGCGGCCGACGGCTCCGTCGCCTGCTCGGCGGTGCCGCTCGCCCCCACGCCCGAGGCCTGCGACGACATCGACAACAACTGCGACGGCGTCGTCGACGACGGCAACCCGGGCGGCGGCCAGCTCTGCGACACCGGCCTGCCCGGCGTGTGCACCGAGGGCGTGCGCATCTGCGTGAACGGCGGGTTCGAGTGCCGCCAGACGACGCAGCCCGGCGCCGAGCGCTGCGATGGCATCGACAATGACTGCGACGGCCTCGCCGACGAGGACGATCAGGGCGACCCCCTGACCCGCCTCTGCTACGACGGCCCCGCGGGTACGCAGGGCGTGGGTCTTTGCCACGCCGGCGTGCAGACCTGCGACGCCGGCCTGTACCGCGCCTGCGTCGGTCAGGCGCTGCCCACCCCCGAGATCTGTGACTTCGCCGACAACAACTGCGACGGCCAGGCGGACGAGGGGCTCCAGGGCACCTGCGTCTGCGCGCCGGGCTCGCAGCGTGAATGCTACACGGGGCCCGCGGGCACCATGGGCGT
The DNA here is from genome assembly GCA_903847385.1 of uncultured Myxococcales bacterium. GTDB lineage: Bacteria > Myxococcota_A > Bradymonadia > UBA7976 > UBA1532 > CAINDO01. Next base: position 2,650 of record CAINDO010000656.1, read on the forward strand.
CGGCGCCTGCACCGCCGGCAGCCAGACCTGCGCCGCCGATGGCTCGGGCTGGGGCGCCTGCGGGGGCGAGATCTTCCCGGGCGGCGAGACCTGCAACAACATCGACGACGACTGCAACGGCACCGTCGACGACGCGCCCGGTGTCGGCCTGGTCTGCGGCGAGGGCGTCGGCGCCTGCTACCGCGAGGGCCACCTGGTCTGCAACGGTGACCGCGGCCTGCTCGAGTGCGACGCGCTCGGCGGCCAGATCATCGTCGAGGTCTGCGACGGCATCGACAACGACTGCGACGGCAACGTGGACAACGTGCCGGGCCTCGGCGCGGCCTGCACCGAGGGCGTCGGCTCCTGCGAGCGGCGCGGCAACAACGTGTGCGACCTCGGGGCCCGGGCCATGGTCTGCAACGTGCAGGCCGGTCAGCCCGTGCCCGAGCTCTGCGACGGCGCGGACAACGACTGCAACGGCACCACCGACGACGGCGTGCCCGGCATCGGCATCGGCTGCAACGAGGGCACGGGCGCCTGCCTCGCCAACGGCGTGACCGAGTGCCTCGGCGCCGCCGGCGTGCAGTGCTCGGCGAACCCGGGCAACCCGGTCCGCGAGACCTGCGACGGCATCGACAACAACTGTGACGGCACCGTGGACAACAACCCCACGGACGTCGGGCAGCAGTGCAACGTCGGCGTCGGCGCCTGCGCCGCGCAGGGCCGGTTCCAGTGCAACAACGGCGTGCGCGCCTGCAGCGCCCAGCCCGGCCAGCCCCAGTTCGAGGTCTGCGACCAGCGCGACAACGACTGCGACGGTCAGACGGACGAGGGCTTCGCCTGCCGCACGTTCAGCTCTTGCCTCTCGGCCTTCAACGCCGGCGCGCGCGAGAGCGGCGTGTACCAGATCGGCATCCAGAATCAGTTCGCGCTGATCTACTGCGACATGGTCTCCGACGGCGGCGGCTGGACGCTCGTGGGCTCCACGCGCAACGGCACGCTCAACGACATCGGGTCGCAGTACTACACCGACCTGCGCACGCTGGCCCCGCAGGGCGCCCACGAGGGCATCTTCGGCATCCTGCGCGCCCAGAACCGCCCGCTCCACGACGTCCGCTTCGCCTGCCGCACCGCGCAGGGGCAGCAGAACACGCCCTTCGACGTGGACATGAGCTTCTATGGCGTGGGCTGGTACAACGAGTGGACCGGCTCGTTCCGCGACGACCAGGTGTGTTTCGTGGAGAACGAGGGCCAGGGTTACAGCGCGCAGAACGACGCCGTCGCGCGTCGCAACAACCTGCTCGCCTCGTTCCTGCCCGCCGGCACGCAGTGGAACGGCCAGGACCAGCGCGGCAACCGCACGACCTACCTCGAGGGCGAGGACGCGTGCAACGACACGTCGGACTTCAGCGTCGACTTCCGTGACCGCGGCATGGACTCCAACGAGGTGGACGGCACGGACTGGGGCGAAGACGACCAGCTGCGCAAGTGCGGCAACCGCAACGACGTGGACGGCCAGTGGTTCGTCTTCGCCCGCGAGCCGAGCATCTTCCGCCCGGCGGCCCAGGCGGCGAGTTTCCTCGTCGGCGCGGGTCCCGCCTTCGACGCGGTCGGCACCAACTCGGTCAGCTGCGTCGAGCAGTGCGCCGCCCTCAACGGCGGCGTGGCCCAGGAGTACCAGTGCTCGACGGAGGCCAACACCATCAACCGCCAGGCCTGGCTCGACGGCTTCGACGACCCGCAGTACTGCGCGACGCCGGCGGCCGACACCTTCAAGGTCGGCGGCCCGTACAACTGCGGCGCGGCCGGGTGCAGCTACTCGGCCTCGGTCCGCAACCACGACGCCTGCCTGAACAAGCGCAACTACTGCTTCCGCCGCGCCAACTGAGGCGACTCGCCCGCCTCCCCGGCACCCGACCCGGCTGAGCGCCCCCGCTCAGGCGGCGTTCAGCTTCCCCGCCCAGAACACCCCACCCAACGTGATGAGCGCCCCCGCGGCGCTCAGCCACGTCCACGACTCCCCCAACAACAGCGCGCCGAGCAGCATGGTGAAGACCACGCTGAGCTGCGCCGTGATGCCGAACAGCGCCGCGGGCACCCAGCGCATGACCGAGTTCATGCCGAGCTGGGCCATCATCGCCGCCGCGCCGACGCCCAGGAGCAGCAGCGCCTCGACGGGCGTGGGGGCGTGGAAGCCGCGCGACAGCGGGGCGGCGCACAGGGCGCCCACCACGCAGAAGCTCAGGAAGATGCTCCACACGGACTCGGGGCGGGGGCCGCTGCGGAGCGCGCGGATGCTGGTGATGGCCAGGGCGGAGCACACGGCGGAGAGCAGGCCCATGGCCACCCAGAAGGGGTCTGGCGGCGGGCCGTCGAGCCCGCGGGACTGGCCGAGCACCACCAGCAGCACACCCACCATGGTCAGGCAGAGGGCCGTGAGGCCACCGCGCACGAGCTTCTCGCCCAGGAACACCCGCGCCATGATCACGGTGAACGGCGGCGACGTGTAGTTGAGCAGCGTGGCCATGCCCACGTTCAAGTGCTCGATGGTCAGGAAGTACAGGACCACCGCCACGCCCCCGCTCGTACCGCGCAGCAGGAGCAGGCGCAGGTTGTGCGGGCGGGCGTCCACGCGGCCGCCGGCCCAGAGCGCGCCCGTCGCCACGGCGCCGAGTGCGAAGCGGATGCCCGCCACGGTGGCACCGTCGTACGTGCGGCAGGCCAGCTTGGACAGGAGCGCCATGAGCCCGAAGAGCAGGGCCGAGCCGACGAGGAGGCTGTAAGCGCGGCGGGGGGTCAACCGCCCTGCGCGTCCTCGGGCGGATGGCCGGCGTTCACCTGCGCCTGCGGCAGCGGCTTGAGCACGAAGAGTCGCTGGCCGCGCCGGAGCTGCGTGCGCGGCCCCAGGCGGTTCTCCGAGACGATCGACTCCGGGGTGGTGCCGTACTGCGCGGCCACCGTGGCCAGCGTCTCCTTGCGACCGACGACGATGTGGGCCACGCGCTCCACGCCCCGGCGGGCGTCCTCGAGCGCCGACGCCGCCACGGCCTGCGGAGAGGCGAAGCGGATGTGCATGTGGGTGCGGTGCCCCTTGGCGTGCTGCAGGAAGGTACCCTTGATCTTGCGCCCGCGCGGGTACTGGAACAGGGCCTCGAGCTCGGCCTGCGGCAGCTCGAGCGACTTCTTCGCGTAGGTGTACAGCTTCTGCTGGATGCCCATGTCCGCGAGCACCAGATCGGCCATGCCGTCGCGCCGCAGGGCCATGAGGAAGGCCCACGTGCGCTCGACGTCCAGGTCCTTCAGGTCCCGGGCGCGGGGCAGGTCCCCCAAGGCGTAGAGCAGGACGTCGACGTCCCGCCCGTTCTGGTGCGTGCGGTGCGGGTTCAGGTGGCCGCCGTCCATGCGCGAGATGTCCGTGACGATGAGGTCGCCGCGGCCCGGGTAGAGCGTGGCGATCTCCTGCGCGATGCCCCGCAGGCCGGCGACCGTCTCGGCGGTGCCCCAGGCCTGGCGGCTGCGGATGAACAGGCCGGTGGTGCTCCGGGCCAGCACGCCGTTCTCCAAGCGCCCGAAGGCCGGCCAGCCGACCGCGCGGGAGGGGCCCGGGGACAGGCTCGCCAGGATGAGCGGGAGCGCCCGGACGGCCCCGAGCCAGAGCGCGGGGGCCTCGGCCACGGCCACGGGCAGCGTGGCCTGACCCGTGCGCGGCAGGGCGCAGAGCAGGAGCACGAGGGCCAGGGCGGGGAGGCGGCGGAAATTCATGGGCGCGGCATCATGCCAAAGCGACGCCGGGGGCGGTACCCGAAAAGCGCCACGGGCTTTCATCGGCTTGCGTCGACGCGGCGCGTCGAACATGCTCCCGGGCCATGGTGACCGAATCCCCCGCCTCGAAGTCCGGACGCACCGGCGTCCTGCTCGTCAACCTGGGCACGCCCGACGCGCCCCACACGGCCGAGGTCCGGCGCTATCTGCGCGAGTTCCTGAGTGACCCGCGGGTCATCGACATGAACCCCGTGGGCCGGTTTCTGCTGCTGAACCTGATCATCCTGCCGTTCCGGCCGGCCAAGTCCGCCGAGGCCTACGAGAAGATCTGGACGCCCGAGGGCTCGCCCCTGCTGGTCTACGGGCGGCAGCTCGCGACGGCCGTGGGCGCAGCACTGCCCGAGGCCGAGGTCGTGCTGGCCATGCGCTATGGCAAGCCCTCGCTCGCCGCCGGGCTCGACCACCTGCGGAAGGCCGGCTGCGACCGCCTGGTCGTCGTGCCGCTCTACCCGCAGTACGCCAGCAGCAGCACGGGCTCGACGCTCGAGGCCCTCTATCAGCTCGCCGCCGAACGCTGGAACACCCCCTTCATCCAGGTCGTGCCGCCGTTCTACGACGACCCGGCGTTCATCGCGGCCTTCGCCCACCAGGGGCGCGACATCGTCGCCGACCTGAAGCCCGACCACGTGCTGTTCAGCTTCCACGGCCTGCCCGAGCGGCAGATCCGCAAGAGCGACGACGCGGGCAACCACTGCCTCGTGGGCGCGGACTGTTGCGCGCGCATCACCTCGGCCAACCGCAACTGCTACCGCGCGCAGAGCTTCGCCACGGCGCGGGGGATCGCGGCGCAGCTCGGGCTCGGCGCCGAGGGCGAGGCCTGGTCCGTGGCGTTCCAGTCGCGGCTCGGCCGGGTGCCCTGGATCCGCCCCTACACGGACGAGGTCCTCACCGAGCTGGGCGCCCGGGGCGTCAAGCGCCTGGCCGTGTTCTGCCCGGCGTTCGTGGCCGACTGCCTGGAGACCATCGAGGAGATCGGGCTGCGCGCGGTGGAGTCCTTCAAGGCCGCGGGCGGTGAGCAGCTCGTGCTGGTACCATCGCTGAACGCCTCGCCCGAGTGGGTGTCGGCGCTGGCCGGGCTGATCCGCCCGCTGCTCTAGTCCGCACAGGCCACCGAAGGACGAGGAGACGCCCATGGGCCCGGGTCGCTCGACACGTCGTTTCGTCCTCGCCGCGCTGGGGACGCTGGCCGCCGCGGCCTGCGGTGAGCCGACGAACGCGACGCCCGAAGCCGCGCCCGATGCGTCGCCTGACGCGACCCCGAGCGCGCCGGACGCGTCGCCGGCCGCCCCGGATGTGGCCCGGAGCGCGCCCGACGCCGCCGACGGGCCGCCTGCGGATGCCGCCGTGCCCGCACCGCCGGCCCCCGACGCCGCGGTCGCCCGCC
>CAINDO010000657.1 GCA_903847385.1 uncultured Myxococcales bacterium
CGCTCCTCGGCGGGGGCGGCGGGCGTCGGGGCGGCGGCGGGCGCCACCGTCGTCAGCGCGGGAATCCCCGGCAGGTCGGCTGGGGCGGCGTCGGGCTCGACCTCGGCCATGGGCGCCGCGGGGGCGGCCTCGACGGCGGGGGCGGCGGGCGCCTGACCAGAGACGTAACCCAGCGCGGCGGCCACGAGGTCGGCGTGGGGCGGGCAGGGGCCCGGGGCCGGCTTGGCCTGCGCCTGCGGCTCGAGCCAGGCCAGCATCTGGCGGATGCGGTCGATGCCGCGCAGCACGATGTCCACGAACGGGCCGTCGGGGTGAATCTCGCCCTTGCGGGCGCGGTCCATCAGGGACTCGATGGCGTGGGCGAGCTGCGTGACCGTGTTGAGACGGAGGAATCCCGCGACGCCCTTCACGGAGTGGAACGCCCGGAACGTGTTGCCGAGCTGCTCCTTGAAGTCCTCGTGGTCCTCGAGCCGCAGCATGCTCTGCTCGGCCGCGTCCATGCTCTCCGTGGACTCCAGGATGAACTCGGAGATCAGCGCGCGGTCGCCGTCGTCGAAGACGGGCACGTCCGGCTCGGGTTCCGGCTCCGGCGCGGGGGCTCCGGCCACGGGGGCGGCGCCGGCGAGGGCGGCGTCGGCCGCCTCGACCAGCTTGGCCACGTCGGCGCGGCCGCCGACGACCAGGGCGCGCATGGCGGCCGTGAGGTCGTCGAACACGTGCTGCGCGGCGGGTCGGCTGCCGAGCTCCGGGCTGAGCTTCCACGCGGCGGCGGTGAGTCGGGCCAGATCGGGTCCGACCTCCGGCTGCTCCATGGCGCTCTGAACGAGGTTGCCGAAAAGGGAGTCGAGGTCGTCCATGGAGCGACCGAGAGCCAGGGCGGTCTCGACTTCCGAGAGAAGGCGTTCGAAGGCGGCGGTACTCATGGCCGCATCAACGGAACTGTGGGGGCGGGTACTAAGACGGGGGTGCGAACGACCCCCCCGCCGGTCGCGGAAAACCCGCCCCCTCCAGGTACTCGAGTACGGTGCGGGCCGTATGCTCGGCATCGGATGCGGCGAGGCGTGCGCCCCGCGGGCTGCCGCCGACCGTCTCGCGGCCGCCCCAGCCCACGCCGAGGTGGGGCCACAGGTTCTGCAGACCTCCGGGTCCGAACAGCGCCTCGGCCGTCTCGCGATCCGGGCAACCCAGGGTGACCTTGGCCTGCCGCGCCGCGAAGCTGACCACGATCGGGGCCATGCGGTACCACACGTCGAAACCCCAGACCGTGCTCTGCACGACCACGACCGGCGCCTCGGTGCTCCCGACGCCGGGCCCTCGGCAGACCGGGCGGTGCTCGACGTCCGGCGGCATCTCCCGGCGCCCGCCCCGCCAGGTGTACAGGCCGATGATGCCCTCGAGGGCCCGCCGCCGGCGGCCCCGGTCCGAGGCGATGGCCCGCTCGCGTTCCTCGGGGGCGATGCCGACCTCGAGAAGGTGCGTCATCTCCGAGACGGCGCGGCGGAACCCGGCTTCATTCGGGTAGATGTCCGGCCGCTGGTTGAACCAGGCCAGCTCCACGCCGGAGGTCTCCGAGAAGAGATCCAGGCCGATGGGGTCGACGTCCTGGCGATCGACGAGCCGGTAGAAGGACTCGGCGATGTTGGCCTTGGGCACGAGCCCGGCCAGGGCCACGATGGCCAGCACCGCGTCCGCGTCCGGCGTGCCGGTCACCACGAAGCGGGGGTCGCGCTTGCGCGCGCCATACAGGTCCCGACAGGCGCGCAGGGCCACGCCCTCGCGGTGGCTCTCCGTGCCGTGGTGGTCCAGGGCGTATTTGCCCAGGACCGAGCCGTGCTGGCCGAAGGCGCACTCCACGGGCTCATAGCCGTCGTCGCGGAGCCGGCAGGCCGTGTCGTAGTCGTGGGTGTGGGCGATCACCAGGGGGTTCATGCGTCGCTTTCGAGCCGGAGTGGGGGGTCACACCCGGCGACTCTCGAAAATCCGCGGCCCGGTCCGGCCCGGATCACGGAAAACGGTGATCCGGACCTCGAACATCCCCGGGAATCGGGGGTTTTCGGGTTGGCGCAGAGCTTGCTAGATTCACGGTTGATGCCGAATTTGTCCACCCATCGCTGGGCGACCGCGTTGCGCCGCGTCGCATTGGCCGGCCTGATCGCCGGCTCGCTCGCCGGGCACGCCCGCGCGGAGTCGAGCCCCGATCCGGTCGCCGGTGCCCGCGCCACGCTGGCGCAGCGCCAGTCCGCGGTCGCGGCCCTCGAGGTCTCGCGCCAGGCCCTGGCGACGCAGAGCGAGGCCCTGGCGGCCGAGATCGCCCGCCTGAAGGCCAGCGGCAGCAAGCCGCTCCTGGTGGGCGTCGGCGGGCGGCTGGCCGAGCGCCTCGGGCAGCACCAGGCCCTGGTGGGGCAGCTCGCCCAGCTCGATCGTCAGGTCGACGCGGCGACGATGTCCGAGGCCGAGGCCCGGCGCGCGCTCGTGTCGGCGATGGACACCCGGATCACGGAAATTCGAGGGTCGCTCGGTCAAGGCGACGCCGCCACGCAGCGGTCGCGCTTCGAGCTGCTGCGTCGGCTGGTGGACGAGCGCGCCCGCCTGGCCAACGCCGCGGCGCCGGCGCAGGGTCGCGTGGTCGAGCTGCCGGCGGTGGACCCGCGGCGCGTCGATCCGGCGGAGCTGCAGGATCTGGCCGCGGAGACCCGCGACCAGGCCGATCACGTGCGCAGCGCCCTGGGCCAGCTCGAGCAGCGCCTCGGCGAGCTCCAGTCCCGCCGGCGCATGCTGCGGGCTTCGGCGGCGTTCACCCGCGACGAGTCGCTCTTCGGCGAGGACGAGCGGGTCCGGCGGGTGGTCAGCGTGCGCGCCGACTCCGTGGGCACGGCCAGCGCCCGCGGCGTCGAGGGCGGGCCGACTTCGGCGGGCGGTGGCGTGGCCTCGGGCACGAGCAACAACGGGGCCGCCGCCACGACCGGCGACGGCGCCTCGCGCGACGACCAGGCGCCGACCGCGGCCCCGGAGTCCAACGAAACGCCACCCCCGGCGGCCCCCGGCGAAGGGGAGTTCGGCGCCGACAGCGACACCGCGCAGTCGGGCGGCGCAGCGGACCCGTCGCCCGCGCCCATGGAGCCGAGCCCGCCGCTGCAGGCCATCCCGGGCGGCGGTGCCTTCGACGGCGCGGGGTCGGGCGTCCAGCCGGCGCTCATCGTGCAGGACTCGCTGGATCCGAAGCTCCTGGACACGGACGTGGGCGGCCTCGGCCCCGACGCCCTCGCCGAGCAGATCCGGCAGCTCGAACTGCGCAAGCGCGCCCTTCAGAAGACGGTCCAGCAGCTCGACCAACGGCGTCGGGTGCTGGAGCGGGAAGCCGAAGACGACGGTGAGTGACCCGCGCAGGCGCCGCCTCGGGGTGGCCCTCGGCGCGTTTTTCCTCGCGCCGTTCGTGGCGCTCGGCGAGGGCACGTCCAGCGTGCGCGTGGAGACCGGCGCCGACTGGGACACCAACGCCACGCGCGAAGAGGCCGGGGGCGCGGCGGACGGCCTCCTGCGGACCGTGGGTGAACTCCAGGGCTCCACACCCTGGGGCTCCGGCGCGCGCATCTCGGCGGGCTGGCACGGCGGGGGCAAGCTGCACATGCAGCGCCACGGGGAAGACGTCCTGCACCAGCGGGCCGATCTGTCCCTGGCGCAGGCGCTCGGGGGCGTGCTGGTCCTGCGCTGGGACGCGGGCGCGCGCGACCGCACCAGCCGCGCCCCGGTGCAGTCCATGGACCACACGCGCCTGACCACGGGGCCCGGCCTCGAGGCCCGCTTCGCCGGGTTTCGCGTGGGCCTGCGCGGCCTCTACGACCGCACGGTGTTCAAGCCGGATCCCGCCTTCGACGCCGATGCCCTCGGCGCTCACGCCACGCTCGGCTGGGGTCGAGAGGCGTTCTCGGTGCAGCTGACCGGGCTCGGCACGCGGCGCACGTTTCAGGGCGAGCCCCTCGCGCTCGTGGGGCACGACGAGGGCCTGCCCATCGTGGAGCCCATCGCCGACCGCCACCGCGTCGACGACTTCCGGCGGGCGGGCCTCGAGGCGCAGTACGGCGGCGACTTCCTGATCGGCGGCGAGCTCGCCTGGGAGCGCAACGACTCCAACAGCCTGGGCGGCTCGCTCACGCGGCAGTCGGCGCGCCTTCAGGCCACCGTCGGCCTGCCCCTCTCGCTCCTGCTGACCTGTGCGGCGACGGCCCAGCGACTGGTGCACGACGATCCGCAGTACATCTCGGATACGGAGCTCATCGAGGACGAGGGCCGGTCGTCGGTCTCGGCGCGGCTCGAGCGCCCGCTGAGCGAGCACTGGTCGCTGCTGGCGCATGGCGGCACCTGGTTCTCGCCCACGGCCAGCGAGGGCCGCTACCTGCGCACGGTGGCCGGGCTCGGCCTGGGTTACGGCCTGGAGCCCTGACGCCGGCCGCGCCGGAGCTGCTGCAGGTTGGTGCGGTGGCGCAGCACGATGAGCAGGGCCAGGAGCAGCGCGAGCAGCTGCGTCGCCTCCGGGCGGTGGTCCCAGGCGCTCAGGCCCACGAACGCGACGGCGGCGGCCAGGCTGCCCAAGGCGGGGATCCGGCTCACCACGGCCACCACGACCCAAAGCAGGGCCGAGAACACCGCCACGGGCCAGGCCAGGGCCGCCATGGCGCCGAACGCCGTGGCCACGCCCTTGCCGCCCTTGAAGCGCAGCCAGACGGGGTAACAGTGGCCCACCGTGGCCGCGAGGCCCACCGCCGGCGCGAGAAACGGTTCACCGGTGCGGGCCGCGTACAGGGTGGGCAGCAGGCCCTTCGCCACGTCCACGAGCAGGGTGAACGCACCCCAACCCTTGCCCATGGTGCGCGTCACGTTGGTGGCGCCGATGTTGCCGCTGCCGGCCCGCCGCGGATCGCGCCCGCTCAGTCGCCCCAGCAGCACCCCCGTCGGTACGGCGCCGAGCAGGTAGCCGGCCAGCACCCAGAGCAGGTTCTCGATCATTCGGTGGGCGTCTCCGGGCGCCGGGGCGCCGGCAACTGTCCGGCCGCCGCGCACACCCCCAGGGTACACCACAAGAGCAGGCCGACGCCCTTCGTGAGGATCGTGATCAGCGTGTAGATCATGAGGGCCTGGGCACCCTTCACGAGCACCGCGCGGTCGGAGTTCGCCGCGCCCTCGCCCACCGCCCGTGCGTTCGCCTGCCAGCGCCATTGGCGGCGGATGATGCTGCCCACCACGCCGAGGAAGAGCAGCAGCGCCGGGATGCCACAGGACGCCGCGACGGACAGGTAGAAGTTGTGGGCCGAGCGGCCGGCCTGCGAGGTCACCTCGACGGAGCGATCCAGCTCGCCGAACTGCCCGTACCCGACGCCGAAGACGGGGTGGACCTGGATGGCGTTCAAGCCGTTGACCACGGTCGCCCAGCGGTGGGTCACGCTCGTGTCGCGCATCTCCATGCGTTTGGTGATGTCCGAGGTGTCCGCGCCGCGGACGGCGGGGAGGACGACGCCGATCAGCAGACCGAGGCCGAGGATCAGCATCACCTGGCGGCGGTTGTGGCGCACCCACCACAGGAGCGCGAAGCCGAGCGCGAAGTACGTGCCGCGCGAGATGGTGAGGATCACCGTCAGGATCAGCGCACCGAGCAGGCCGAGCAGGCCGACCCGCAGCCACTGCCGCCGCGCGATCGACCAGAGCGCGAGGACGGGCACCGCCGCCAGCGACAGCACGTTCGCCAGAATGTTCGGCTGGTGGTACGCGCCGCCCACCCGGTAGACCGAGCCGAACTCGGGGAGGGCGATCAGGACCTCGAGGCCGCCGGCGATGGCCATGCACCAGAACGCCGTGCGAAGCCGGTCTTCGTCGGCCAGCAGGTCCATCAGGGCGATGCAGGTGAACGACATCTGGACCTGACGCACGAAGCGGCCCTGCACCTCGCTCGGGGCGCCGCTGATGACCATGCTCACGAACTCCCAGGCCAGGAAGGCGATGATCAACCACGCCGCGCCGGTGATGCGCGGCCGTTGCTGACCGGCCAGGCGGTGCAGGAGCCAGATGGGCAGGAGCGCGACGCTGGCGAGGTCGCCCAGGTCGAGGTAGACGACGCCGAGCGGAACACCCAGGTGGGTGAAGAACATCCCGAAGCAGACGGCGTAAGCCGCCAGGTGCGGGCGCCCGATCAGGAAACCGCCCACCGAAAACGCGATGAGCGCGCCGGCGGCGAGGGTCGGGCTCTGCGCGATCGTCAGACCGAGGAGGGGGGCGGCGAGCAGACCCAGGAGCGCGGCCAGGCCGGCGCGGCGGTCGAGGGGGCTCGATTGACCGATGATCTGGAGGAAAGGGCTGGCCACGGGTGTCCGATATTATCAGACCCCGGGGAAAGGCGGGCGATGTCAGCGATCTCGTCGATTGTGACCCGGCTCAGTACAGGACGTCCTGGGCGGCGAAGCGGACCCGCACGTCGCGGTCGGCCATCGCGTCCATCAGGACCGGCAGGCTGCGGTCGCCGCCGATGCGGCCGACGCTGGCGACGATGTCCTGGCGCAGCATGGGGTCGTCCTGGTCGAGGCCCTGCTTGGCGTGGAAGAGGGCGGCCAGGCCGTCCAGGGCCGACTGCTCGCGGATCTGGCCGAGGGCCAGGACGGCGGCGCGGGTGACCTCGCGGCTGGGGTGGTCGAGCTGGGCGACCAGGGCGGACGTCGCGACGGCGATGCGCTTCTGGCCGAGGGCGTGGATGGCGGCGAGGCGGACCTCGACGGCCTTGTCGTCCAGGGCGGCGATGAGCGCGGTGGCGGCGCTGTCGGCGTCGCCACAGGCCGAGATGGCCTCGACGGCCAGGCGGCGGACGACCAGATCCTGCGCGTCCGTGAGCTGGCGGACGGCGTGCGGCAGGGCGATGGGCTCCTTGAAGGCCGCGCTCAGCCGGAGGACGTCGGCCTGGGCGGCCTCGCGGGCGCCGGGGGCCTTCTCGAGCAGCGCGGGCAGCACCTGGGGACCGAGCTTGCGGAGCTGACCGACGGCGGACTCGCGGGCGGCGTCGGAGCCGGCGACCGTGGCGTCGATCAGGGCGGTCTGGCCGAGGACCCCATGCTCGGCGAGCTGGGCGGCGGCGAAGTGGCGCACCTCGCGGTGGCGGGAGCCGAGGACCAGGATGATCTCGTCGGTGCCGGCGTCGGCGGTCAGCAGCGCCTTGGCGGCGGCGAAGGCGGTGGCGCCGTCCGGGCCGAGCGTCGAGAGGCGGCGCAGGCGGGGGCGGGCGGCCTCGCCCAGGGCGCCCATCGCGGCGGCGGCGGCCTGGCGGACGCTCATGCTGACGTCCGTGGTCAAGAGGTCGAGGGTCTCGAGGTCCTCGGGCTGGGCGAACTGGCCGAGGGCGTAGGCGACGGCCTGGCGCTCGACCAGGTAGCGGCTGTCCCAGAGCGTCGCGATGGCGTCGTGGGCCGAGAGGTCGGCGCGGCGGGCGAGTCCGTAGATGGCGGCGGCGCGCAGCTCGCTGTCCGTGGCGCCGGAGAGGTTCGCCATCAGGATGCTCTGCGCGTCGGGGAGGTCGACGCTGCCCAGGGCGCGGAGGGCGGCGGCGCGCTCGGCGCGGACCGTCGAGTCCAGCAGGGGGCGCAGGGCGGCGACGGCGGCGGCGCCGAACTGGCCCAGGTGGCGCTCGGCGCTCTCGCGGCGCTCCGGGCTGCCGCCCACGAGCTCGGACACGACCACGTCCAGGGCCCGGTCGTCGCCGAGGCGGACGAGGGCGTCGAAGGCCTGGTCGCGGGCCTTGCCGGCCGTCTGGTCGAACCAGCGGCGGAGGGCGTCGTAGTGGGCCACGCTGCCCATGGCGCCCAGGGACCACAGGGCCGCGTCGCGGACGGCGGGGTCCTTGTGCCGGAGCTGCGTCGCGGCGGCGTGGATGGCGCTCGGGTCACCGAGCTCGCCCAGGACGTGGAGCAGGCGCGCCGTGAGGTGCGGGTTCTCGGGGTGAATCGCGGCGATCAGGCGGCTCACCGCCGGCGGCCCGATGGCCACCAGGGCGCGGCGGCCCTGGGCGAAGCGCTGGTCGTCGCTCAGGTACGACACGGCCTCGTCGATGCGCTTGGACAGGTCGGGGAACGCCGCGAAGGGGTCCGCCGGGCCGGCCAGCTTCATCTCGGAGAGGCACACGCCGCCGAGCTCCGCCTTGCCGTGCACGGTCTCGAACGTGAACTTCAGGCTGTTGGCGGCCATCGGGGGCTCGATGGCCACGACCTGCTGCCACCGGCGATCGGGCAGGTCGTACGTGCGGCTCTCACCACCGCCTTCGACGCGGACGCGGCCCGGGCGACCACAGTGATTGAAGGCCGTCGTCTCACGGGCGTCGCCGGGCACGAACTCGAAGCGGTCGACGTACTCGACCTTCTGGAAGACCAGCTTCAGCCAGGCGCCGGAGGTCTCGTCCGGAACGCTGCCCCAGGCGGACCAGTCGCGGCCGTCGGCCACGTTGGCGGCGCGGTAAAGGGCCCGACCACTCTCGGCGGCGGCGCTCGTCGAAGAGGCCTCGACGCGGATGACGCGCTCACGGCCCAGGGCGATCTGGTCGGCGCGAAGCGGGTTGGGCGCGTCGGCGGCGGCGGCGGTTCCGAGCGTGGCGGCGAGGAGCGTGCCGAGCGTCGTGCCGAGGGTCTTGATCTTCGTCGCCATGGGAGCCTCCAGGGGTTGAGCGTTTCACATGCTCAATCGGCTCCAAATCTTCGACCCCGCAATGGGGGGTATCAAACAACCGAGGGCGGGTCAGTGCGGCACCACCTTGGCGCGGCCCGGCAGGCCCGCGAGGGTCTCCTTCGCCAGGGCTGCGTCCTCGGAGACCGCGAGGTAGACGACGGCCCCCGTGGCCTGGACCTCGAGGAAAACCGGGCGCGGCGCCTTGCGACCGGCGTGGTTGTCCTTGGCCGCCGTGGCGAACTCCGCCGCGTCGGCCGGCGAGTCCCAGGCGATGACCGCCGAGACCACGCGCCGCGCACCGGAGACCTCGAGCGCCGTCATGTCGCCGTCCCAACCTGCGGCGCCGTTCGTCGCGCGGTCGGCCGCCAGGCCGGTCAGCAGGAACTGCTTCAGGTGCAGCTCGCCGGCGGTCCCGTCCCACGTCCACTGGAAACCCGGGCGCGGCGCGAGGGTGACCTCCGCGGGCACGTCGCGCACGGGCGAGTAGCGCTCCGGGTGCAGCACCTGCTCGGTCGAGTCGGGGGGATCGCTGTAGAGCTTGCGGAAGTCGGCCCAGCTCCACCCCGCCTGCCGCAGCGCGCCCAGGAAGATCAGGCCCTGCTGATAGGGGAAGACCAGCGACTGCTTCAAGTAGTCCGGCGCCGAGGCCATGACCGGATACTCGGGGCTGCTCATCTGCAGCGGGATGCTCATCGCCACCATCGCGATGCTGGCATTGGGCAGCTCCGGTACGCCCTCGTCGTCGCCGCCGCTCATGGCGTACAGCAGCATCACCAGCGTGGCGTCGCCCTCCATGAGCGCCGCGTGGGCCTGGACGGCGTCGTGGCTGTACTTCTTGGAGTCGATGAGCTTGCCGCCGCCCCACTCCTGGTCCTGCACGGCGTGGAAGATCTCGTGGGCCAGCACCGGATCCTGCATGAAGTTGGGGATCCAGTCGGCGATGTGGAGCTCCTTCCGGGTGTGGTCGTAGAAGCCGGCGACCTGCTCCGTGAGCAACTGCGTCAGGAAACCGCCGTAGTCCAGCGAGTCCGGGAGCAGGCCGAGCAGCTTGAGCATCTGGCCCTCGGCGAGGACCTTGTCCGGGCCGTACTCCTCCTTGAGCCGCTCCTGGATGAAGCGCGTGACGTCGGGTTTGCTCTTCACGCCCATGCGCAGCGGCTTGGCGAGCTTCTGGCCGCGCAGACGCTCCACCCGGCTCTGGATGCCCCGGGCGCGGTCGATGAGCTCCTTGCCGGCCTCGGGCGCCTTGGGCGCCGGCGCCTTCGCGGCGGGCGCGGTGTCGTGCAGACCCGCGGCGGCGGCGAAGGGAGAGAGGCCCAGCGACAGGAAGAGGCCGGAGAGGCTGGAGAGGCAGGAAATCGGCTCGGGCACGCGTCACCCACGGTGTCGTTGTTCCCGCGCACGCTATCCTGCCCGCCCTCGCCGGCGCAACGCCGAGGGCGCCTTGCCCCGGCCCGCGCGCCGTGGTACGCGGCTACATGCTCTGGCCCACGCCCCATCTCGACACCCTGCTCGATCTGGCCCTCGCCGAGGACATCGGCCAGGGCGACGTCACCTCCGAGTTGACCGTGCCCGCGAGCGCGCGCGGCCGCGCCGCCCTCGAGGCCCGCAGCGCCCTGATTCTGTGCGGCCGACCCGTCGTCGACCGGCTGCTGGTGCGCTTCGGGGCCGGGGCCCCGACGGTCGAGTGGCACGCCGAGGACGGCGACCACCTCGCCGCCGGGACGAACGTCGCCCACTTCGAGGGCTCGCTGCGCCACCTGCTGGTGCTCGAGCGTACGATGCTCAACTTCCTGCAGCGCATGTCCGGCGTCGCCACGCAGGCGCGCCGCTACGTGGACGCCGTTGCCGGTACGCGCGCCCGCATCGTCGACACGCGCAAGACGCTGCCCGGGTGGCGGGTGCTGGACAAGTACGCCGTCCGCGTCGGCGGTGCGCACAACCACCGCGCCGCGCTCGATGGCGGGGTGCTCATCAAGGACAACCACCTGGCGGCGGGCGGCGGCATCACCCAGACCGTGCGCCGCGCGCGCGCGGACGCCCCCCACGTGCTGCGCATCGAGGTCGAGGTCGAGTCCCTCGAGGGTCTCGCCGAGGCCATCGCCGCCGGGGCGGACGTCGTGCTCATCGACAACTTCACGCCGGCCCAGGCCGCCGAGGCCGTGGCGCTGGCCGCTGGCCGCGTGGTGCTCGAGGCCAGCGGCGGCATCACGCTCGCCAACGCTCGCGCCTTCGCCGAGGCCGGGGTGGACGTCATCTCGGTCGGCGCGCTCACCCACTCCGTCATCGCCGCCGACCTGGCCCTCGAGGTCGTCGGTGCGTAAAGCCGCGGGGGCCGCCCTCGCGGCCTTCACGGCGGTGACGAGCGGCGGCGCGGCCCACGCCAGCGTCTTCGACACGTACGGGTTCGGCGCGCGCGGGGCGTCCATGGCGGGCGCCCAGGCGGCCGCCGCCGAGGACTTCTCCGCGGTCTATTACAACCCGGCGGCCCTCACCGTGCACAAGCACCCCCACGTCGGCACGGCGCTGACGCTCATCGCGCCCTCCGTGTCCCTGGACCGCGCGGCGAGCGCCCCCCGGGGCCCGGACGCGCCCACGCCCGAGCTGCCGAACCCCAACGTCGGCATCACGCTGGGCCTGCTCGTGCCGCTCGGGGGCAAGATCGAGAACCGCTTCGCCCTGGCCATCGGGGCCTACCTGCCGACGATCCAGGTGACCCGGGTGGACGCCCTGGACGCCAGCACGCCGCAGTTCTACCGGTACGAGTCGCTGCCGGACAAAATCATGATCGTCCCGGCGTTGGCCTATGAGCTCCACCCGAGCCTCTCGCTGGGGCTCGGCATGCAGGTGCTCGGCTCGTTGAGCGGCAACGCGGACGTCGAGCTCGACCTGCTCTCGCAGCGCTTCACCCGCAAGAACCTCAAGGTGGACGTCGACACCGCCACGGGCCTCACGGGGGGCGTGCTCGTGCGCCCGACGAACACGCTGCGGCTGGGCTTCTCCTACCGCGAGTCGCTCGCCCTGGACTACCACCTGACGACCGACATCGCCATCCAGCAGGTCGGGAACCTGGTCGCGGACATCTCGGGCACCTCACTCTTCACCCCGAGCCAGTTCACGGGCGCGGTGGCGTGGCAGGCCACGCCTGCGTTGATGGTCACCGGCGACCTCGTCTGGGCGCGCTGGAGCGCCGCACCGGATCCGACGGCCCACTTCGACGTCACCCTCGACGGTGCGCCGCTCGGGCAGGGGGCCATCACGGCGGACAGCGCCGCCGTCGACCTCGGCGCCGTGGACACCGTCTCCCCGCGTCTGGGCGTGGAGTGGCGCCCCGCCGAGGCCTGGGCCGTCCGGGGCGGCTACCAGCTGTCGCCGACGCCGCTGCCGGCGCAGACGGAGAGCAGCAACTACATCGACTCGACGGCCCATCAGCTCGCGCTCGGGGGCGGCTACTCGTTCCCGGACCCGCTGGAGATCCACGACTCGCCGCTGACGATCGACGTCGCCGCGCAGTGGATGCACCTGCAGTCCCGCGAGATGAAGAAGCGCGCGCCCGACGACCCCATGGGCGACTACACGGCGGGCGGTGAGCTGTTCGCCTTCTCATTGACGCTGCGCCACGACTTCAAGTGAGCGTGCGGGGACTCCCCCCGGGGGTCGCTCGGACCCCTTCGCACACGCCAGTCGACACAATCGCCGAATCTCGGGGCGAACGTGATGACCGGAGACGCCGATGCCTGCCCTGAACCGCGCCGATGTGCTTGTCCGCCTGTCCGAAGGGACGACGCTCGACGGCGCCGATCTGACCGGCTGTGACCTCACCTGCCTCACGCTCTCGGGGGTGAGCCTGCGCGGGGTCGACCTGCGCAAGGCCGACCTGCGCGGGGCCGACTTCACCGGGGCCGACCTCTGCGGCGCCCTGCTGCAGGGCGTGAACGCCCGCATGGCACGCTTCAACGACGCCCGGCTCGTCGGTGCCAGCCTGGACGACGCCGACCTGTTTCTGGCCGTGCTCGAGGGCGCCGACGCCCGCGGCGCGTCCTTCCGCCGGGCCTCGGTGCGCGAGTGCCTGCTCACGGACGCCGTGCTCTGGGGCACGGACTTCAGCCAGGCCGACTGCCAGCTCGCCGTGCTCGACGGCGCCGATCTGCGCGGGGCCGTCTTCGCCGGTGCCTGCCTCAGCGAGGCCCACCTGCTCGGCGCGGACCTCAAGATGGCCGACCTGATGGGCGCCGACCTCGGCGGGGCCGACCTGCGCGACGCCGACCTCCGCCGGGCGCGCCTGGACGAGGCCCAGCTCTGCGGCACCGACCTGTGCGGCTCGCTGCTCACGCAGGCCAGCCTGCGGCACGCCGACCTCCGCGGGGCACGTCTCGGTCACGCAGAGCTCAGCGGCGCGGACATCAGCGGCGCCTGTTTCCAGGCGGGTCAGGTCGCGGCGCTGCGCGCGGGCAACCTCTTCCTCACCGAGCCGATGGCGCCCGTCACGGGCCTGCGCCCCATCGAGCTGCCGCGCCGGTTCGCCGCGCTGCACGCCTGAGACGTACCGCGGGGCACCGACCGGGGCCTCAGATGAAGTACATCAGCGCCGGCTCGTCCCGGGAAATGCCCGCCGCCTCGGCGCGGGCGACCAGGTCCGCGAGCGTGAAGTCGTCGAAGACCGACGCGATGCGCTGCCCGATCTCGGCCCAGAGCGCCGCGGGGACCTCGCGCTTGCCGCGTCCCTCGGCGTTGGCCTCCGACACGGTCTCTTCCACGTAGAACGAGACCTCGATCGGGCCGTCCGTGGCGCGGATGATGTCGCCCACCGTGATCTGCTCCGGCATGCGGCGCATGAAGTAGCCGCCGTTTCGGCCGCGACGGCCATCGACGAGCTCGGCGCGCTTCAGGTCCTGGAAGATCTGCTCGAGGAACCGGACCGGGATGTCCTGGCGCTCGGCGATCTGCCGGACCTGCGTGGCTTGGCCACGGCTGTGGTAGGCGATGTCGAACAGCGCCAACGTGGCATAGCGGCAGCGGGTGGAGAGTTTCATCGGCGGCGATTCTTGAAGACGAACGCCGCGGCGTCAACGCGCGTGGCGGATTCCGCGTCGAATGGTGCGCCCGGCGCTCAGGGTACGATCACGCCGACCTTGGTGAGCGCCTCGCTCAGGGAGTTGCGGGCGGCCTCGGCCCGGGCGACGTAGGGGCCGAGCAGCGGGGCGACGGTCTGTCGCTCGCCGGCCGCGGCGCGCAGCAGGACGTCCAGGTGGACCATGGTCGCCGTGGCCGCCTCCAGCGACTCGGCGCCGTCGCGGCCGAGCCAGTCGATGAGCTCCTCGCGGGCGGGCTCCCGCACGTACTGCGCGGCGGTCGCGCGGGCCCGGGTGAGCGTGTCCGCGGCCTCGACCAGCCGCGCGTCGGGCCCCGAGGGCAGACCCGGTCGCCCGGCGGCGGCCTCCAGGGTCTTCTGGCCCAAGGACCGCGCGAGGGCCCGCTCCGCCTCGCGCCAGGCATCCAGGGCCGCGAGCGTGGGCGCGGTCGGGCTCGGGAGCGGCGGCAGCCCGACGGGCGTTCCCGGAACGGTCGCGCCGAACCCGGACGGATCGGCGAGGTCGTCCCAGGGCTCGTCGGGGCCGGTGACCTGGTACTCGGCCTCGCGCTCCGTGCCGGCGTCGCCCTCGATGCGCCGATGGCGGGTGAAGGGGAAACAGTGCGTACCGACGATGAGTCGCGCCGACACCTGGACGCGGGCCTCGGCCCCCCGGCGCCCGAGCGGCACGCCGGCCTCGATCAGGGCGCGCTCGAGCTCCGTCGCCGCGCCGCTGGCGGGCCGCCCCTGGTCCGTGATGCGCACCCGGACCCACTCGGGCTTCGTGAACACGCCCTCGCGCTCCGCCCAGCGGGGCGCCGCGGCCGTGATCGACGCAACGGACAGATAGCGGTAGTGGGTCCCGTCCAGGAGGCTGGTCAGCGCGTTCTCGGCCTCGCGCAGGCGGTACTCGGTCACCAGCCAGGCCCCGGCGGCGGCGACGGCGGCCACGAAACCGATGATGATGGCCCAGCCCGCGGTGCCGCCCAGCCAGCCGGCGAGCCGGACGGAGAACAGCGTGCGTCTCACGGGGTGTCCGTCCGGGGTCCGGCCGTTTGGCCCACTTGCCCGCGGAGCAGCGCCAGGTTTCGGTCGGCCAGGCGGCACTCGGCCACCGCGGCGTCGCGTGTCGCCTCGGCGGCTTCGAGCGCGCTGCTCAGCAGCGCCTGCATCTCCAGGTGGCCCCGGATGATCTGCTCGAGCTCGGCCTCGCGGGCGTCGCGCCAGGCGAGCTCGCGGCGCAGGCGGTGGTTCTCTTCATCGGTGGTCGCCCGGGCCATCCGCAGCCGCGTCGACTCCGCCGCGGCGGCCTGCGTGGCCGCCAGCCCGGCGTCCACCCGCAGCTGGAGCGCGTCGAGCGTCCGCCGTGCGCGGGCAAACTCCGCCCGCTCCGCCAGCCGGAGATTCTCCTGGGCCTCGAGCGCGGCGGTCAGCGCCTCGACCCGGCCCTGCAGCTCGGCGAGCGCGGGGGGCCCCATCACGATCGGGGCCCGCTCGAAGGGCATCGGCTCGGGGGTCGCGAGCGCGACCGGCCGGAGCGCCGCGAGGGCGTCGGAGAGCGCACGACGCTCGGCCTCGGCGCTGGCCCCGGCGTCCAGGCGCGCCGAGAGCGCCGTGAGCGTGTGGACGAGCCAGAGGTTCACGGCCTCGTCGGCGCTCACCGGGGGCGCCGGACCGAGATCGCTCAGACCTCGCGCCCTCAGGAGTTCACCGAGCCCGCCGAGCACGCTCCGCGTCAGGGCCTCTGCGGCGCATCGCCGGTCTTCGGCGGCCTCGCGGTCGGCGCCGGCGCCCTCGATCTCGGCCAGTCGCCGGTGCAGGACATCGAGCTCGGCGAGCAGAGTGTCCCGGTCGGCGTCCGCGCGCGCCCGCACCAGGTCGGCCCGGCGGTCGGCGGTGCGTCGCAGCGCCAGCTCGTCGCGACACGCCTCGAACTCGGCGACGAGCTCGTCGAGCTTCGCCTTGACCTCGGCGGCGCGCGCCTCCGCGGCGTCCCGGGCGGCCTCGAGGTCGGGGCGTTCGGCCGGGCCGGACGGCGCGGCGGGCGGCGCGTCCGCGACGAGGCAGACGCCGGGCAACGCGTCGATTCGAGCCTTGCCGCCCACGAAAACGTGCGCCGAGGCGGCACAATCGGTCGGCGTGAGCTCGAGGGTCGGGGCCTCGCCCTCGACGAGCCACCCGGACACCGCGCGCACCGCCAGCGTGCGTCGGTGGGGGAGCGCCGCGAGCGCCGGGCCGTCCGTGGCGGTCAGGTACAGGCCGCCCTTCTTGAGGAGCCGCACCAGGACCTCCGGCGAGAGCTCGCCCGAGGTGTCCACGACGAGGTCCTGCGACGACGGCCGCTCGCCGAAGTCGGCGCGCATGCGCAGCGGCGCGCCCGTCGCCGTCGCACCGGCCGGGGCGTCCGGATCCGCGTCCGGCGTGACCACCACGAGCGACTTCACCGGGCAGCCGGCCAAGGCCAGCGCGGTGTCGATGGGCTCGCCCGCCAGGAGCGTGGCGCGGCCGGGGCTCAGCGCCTGCGCCAGGGCGCGCACGAGCACCGAAGACGGGATGGACACGGCCGGGGCGCTCAGGGCGCGGCCAGGGCGGCGCGGACGCGGGCCTTGAAGGCCTCGAGGGGCGCGGGGCCGGCGGGCGACGCGACGGGGCCCACGGCCTGCGCGGCGCCGGCGGCGTCCGGACGGATGAAGGCCAGATCGCTCAGATCCTGCGCCACGCTCGGGCTCGCGCCGGGCGTCACGCTGAACTTGCCCTGCGCCATGCCGATCACGTAGTGCCAGGGGAGGGTCTCGTCCTTGTCCAGGAAGATCACGAGCTCCTCGGCGGGCGCGAAGCGGGCGTTGCCGGCGATCGACTGCACGACGCCGTCGGCCACGCCCCCGAGCTGCCGCACGGGCACGATGCTGCCCGGCGCGGCGACGCCCTTCAGGGCCTCGGTCACCTGGATCTCGGTCACCGTGTAGATGCGCGTGTGCTCCGGGTTCCAGCTCGAGGTCTGCCGCAAGACGGTGCCGTGAACCACGAGATCGGCGCGCTTGGCCATGTCGGTCACGGAGAGCGGCTTGACGATCGTGGCCTCGGCGCGGCCGGTCAGCGTCGACGACAGGCTCGCGAAGGCGAGCGCGGACACGAAGAAGAGCGAAAGGCCGGTGAGTCGGGTCACAGGGCACCTCCATGGGTCGAAGTCGGGTTGCGGAGCGAACGGCGCCGACGGGCGAGGCCGCCCACGAGGGCCAGAAGCATGAACGGCATGGCGGCGGGTGCCCGGCCGCCGGGGGTGGTCTGGCAGCCGGTGGCGCCGCCGCCCTGCTTGACGACGGCGGCGCCGCCGGTCGCGCCGGCGTCGGCCTCGCCGATGGGCGTGCCGTCGCTGCCGGGGGCGCTCGGCGTGCCACCGGTGGGACCGGCCTGTCCGCCCGTGCCGCCGCCGTTGCCGCCCGTGCCCGGACCGGGCTCACCACCGACCGGCACGACGCCACCGCCGCTGGCCGGGTCGCCGCCGGTGCCGGGGTCGCCGCCGGTGCCGGGATCGCCGCCGGTGCCGGGCTCGCCGCCCGTGCCCGCCTGGCCACCCTCGCCCATGCCGGTGTCGCGGAAGCACAGGTTGTCGCCGGACTGCGTCTGACCGCAGTAGAAGCCGGCGGGGCAGGGGTCCTGGCGGCTGCAGTTCTGGCTGCACACGCCGCGAGCGCCGTCGGCGACGCACAGGAACTCGACGCAGTCGAGGGGCACGTCGCAGGGCTGACCGAACATCGAGGCGCCGGGCGAGCACGCGCCGAGGTTGCCATCGGCGCCATCGAGATCGAAGCACGTGTGGCCGCCGCACGCGGCCGCATCGCCGTCGTCGCACGGCTCGACGCACTGCCCGCCGTTGGCCGAGACGGGCAGGCAAAGCAGCCCGCCGGCGCAGTCGAGCGCGTTCGGATCGCAGGCCTCGCCGGCGGCGGCGCCCGTCGTCGGCAGGCAGAACCAGTCGGCGGCGTTGTAGGGGGTGCAGCCGCGACCGCGACCGCATGCGCCGAAGGGCTCACAGCTCGCCCGGCAGATCGGGTCGCCGTTCACCGTCTCCTGGATGCAGGTCAGGCCGGCGCCACAGCGGCGGGCCGCGTCGCCGCAGGTCCCGCCCTCGGCGACGTTGCCCCCGGGGACGCAGATGCCGGTGAGGCCGGGGACGTCCATCACGGCCACGCACTCCACGCCGCCGGGGCAGTTGTTGCGGGCCGGGTCGCAGTCCTGGCTGCACACGCTGCTGTTGGCGTCCAGGGGCACGCAGAGCAGGGTCTGGCACTCGTAGCTCGAGGCGCAGTCGCCCCCGAACGGCACGTCGCCCTCGGGAATGCAGTAGCCCTGGCCGGCCTCGGCACCCAGGCAGATGGTGCCCGCCGCGCAGTTCCGGTCGGAGACGCACTCGCCCATGCAGGCCGCCGGCCCGTCGGGGATGGCGATGCATTGGCTGCCGGCCTCGCACTGGGCCGCGCCCCAGCAGTAGGCGCCCTCGGCGAGGGTGCCCGTGCCGCCGGAGTCCGAGCAGAAGCCCTCTTCGGGCGCACACTGCGTACCCCCGCCGCGGAGCTGGAAACACGCGTTGCCCTCGCCGCAGGCGTTCCCGGCGCCGCAGGGCTGACCGCAGAACATCAGGCCGTCCTGCATCTGCAGGCAGATGCCGCCGTTGGCGCAGTCGGCGTCGGCTTCGCACTGGTCGCAGACCGCACCCTGCGCGCGCCAGTTGCCGTACAGGAAGGTCACGGCGCGCTCGTCGTCCGTGTCCAGGCTGCGCAGGTCGATGTCCCCGCCGGACCAGTACATCGTGGCGCTGCGCGTGCGGCTGTGGTCCAGGCCGATGGCGTGCCCGATCTCGTGTGTGGTCACGCCCTCGACGTCGGTCATGGCCGGATCGCCGGTCGTGGCCCACTGGAAGTTGGCGTTGTTGATGCTGATCGCCGCCGCCGAGATCGAGCCGCCCCGGCGGTCCGTGATGGTCACGCCGGCGGCGTCCGGGCCGAATTCGCGGGGCCACTGCTGCAGGAACTCGACGGTGATGTCGCCGCCGCGGGCCACGGACTGGAACGTGATGCTCGCCGTCGCCACGTCCTCCCACGACTGGAACGAACGCTGGATCGCGGCCGAGTCCGAGCCGTCCCGGATGTCGGGCGAGTGGTTGACGATGCGGTAGCTCGGGTTGCGCGGCCACGCCGTCCGCACGCCGTCCAGTGTGGCGAAGCCGGCCGCATCGGCGGCGAAGACGGTGACGAGCAGGGGAGCGATGAGAACGCGGGCACGCATGTGAGCCTCCAGAAAGCCGCACACTCCTACCCGAGCGGCCCCGATGCGGTCAATCGGCACGGCGCGGCGCGGCCGGTCGCCGGATAGTTGTTGCCGCGGCGGTGCCCCCTTTGTTACCACGCGCCCATGCTCGAGTCCCGACGCCTTGCCTGGTTCCCGCTCCTGGCCCTGTGCCTGATTCCGCCGTTGGTCGGCCAGGGGTGCGGGTCCGCGCCCGTCGAGGCCAACTACGCCGACTCGGCGCGCGCCGCTTACGACGAGGCGATGGAGTACTTCGAGGACGAGGACTACCTCGAGGCGGTCAAGCGCCTGACCACGGTCAAGAACAAGTACGCCTACAGCAAGTACGCCGCCCTCGCCGAGCTCCGCATCGCCGACGCCTACTACGAGCAGGAGAAGTGGGTCGAGGCCATCGACGCCTACCGCACCTTCGCGCAGAGCCGCCCGAACCACGCGGACGTGCCGTATGCGCTGTGGCGTGTCGGACGCAGCTACTTCGAGCAGATCCCCAGCGACTTCTTCATCCTGCCCCCGGTCCACGAGCGCGACCCTGCCGCCACCAAGGACACCCTGCGCGCGCTCAACACCTTCGTCGAGCGGTACCCCGACCACGAGCAGACCCCGGACGCCCGGGAGCGCATCCTCTCGTGCCGCCGCCTCCTGGCCGACCAGGAGCTCTACGTGGCGCGGTTCTACATGCGCCAGGACCGCCCGGTCTCGGCGCGGGGCCGGCTCGAGGTCATCGTGGCGCAGTACGCAGACCTGCCGGATCGCTGGTCCGAAGCGGCGCTGCGCCTCGTCCGAGTCTACATGGAGCTGGCGGCGACCTCCCCGGCCGCCGAGGTCGACGAGCTCAACGCGAAGGCGCGGCAGATGGCGATGCGCCTGATTCAGGACCAGCCGGCCGCGACGGAGTCCGAGGAGGCTCGGGATCTTCTGGCGACTCTGCCCGCGCCCCCCACGCCGCCGGCGTCAGCATCGCCAGTCGTCGCCGATCCACCCAGCGCTCCGCCCCCGGCGCCCGCCTCTGGCGGATGAGCCACTCGCGCAGCACGTTGCGCGACTCGCGGCTTCGCCACCGGGCGGTGAAGGCCGCCTCGGCCGCCGGCCAGTCCTCGGCGCGGGCGCTCTGACGCTCCACGAGGCGCCCGACGCAGTACTCCTGGCGCACGGGCAAGACCGCCGTGACCGGACGGGTGGGCTCGAGCTCGAAAGCGGCCTGGAACAGCGCCGGTGCGAGGCCGACCACGGGCACGATCTCGCCGGCGGAGCGCGCGAAGGCCGGCGGCGACAGCGCGCGCAGCCGCACCGACGGATACCGCAGGGAGAGCTGCTCGACGACCGCGGCGGCGGGCTGCGAGGTCAGCATCCGTGAGGCCTCTTCCGCGACTGCGCGGGCCTGCGGCAGCTCGTCGAACTCGCGCAGCATCGCGGCGGCGACCTCGCGGGCCACGGACGTGTCCTCGAGCGGGCGGACGCTCCCCGGCGTCTCGGCGTCCACCCGGGCGAACGCGAAGCCGTCCCGGAAGTCCAGGACCTCGGAGATCTGCCCGAACGCGAGGTCGAAGGCGGGCGGGTATTGCGAACGCGAGAGCGGCCGCACGGCCGTGACGCGCACGCCCGGCGACTTCGGCAGCGCGTCGAAGGGTGTACCGGCCGCCGCCGCCGCGCGCAGCTTCTCGGCCAGGGTCCGGGCCGTCGCGCGGGCCGCCGGATCCTGCCCGGCCGGCTCGACGACGACCCGCTGCACCGCCCGCCGCGTCGGCGTGACGAAGAGCTGCGGGTTGGCGTCGTACCAGGCGCGCATCTCCATCGGGCGGGTCCGGACGACCTCGTCGATCTCCCGGGTCGACGGCACGCGGCCCACCTGGACGACCTCGATCCGGACGCGCGTGTTCTCGTCCGTCCAGAGCTGTTTCAGCGTGTCGGCGGTGGTGTCGGCCAGCAGCGCGTCGCGCAGGCGGCTGGCCGCGAGGACGTCGCGGGCGACCCCGGCGAAGCCCGCCTCGGGCACCAGATACCGGGCCGTGAACGCGTCGCCGGCATAGAGGGGCACCGGCGCGGTCGCGGGCGTCGGCGCGTCCGGGGGCAGCCCGGCGCGCGCCAGGGCGAGCAGGGGCTCCAGGTCTGCGGGGGTCGGGCTCAGGCCGCGCCGTGCGCACTCCGCCTCGATGCGGCGGGCGTCCAGGGCCGTCTCCAGGAGTTGCAGGCGCACGTCCAGGCTCGACAGCGCCGACTCGGGCGGCCGTGTTCCCGTACGCCAGATCTGAAGCGCGCGTGAGGCATCGACCACGGCGGGCAGGTCGGCGACGATCAGGGCGGCGCCGGCCTCCCGGGCGATGACCTCTTGCGGACCCGGAACCGTGAGCGGGGGACGGGACGTCGTGACCGCGGGGGCCGCGGGGCTCGAGGCGGCGTGAGAGGGCGGCGGGGCGACGCTGCCCGGAGCGGGCTCCGGCGGGGACGAACACCCGGCGCCGAGCGCTGCGAACGCCGCCAGAACGGCCGGAAGGGCGCTTCGGCGGCGCCCCGCGGGCTTCACGACCCGGCCGTGCGGAGCGAGGCGCTGCAACGCGTTGGTCGCCGCCCCTTGCTCTCCATTCATCGCTGTGTTAAAAGGCGCGTCCACTTTTTTGATTTCCGGTTCTTCCGGCCCCGCATCGAGAGAGAGCGTTATGGCGACCCCCCTGCAGACCGTCAATACCCAGTTCGGTTCCAAGGACGAGCTGGTCAAGAAGCTGATCCCCCTCGTGGAGCGCAACGCCGACGAGAGCGACGCCGCCCTGGCGGATCGGCTCCTCCGCGTGCCCAACAGCAAGCTCCTGCGCCTCTGGACGCGCGAGAACACGCTGCGCACCAAGTTCGGCACCCGCGAAGCCCTGGTCGACGCGGTCGCCAAGCTCCGCTCGGGCAACGGCGCGATCGACGCCGACTACCGCACCAAGGCGCTCAAGCTCGGCACGGGTCGTCTCCTGTCGATGCACAAGGGCCTCGCCAAGGCGGCCAAGTAACTGGCTCCTGGTCACTTCGGGCGCCACGTGCGGCTTGCGGGCCGACGATTGGCGCGTTCATTCGCCACCACGGCCTGTGACATTGCTGTCACGGGCGTGGTGCGTGGGCCTTCCGCCACGCTGCGGGGCCGGCGCCGCCCAACAGCGGTAGTCATTTGAATCGATGGGGAATTCACCGGCCCGATGCCGGTGTTCGGTTGCCCATGGGCCCGCTTTCGGGCTCTGGCACGGAATCTGCTGTACGGCGCCTCCCGTCCCGTCCCGCTTTCGGGACCCCAACCGCGAGGGAAGATTTTGGCAACTGCGTTCAACGTCGGCGACATGGCGGTCTATCCCGCCCAGGGCGTGACTGAGATCACGGGCATCGAGACCCTCGAGATTTCGGGCGTGACCAATCGGTTCTACGTCCTGCGCTGTCTCAACTCCGAAGAGAAGATCCGGGTCCCCGTGGCCAAGGTCGATCACGTGGGCCTGCGCAACGTCGTCGACTCCGCCGAGGTGGAGCGCGTGATGGAGCTGCTCCAGGCCGATCGCCTCGTGGTCGAGGAGCCGAACTGGAACCGCCGCTACCGGCGGTACGTCGAGAAGATCAAGACCGGCTCGCTGATGGAGATCGCCCAGGTGCTCCGCGACCTCCACCTGACCAAGGCGGACAAGCAGCTCTCCTATGGCGAGCGCCGCGTGTTCGAGACCGCGCGCGAGCTCCTCGTCCAGGAGATCGCCGTCGCCCAGGCGACGACCGAGGACGACGTCGCCGGCCGCGTCGACGCACTGTTGACCTGACCCGGCCGCTTCTTGACACGCCCGTAGGCCGGCGTGTACATGGAACGGCTTTCCTTTCGGGTCGGGAGTCATCCGTTCATGGACCGAAGCGGTAGCCGTCTGGCCGGAGGGGCCCTCCTCGCGTTGAGCGTGCTCTTCTCGGCCTGCGGTCCCATCAGCACGACCATCGCCCTGCATGACGCGGAGGCCGCCATCGAGTCGGCCCGCGCCGCAGATGCCGCGCGTTACGCCGCCTTCGAGCTGGCGAGCGCGGACGAGTACATCCGCAAGGCCCGCGAGGAAGAAGGTTACTCCGACTTCCAGGCGGCCGTGGACCTCGCCCAGCGCGCCCTCGTTTTCGCCGACAAGGCGCGGGAGCGGGCGCTCAAGAACCCTGCCCGGGGCGGTGGACCGAGCGTCCCCCGGCCCGGTCGCGACGACGAGCCCGACGACGCACCGGCCGAAGACAAGGGCCTGGGGAGCCAACTGTGAAGCACCGCGCGCAAGGACTCGTCCTGGGGCTCGCGGCCTGCCTCATCGGTGGCTGCGGGGCCGGCAATGCGCTTCGACAGCGCATGGATGCCCTCGACACCCGCCTCGGCAAGATCGAGCCGGCGGCCATGCGCTGCGACGAGCACAGCCTCGCCGTGGCCCGGGCCAACCTGTACTTCGCCGAGGTCGAGCTCGACCAGGGCGCGTATTTCCGCGCCAAAGAGCACCTCGAGACCGCCACGGAGGCCACGCGGACCGCCGAGGCGAGCTCCGCGGCGCCGGGCTGCATGACCACACCGGATCGCGACGGCGACGGCATCGGTGACGCCGTGGACCAGTGCCCCGACGCCGCCGAGGACAAGGACGGCGACCGCGACACGGACGGCTGCCCGGACGACGGCGACCGCGACAAGGACACCATCCCCGACAGCCGCGACCGCTGCCCGGACGAGCCCGAGGACAAGGACGGCGACCAGGACGAGGACGGCTGCCCGGATCTGCTCGTCGACCGGGACGGCGACGGCATCGCCGACACCGCCGACGCCTGCATCGACACCCCCGAGGACAAGGACGCCTTCGAGGACGAGGACGGCTGCCCCGAGCCCGACAACGACAAGGACACCGTCCTCGACGTGGTCGACAAGTGCCCGCTCCAGCCCGAGGACATCGACACCTTCGAGGACGCGGACGGCTGCCCGGATCCGGACAACGACCAGGACCGCGTCGCCGATGCGCAGGACCAGTGCCCGAACCAGCCCGAGGACTACGACGGCGATCAGGACACGGACGGCTGCCCGGACCTCTACAAGAACATCATCGTCCGCGACGATCGGATCGAGCTGAAGCAGACCGTCTACTTCGCCACGGCGAAGGACCGCATCCTGCCCAAGTCCTATCCGCTGCTGAACGAGGTGGCGCTGGCCCTGCGCGACAATCCGAACCTCTTCGTCCGGATCGAGGGCCACACGGACAGCCAGGGCGCCGCGGCCGCGAATCAGCGTCTGTCGCAGAAACGCGCCGAGTCCGTGCGCCGCTACCTGATCGATCAGGCCATCGCGCCGACGCGCATGGAGGCGGAAGGCTTCGGTGAGGACCGCCCCCTCGAGGACAACCGCACCGCGGAAGGCCGCGCAGCCAATCGGCGCGTGGAGTTCCACATCATCAAGAAGTAGCAGGCCTGCTCGTGTCGTTCTTTCGCTCCCTCGTCTTCCTCATCAGCGCGCTCGCGGCGATCCCGGCCGCCGCACAGCGCGGCGGCGCGCGCCAGGCCGAGCAGGAGATCGAGCGCCTGCTCGACGAGTCCCGCCAGGCCTACGACAACCTCGAGCTCGACCAGGCCGACGCCGCCCTCGACCAGGCCGTCCAGCTCGGCGAGAGAAACGACGTCCGCGGCCGCGTGATGGCCGAGGTCCACGTCCAGCGGGGCATCATCGCCCACGTCCGCGACAAGGACAAAGAGCGGGCCGTCGGCGAGTTCAAACAGGCGTTGATGATCGACCGGACGGTTCAGCTCGACTCCCTGGTCAGCACGCCCAGCCTGGAGGCCCTCTTCGAGCAGGCCCGCCGCCAGGTGGGGCCCGCCGGCCGCGACGGCGGCGATGCCCGCGCCACGGACATCATCCACAAGCCCGTCAAACGCACCCGCGCGAACGACGTCCTGACGATCCAGGCCAAGGTCACGCGCGACCTGCGCGACCAGATGTATAAAATCTTCCTGTACTTCCGCAGCCAGAAGGCGGACGCGGTCCGACGCATCGAGATGAAGGACCAGGGGGACGACACGTTCGTCGCCCGCATCGCGGCCCGGTTCGTCCGCGGTTCGCAGCTCGGCTACTACATCCTCGTCGAGGACCGGGACGGCAACCAGATCGCCCAGGTCCACGGGGCGAACGACCCGCTCCTGGTCGAGATCGAGACCATGGCCACGGGCGACACCCTGACCGGTGAAGAGGGCGGGGACGAAGACGCCAGCGAGGAGGAGGGGGGCGACGAACCGCCCTCCAAGCCCCTCAAGCGGCGCATCGTCACCCTCGGCTTCTCCGTGGGCACGGGCGCCGGCCGCATCACGGACAAGGCCGAGGCCCAGAACCGCCCCGGCGCCAACCTGCAGCCCGGCGTGGCCATCTCGCCGTTCCACACCCTCGGCGAGCTCGACTTCTGGGTCACGCCCAAGCTGGCGCTCGGCGCCTTCGGCCGCATCCAGATCGCCGACTTCGCGCCCGCCGGTGGCATGCGCATCAAGTTCGACGTCTTCCAGTCGGGCAGCAGCCACATCATGCTGCGCGCCGGCGGCGGCTACGGGCACATCAGCCACCAGGTCCCGCTGGACGGCTACCGCGACTACACGCTCGAGGGCCCGTACTTCTACACGTTGGGCTTCAACTGGGCGCTGGACTTCGCCAAGCGCTGGTCCTTCGTGGTCGCGCCGGACTTCTTCCACCTGATCGGCCCCTCGCCGAGTCAGCACGTGGACCTGAACCTGGGCGTCCAGGTCAGCTTCTAATCGGCGGCCGCTGGCGGGTCGTACCAGACCCGTTCCAGGGTGAGCCCACGCCCGGGTGCCGTCGGGCCCGCCTCGCGCCGCTGGCGGCTCTCCAGGGCCTTCGCGACGCGGTCGACGCCCCAGTGGCCGCGGCCGACCTCGACCAGGGTGCCCACGATGTTGCGCACCATCTGCTTGAGGAACGCCGAGCCATCGATGGTCACGGCGAGCACGTCGCGGGTCTCCCAGTCGATCCGGATGGCGTGCAGCGTGCGCTCGGTCGTCTTCTGGCCCAGGTCGCTGGCGGCGAAGGCGACGAAGTCGTGGGTGCCGAGCAGGCAGCGCGCCCCCTGGCGCATGCGCTCCGGGTCGACGTCATGGCTCAGGCGCCAGGCGAATCGGTCCGTCAGCGGCCGCAGCGCGACGCTGCGGTACATGCGATAGGTGTACGTCTTGCCCTGGCTGGCGAAGCGCGGCTGGAAGTCGAGCGCGGCCTCCCAGGCCTGCGTCAGCGCCACGTCTCCGGGGAGGCGGGCGTTGAGCGCCTTGACCAGCCCGCGGGGCGCGATGGGGTGGCTCAGCGTCACCGCCGCGAGCTGATCGCGGGCGTGCACGCCCGCGTCGGTGCGGCTGGCGCCGTCCAGCACGGCCTCGGGGTCGAAGTGCGTCCGGAGCGCGGCCTCGACGGCCCCCTGAACGGTGCGCTGGCCCGCCTGGGCCTGCCACCCGTGAAAGTCGGTCCCGTCGTACTCCAGCCGAAGACCGATGCGCCGCGGCGCGCTCACATGTCGAAGCCGAGTCCGAAGACCAGGGTGCTGTCGCCGAGCCGGATCGACTTCTTCGAGCCGAAGTCGTCCACCTGGGCGTGCATGTACTCGACGGTCAGATACGTGCTGTTCACCCCGGCGTCGCGGTCGAAGTCCGCCGCCATGGCCTCGGAGAAGAAGTCGAGCAGCAGGTGAAGGCCCACGGTGTAGTGCCAGCCCCACGTGCCGCCCGAGGCCTCCTGGTCGGGCTCGAACTTGGCGACGTCCCCGCCGGTGTCGCCCATGCGCCACATGTAGTAGTCCAGGCCGGCGCGCAGCACGGGCACCAGGGGGATGGAGTCCTCCCAGATCGTGAGGCGATAGCTGACCTGCGCCTGCAGCGGCACGATGATGAGCGAGCTCTCGTCGGAGTCGGCCTCCTCGACCGCGGCGCCCGTGGCCACGCCGCTGCCCGTCGGGCGGCAGGGCAGGCCGGCCTGCGCCTTGCCTGCCACGCGGAAGAAGCCGATGTCGCCGCCCGCGGAGAGCGTGCCGTACTTCTGCATCAGGTGCCCCTCGTAGCCGAGGAGCAGCAGGCCGTCGTCCCCGGAGCCGTAGAAGCGGGTGTAGGGGCCCTGGTCCTCGCAGCCCTTCGGGAGGCTGAACTGCGAGTCGATGTCCGGGCGGTACGGGGCGTAGCGGATCTCGAGGTTGCCGTGGCGGGCCGTGCCGAGGGTGCCCTCGGCCTGGGCGGCGCCGGCCAGGCACAGCAGGCCCGCGGCCGGGAACAGAGCGGGAATCAGGCGCATGAGGACTTGCTCCGGCGGCGAACGAAGGCGGCGGTGAGCGCGACGAGGAGGCCGCCGATGAGCCCCCCGAAGCCGCGACCGGGCACGGAGTGGCAGCCACCGGTCTCCGGCCCGTGCATCTGGCGGTAGTACTGCGCGACGTCCAGGAAGTCGCGGACCGAGCCGGAGCCGATCGACACGGCGCCGCCCAGGTTGCCCGCGTCGTCGATGGCGGCGGCGGTGAACGCGTAGGCGCTCTCGATCACGAGGCCGTCGGCCGTGCCGATGCTGACGCTCTGGGCGCCGCTCGAGGTCTTGCAACCGGATGGGCCGGAACCGCCCGACCAGCACACCTGGTACTTGGCGATCTCGTTGCCCTGGTCCGACGGGAACTCGATCTGGACCGCCTGGTCATTGGCCAGGATCTGGTAGGTCTCGGCGGGTGTGGTCGGCGGCGAGAGGTCGATCTCCAGCGTGACCGGGCGGGTGGAGACGTAGGGCTCGTCGACGGTGGTCGTCGCGTCGCCGGTGCCGCCGTCCTCGACGCCGCCGTCCGTCGACGCCTTCGCGCCCGGGTGCGTCCAGCCCTTGCCGTGTTTCGTGGGGTCCGGCGCCACCATCAGGTAGTACTGGTAGTTGCGCTGCTCGCCGTTCGTGCAGGCGTCCACGCCGTTGTTGGGCAACAGCGTGCGCAGCGCGACCTCTTTCAGGTTCACCTCGGCGGTCTTGTCGTAGTCCGACGTCCCGCCGATCCAGGTGCAGCCATTGACGGCGGTGCCCGGCGTGTTGAAAGCGGCCTCGAGGTCGGACAGCGAGCAGTCCTGCTCCGACCCCTGGACGACGAACAGGAACTTGCGTGTGTCCTGATTCGGATCCTGGTCGGCGATGATGGCCGACAGCGTGATCTTCTTCGACAGGGCGTCGACGCAGGCGTCGATGCCGATCGGATCCAGGTCGTCGTAGCTGCCGTCGACGGGATCCAGCTCGAGCGTGATGTTGTCTCCGACCTCGGCGCGGGCGGCGCCGGCGGACAGGAGCAGGGCCAGCGTGGCCGCGGCTCGGGTGAGCCGGGAGCGCTGGACCGGGGAGGGACTGAACTTGGACGTCATCGCGTGGGCTCGCTGATGCGGAAATCGGGAGTCGTTTAACAAGAACCGTACCATGCCGCCAAAAGCTGCCCGCGGGAAGCGGGAAGGGGCGAGTCTGCCAACGTGTCAGGCGGTGCGGCGCCGGCGCGACAATTTGTCAGTGCTGCGTGCCGAGGCGACCGCGGGCGACGAGGGCCTGGGCGATCTGCACGGCGTTGGTCGCCGCGCCCTTGCGCAGGTTGTCGGCCACGACCCACATCGCGAGGCCGTTCTCCAGGCCGTCGTCGCGGCGGATGCGCCCGACGTGCACCGGGTCGTTGCCGGCCGCGTCCACGGCGGTCGGGTACTTGGCGGGATCGCTGTGGCAGACGATGCCCGGCGCGCCCTCCAGCGCCGCGCGGGCGGCCTCGACGGAGATGGGTCGGTCGAACTCGGCATGGATGGCCACGGCGTGACCGACGAAGACCGGGACGCGGACGCAGGTGACCGACACGCGCAGCCCGGGCAGGCCCAGGATCTTGCGAGACTCGTCGACCATCTTGCGCTCTTCCTTGGTCGAGCCGTCGTCCAGGAACTTGTCGATCTGGGGGATGCAATCGAAGGCCAGGCGGCGCGGGAACTTCTCGACGGGCGGGTCGCGGAAGTTCAGGAGCGCCACCGTCTGGTCCTTGAGCTCCTCCATGGCCCGCTGACCGGCCCCGGCGGCGGACTGGTAGGTGCTGTAGAAGACCCGCCGCAGGCCCGCGAGCGCGTGCAGCGGCTGGAGCGCCACGACGCACTGGATGGTCGAGCAGTTGGGGTTGGCGATGATGCCGTGGTGCTGGTCGATGGCCTCGGGGTTCACCTCGGGCACGACGAGGGGCACGTCCGGCTTCATGCGGAAGAAGCTCGTGTTGTCCACCACGACGGCCCCGGCCTTGACGGCCAGCGGGGCGAAGCGTTCGCTGGTGGCGGCGCCCGCGGAGAAGAGCGCGAGATCGACGCCGGCGAAGCTGTTCTCCGTGAGCTCCTCGACCTTGATCGACTCGCCGTCGAAGCTGACGTCGCTCCCGGCGGACCGATGGGAGGCGAGGGCGACGAGGCGGCCGACGGGGAACCGCTGCTCGGCCAGCACGTTGAGCATCTCGGTGCCCACGGCGCCGGTGGCGCCGACGACGGCGACGGTGAAGGTCTGGGCGGCCATGGCTTTCTCCTGAACGATGAGCGATGCGTCGGGACGGGCGGGAGGGTGAAAAAAACTGCCCTCGCGGCGTTCCCCCGGCGATTCGGTACGGTGAGACCCAGGATGACGACGAATCGTGTCGAGACGAAACGCGACGACACGAAAGGCAGACATCAGGCTCGGCGAGGCGCGTACACCAAAGGAAGGGCCAGCGTCAATCGGCGCCGCGCCCCGCACCGCAAACACGTTGACAAGGCGAGGGGCCACCACTAGGTTGCCCGAGTTTTTTTCGAGACCCTCCGGATTTTCCGGACGGGATCGACACAGCGCGGCGCCCCGGGGAGTGGCGCCGCTCGGAGGACTTCTGATGGTTGAGCGTTCCAAGAGCCTGTTGTTGATGCTGGCCGCCACGGCCGCGCTGACCACCACTGCCTGCCAGAAGGACGACAGCAGCAGCGGTGGCGCGGACGCCGGTACGGGCGGTGAGGCCCAGGGTGGCACCCCCGGCACCGGCGGTGACCCGGGCACGGGTGGCAACCCCACCGGCGGCACCCCGACCAACGGCGGCGAAGAGCCCCCGGTCGGCGGCAGCAACGACGGCGGCACGCCCGTGGCCGGCGGCGCCGGCGGCGAGGGCGGCAGTGGCCCCGTCGGCGGCGAAGGCGGCAGCGGCGGTGGCGGCACGCTGCCCATCGGCTCGGCCTGTGATCCGGTCGACGATCAGTGCGTCTCCGGCGCCCTCTGTGGCGACCTCGGCTTCGGCAAGGGCCCCGTCTGCTTCGCCACCTGTGACACCGTCGCCGAGCCCACGGGCTGCGCGGCGGACGAGCACTGCGGCGCGATCGAGGAGTGTGCGCAGGACGCCGAGACCTGCGCCGGCATCTGCATCCCCACCGAGGGCTGCTCGCCCTGCAACGCCGCCGAGACGTGCGGTGGCCCGGCCTCCTGCTTCGTGGGCAGCCTCGCCCCGGCGTCGCTGTGCCTCACGGCCGGCACGATCGACGTCGGCGGCGACTGCCTCGGGCAGGGCGTCGACCCGTCGCTCCCCGAGGCCAACTGCATGGAGGGCCTGACCTGCTTCAACGGCGTCTGCCGCGCCCCCTGCGGCGGCGCGATGTGCGGCGCCGGCGACCTCACCTGCGGCGAGGGCGAGATCTGCGCCGATTTCTCCGCGAAGCTCAATGGCACGGAGTTCAACTTCTGCACCCCGTCCTGCAGCACCTCGCAGCAGACGGGCTGCGCCGACGGCGAGCTCTGCTTCCCCGGCGACGACGCGACGATCAACGGCAAGCTCGCCATGATCAACGTCTGCGGCGAGGGCACGGACGGTGAGAAGGTCGACCGCGAGGCGTGCACCCCGGACGACGCGACCTACTTCGGTGACTGCACCGCGGGTCACCTCTGCCAGGACGTCCTCGGCGATCGCCCGGCCATCTGCAATGGCTTCTGCGACCTCAACGACACCTCCGCCTGCCAGGGCGCGTCCTCCTGCCTCTTCGGCCTGTTCCAGTCCGAGGGCCTCGGCCTCTGCATCGGCGAGTGCGATCCCTTCGCCGAGATGACCACCTGCGCCGATGGCAAGAAGTGCGAGCCGTTCCCGTTCTACGGCATCGTCAACGGCCACGAGCAGATGGTCGCCCGCTGCGAGGACGCCCTCCCGGATCCCGTCGCCGCCACGGGTGAGGATTGCGTCCAGGACGACATGACCGGCGTCTCGAACTGCGCCCCCGGCAACGTCTGCGTGCAGACCGGCGCCGCCAACGAGCCCCCGATCTGCCTCCCCCTCTGCAGCGTCGCCCCCGAGTCGCCCTACACCTGCCCGGCCGGCTTCACCTGCCAGACCGGCACGTTCACGGGCCGCCTGAACAGCGACCGCGACAGCGCCGAGACCGGCATCTGCCTCCCGATGTGATGAAACCCGCCCTCGGGCGGCGCTTTTGTTGCATTCCGGTGTCCTGAACTTCGAAAGGGCGGCGTCTTCTCGCGAGGCGCCGCCGTTTTCATTTCTGCCCTTCGGGGAGGAGTCGACATGAACACCCTCGGAAAGATCCTGCTCAGCGCCGCGGCGCTGGTCGGCGCGATCGGCTGCGCCGAGACCGCAGCCGATTCGAACTGTCAGCTCGGGGCCGACACCGACACCGACAAGCTGGTCGGCACGTGCTGTGAGCCGGTCAACGCGGCCGGCGCGGCGATGCTGAACTCGGCGGGCCAGCCCCTGCAGGGCGTGTGCAACGCCGCCAACCTCTGCCAGTACGGCAAGCAGAGCAACCAGGTCGCGCGCGGCGAGGCCTGTGGCGAGCCCATCGGCGGCGGCAACGGCACCCAGGACATGGGGCCCTCGATCACGCTCCCCGACACCGGCTTCACGGGCGGTGGCGGTAATGGCGCCGGTGGCAACTCCGGCAATGGCGGTACGCCCGCGGGCGGCACCGGCGGTGACGGCGGCAGCGTCGGCCCCGGCGGGGCCGGCGGCAACGGCGAGGGCGGCAACGTCGGTCCCGGCGGCAACAGCGGTGATCCGTGCGCGGACGTCCGCTGCCCGGCCGGCGCGGAGTGCAACCCCGCCACGGGGCGCTGCGTGCCCGTCGGCGGCGCTGGTGTCCACACCGGCGCCTGCGAGACGGCGGACGACTGTCCGCCCGGCGACGAGTGCGTCAACGAGGCCGACTCCATGGGCCGCGTGCCCGGCGGCTTCTGCCTTTTGAACTGCCGCAGCGACAACGACTGCGGCGATGGCCTGCGTTGCCTGGCCTCGGGCCAGAACAACATCTGCTTCGCCGAGTGCAATGGGGCGGGGGACTGCCGCCAGGGCTGGACCTGCATCGATCTCCCGGACGGCAGCGGTGGCGTGTGCCAGCCGGACTGCCGCACGGCGGGCTGCGCCGCGGGCGAGGTCTGCAACGGCGAGTCCGGTCTCTGCGAGATCGGATGCCCGTACGCCTGCGCCGCCGGCGAGGAGTGCACCACGGGTCACTGCGTGCGCCTCAACGGCACCTGCGCGACGGACTACCACTGCCCCGTGGACACGCACTTCTGCCACGAGGGGCAGTGCGTGCCCAATCAGGGGACCGACTGCACGGGCAACCCCCAGGCGTGCGCCGCGTCCCAGCAGTGTTTCGACAACGGCGCCAACGGCAGCCTGTGCATCTTCGGCTGCCAGGGCGACGATGAGTGCCCGTTCAACGAGAGCTGCCTCGCGGGCATCAACGTCTGCTGGTTCACCTTCTGCGGCGATCCGGCGCAGCCCAATGGCGACGTCTTCGGTCAGTGCGCGCTCGGCTCGCAGCAGCAGTGGGCGGGCACGTGTTTCCCGCTCCCCGTCGGCGATCCCGCCGGCGGCGGCCCTCCGGGCATCTGCCTCGAGGCCGGCAACCTGCAGGAGGGCCAGGCCTGCAACGCGCAGGCGGAGGCCCGCGACGTGGGCGCCCGCAATCAGCAGTGCGCCCCGGGCCTGCTGTGCTTCGGGGACCCGGACGACGCGCTCGATCCGGCCCGCGACTGGGCGGCGACGGGTGAGTGCTCGCAGCTCTGCGACCCGGGTGTCGGCCGCTGCGCCGGCGGGCGCGTCTGCGTGGACTTCTCCTCGCCGGACGACCCGAACACGGCCAACAACAACGAGAGCCGGACGCTCGGCGTCTGTCTGAACGTCGAGTGCACCATGGGCACCGGCGGCCAGTCGGGCTGCGCGGCCGGCGAGCAGTGCCGTCCCTTCACCCTGGTGGCCGATCAGGGCGCCTGCAGCCCCGCCGGCAACGTGGCGGCCGGCGGCCCCTGCCGTACGTCGGACGACTGCGCGGACGAGGCCTTCTGCGGCGATCCGGGTGGCGGCCCCGTCTGCCTGCCCACCTGCAACGAGGGCAGCCCGAACTGCGCCGAGGGCACGATGTGCGTGAACAACGGCTGGGGCTTCGGCATCTGCCTCTGAGCCCTCGCCGACGCGCCGGTCGCGGCGCCACTCGGTGAAAAAAAAGGCCGGTCTCCGCGTGGAGGCCGGCCTTTTGTCTTTCTGGGCCCCGCTCGGGGCGCGGCTCACTCGGAGTCGAGGTTGACCGACAGCCCGGGCTTCTTGGCGGCCGCGGGCGCCGTGTTGCCTCCGGCGGGCTTGGCGCCGCCACCGGGCTTCTGGCCACCACCGCCGGGCTTGCGAGCCACCTTCTTGGGCTCCTCGGAGGCGGGCGCCGGGGGCTCGGACGCGATCGTCGCGACGAACGGCGCGGGCGCCTGCGTCGGCGCGGCCGTGATCGGCGCCATGTTGATCACCACCGGCTGATCGTTGTTGGCGGCCTGGGGGAGGGGCTCCTTCTGGACGATCAGGGCGATGGCCACGGCCGTCAGGCAGAGCACGGGTAGGCCGACGACCGTGAGGTAGAAGGCGGTGCCGCGGCCCTGGGGCTGCTGCGGCGCCATGACCTGGGCCATCTGCGGCTGGGCGGCCTGCGTGTGGGTCGCGTGGACCACGGGCTCCGGCGTATGGGCCGGCACCGGATCCTCGATGATCTCGCCACGCGCCCGGCGCTCCGCGATGTCGATCTGGCGGGCGCGCTCGACGCGCTCGTCCTCGGCGGCGCGGCGGCGGGCCTGCTCGGCGGCGATGCGGGCCTCGATCTCCGCGCGGGCCATCGAGGCCGTCGCGTGGATCTTCCGCTCCTCTTCCTCCTGCGCGGCGCGGCGCTGGGCGTCGAGGCGCTGGGCCTCGGCCTCGGCGTCGGCGGCGACGGAGGAGCGCAGGTCGGCGAGGAGGTCGTCCTTGTCGTCCAGGGCGCTGGGCCGGCGGGCGGGGGCGGGCGCGGCCTTGGCGCGAACGGGCGCCTCGGGCTCGTCCGAGGTGATGTCCTTCAGCTCTTTGAGGCTGAAGAGGACCGAGTTCTCTTTGCGTTCACCGGCCATGCGTCACTCGCACCAGAAAGCGGGACAGAAATCGAGAGATTTCCAGATTCTAGGCCACCCCCGGGGGGTGGTCAAGCCACGGCGTCCCCACGACGACGGCGAGTCCCCTCGGTCTCCGATTGCGCGTCGTTCGACGCTCGGCCATGCTCCGTCCATGTCTGCACTCCCTTCACCGTCGAAGATCGTCTGCATCGGGCGCAACTACCGCGAACACGCGGCTGAACTGGGAAACGCGGTCCCGCCGCTTCCGATCTTTTTTCTCAAACCGTCCACGGCGTTGATCGGCCCGGGCGAGGCCATCGAGCTGCCGCCTCAGAGCGCCGAGGTCCACCACGAGGCCGAGATCGCCCTCGTGATCGGTCGCCGCGCCCGCGACGTCGAGGAGGCCGACGCCTGGGACTACATCGACGCGCTGACCATCCTGAACGACGTCACCGCACGGGACATCCAGCGCGCGGAGAACCGCTTCACCAAGGCCAAGGGTTTCGACACGTTCTGCCCCGTGTCCGACGCGCGCCTGCCCGCATCGCAGTGGGCGGAGGACATCGGCGCCGGGCGCATCCAGTGTTTCGTCGACGCCGTGCGCAAGCAGGACGGCGCGCTCTCGGACATGGTCTTCGGGCCGGCGTTCCTGCTCAGCTACGTCAGCAAACACATGACGCTCCTGCCCGGCGACCTGATCGCGACGGGCACGCCCGCGGGCGTGGGCCGGATCGACGCGGGGCAGACGGTCGAGATCCGCCTGGTGGGCGCGGACGGCGGGACGCGCATGTCGCTGTCCAACCCCGTCGTTCCTCGCCCCCTGGTCGAGCGAAAGTAAAAGCCGAGCGCGGCGTCGGCGAAGCAGGGACCGAACCCACGGCATGGTGGGTCGTCGACCGGGTGAAACCTGCCGCCGCTCTCGCGACGAATGATGACCGGGCAGGGCCTCGCGTCGCAGACCGCTCGTCATGTGGGCGCCTCGCCGAAGCGGGCCTCCCGACAAGCTGACTGAACGACCACGATTTTCTCACGGCTGCGTTCGTCGTCGGCGACGGCTTCGCCAGTCCGGCTTCGGACCGCCAGACCCCGTGGGGCGCGTCCCGAAGCAGGGCCGGCGCCGCGCTCGTCAACGGGCGCACCATTTCATCTTCGACCGCGGGCGTCAATCGCCGCGGCGCGCATCAGCGAAAGCGGTAGCCCAGCGAGACGGCCGCGCCGACCGGGCGGCCCAGGGCGGTGTCCGTGACCTCGTACAGGTACTCGGACGCGTCGATCTGCAGGCTCAGGTAGATGTCGTCCACGAGGTCATAGGATGCCCCGGCGGTGAGGCCTGCGCCCACGACGACCGTGCGGTCGTCGATGGAGACGTCGCCCTCGGGACAGAAGCGCGGGTCATCGGGGAACTGCTTGCAGTAGACGTTGTCGGTCGTGACGATGCGGCCCGGCGAGGCGACCTCGATGCCGACGTGTGTGTCCAGGCGCCACGGGCCGAAGCGCGCCTCGTAGCCGGGGCCGATGAAGCCGCGGAACGTCAGGATGTCGGCGCGCAGGTCCTCTTCGCGGTCGCGGCCGCTGTTGGCGACCTTGAAGCTCGCCTGGAGGCCGATGTTCCGGGCGAGCGTCCAGTTGAACGAGGTCTGGGCGCCCACGTTGTTGAAGATGCCGGTGCCCAGGTCGTTCTCGCCGAAGACGAACCAGGTGAAGCCGGCGTCGAGCCGGACCTCGTTGGCCGAGCGCTTGTCGCGGACCGCGCGGCCGAACGGCAGGCTGGCCCACACGCGCGCGGCCAAGCGCCCGGCGGCGTCCGGCGCGGCCACGGGCTGGACGTCCGGCAGCACCACGCCCCCGGAGGCGATCACCAGGACCTCGAGGCGCTCCGGCCGCTTGTCGTCTGCGGGCAGAAGCCGGGCCCGCAGCAGAAATGTGTCCGTCGAGGCGGGCTCGGCCTTGGGCCACTTGTCGAAGCCCTCGGGGAGCGGGAGCTCGACCAGCAGCGCCGTGCGCGCCCGTTCGAAGGCCGCGATGCAGTCGGGGCGGTCGTACTTCTCGCGGAGCCGCAGCCTGGCGTCGGCTTGCAGTGCGCGCGTGAAGGCCGCGTTGGCGTCCACGTCGTCGCCCTTCTCGCGCAGCGCCAGGCCGCGCGAGAGCTGGGTCCGGGCCACGGCGCGCGGGTCGACGTGGACGTACTCCAGATCGTCGTAGAGCTCGGCGGCCTCGAACAGGTGTTTGGCGGCGGCGTCGAGGCGGACCTGCTTGTAGTCCTCCTGCCCTTCCTCCGATTTGCTGCGCGCGAACTGCTCACGCGCGGCCCACGCGTTGCGGGCTTTGATTCGGGCGAGCGTACGCGCCGGCGGCTGGACGTCCAGGTTGCTGTACTGCGAGAGCGCGGCGATGAAGGCGTCGAACAGCTCGCTGCCGGCGGCGCTCGGCGCCGTGGCGCCCAGCGGCCGGGCGTCCAGCGCGGGGTAGACGAGGACGACGGGCCGGCGGAAGCCGGGCGCCAGACCCTCGCGCAACCGCTGTGCATCGGAGATGGGCGCGGCGGCGAGCGCGGGCAGGGCGAGGACCGTGAACAGCGCCACGAGCCGGAGGACGAGCCCGAGCTTCACGGCGTGCCCGCATCCGGCAGGTGGGCGCACGACGCGCCGTCCAGGCAGGTGCGGCGCGTCTTTCCGCTCGCGGGCACGAACTGCACGGGCCGCGAGACGGCGTTGCACACGAGCTGGCCCGTCAGCTGGTCGTCGTCGCCGCTCAGAGTGAAGTCCAGGGTGTCACATTTGGGCGTGCGCAGTGCGTCCTGACACGCAGAGCCGAACCGGTCGTCCGGTGCCGCACATCCGGGGCCGCCGCCGTTGCCGTCCGCCACGAGCTTCAGCGTGAACGAGAGATCGCCGTCCGAGGCACGCCCGCCCTGCATGATGTAGCAGCCGCACTCCGCCAGCGGGTCGTACGTGTTGCCCGTGTAGCGGACCACGATGCCCGTGACGTCGTCGCCGTATCGACCGACGTGCAGGGCGTAGACGACCGTGCCGTCCTTCAACTCCACGCCATCCTGCGGGCAGCCCCCGGCGGGGTCGTCGCAGTTCTGCTTCCACGCGCCGGAGAAGCCGTGCTCCGGCCCGCAGGCCAGGAGCATCAGGCCGGCGGCGAACGCGCAGGCGGCGCGTCCTTTGGCAGTCGTGGTCATCATGGCGTCCGCTGAGGGTCTCCCGAGGCGGGCGCAGGGTCGCACGTCGGCGGGGCGGCGGCAAGCGGACCCGCGACGTCGGGCGAGGACTACTCCTCTTCGGCGTCGCCGGACCCGCGGAGATTCAGCTTCTTGAGCGTGTACTCGGCGCTCTTGCGGTGCACGCCGGCCACGCGCGCCGCGGCGCTGATGTTGCCGCGGGTGC
Organism: uncultured Myxococcales bacterium; assembly: GCA_903847385.1. GTDB lineage: Bacteria > Myxococcota_A > Bradymonadia > UBA7976 > UBA1532 > CAINDO01. The sequence goes on from CAINDO010000657.1 coordinate 37,841, forward strand.
GCTCCAGCAGGCGTGCCCAGTAGGTGCGCTCGAAGTTGTCGACCAACCGTGCCTTGGCGTCCTTGAACGGCAGCGAGTCGTCGAACTCGGCCACGGCGGGGCCGGAGACGGCGGCGGCGGGCGGCGGGGCGGGTTCGTCCGCCACGGCGGCCTCGTCGTGCCCCGAGCGCGTGTCGCCGAAGGTCGGCGGGACCAGGTACTTCGTCTCCAAGCGGTTGCCCGTCGCGAGCATGGCCGCGCGCTCGACGAAGTTGCGCAGTTCGCGCACGTTGCCCTGCCAGCGGTGCTTCTGCAGCTTCACGATGGTCTCGTAGCTGACCTGCACGGGCTGCCCGTCCGGCGTCTGCATCTCCTTCAGGAAGTGCTGCACCAGCAGGGGGATGTCGTCGATCCGGCGGCGCAAAGGCGGCAGCACCACGCGGATCACGGCCAGTCGGTAGTAGAGGTCCTCGCGGAAGTTGCTCGACTCGACCTCCTTCTGGAGGTTCCGGTTCGTGGCGGCCACGATGCGCGTGTTCAGCTTGACGGCGCGATCGGCGCCGACGGGCTTGAACTCGCGCTGCTCCAGGGCCCGCAGCAGCTTGGGCTGCAGGTCCAGGGGCAGCTCGCCCATCTCGTCCAGGAACAGCGTGCCGCCCTGCGCCCGCTCGAACGCGCCGGCGCGGGACACGACGGCACCCGTGAAGGCGCCCTTCACGTGGCCGAACAGCTCGCTCTCGATGAGGTTTGGCGCCACGGCGGAGCAGTCGAAGACGACCAGCGGGCCGTCCTTGCGTTTGCTGTGCTGGTGCACGGCCTCGGCCACGAGCTCCTTGCCCGTGCCGCTCTCGCCCTCGACGAGGATCGTCATGTCCGTCAGCGCGACGCGCTCGAGGATCGCGAAGATCTCCCGCATGGCCGCGGACTGCCCGATGATCCGGCCGAAGCGCGTGGCGCGCGACAGCTCGATCTCGACGGCCTCGCTGCCCGGCTGGTAGCGCATCGTGTTGCCGCCGATGCGCAGGAGCGCGCCGGGGTTCAGGTAGACGTCCCGCGAGCGCAGGTCGCCGACGAACGTGCCGTTCTTGCTGTCGTTGTCCGTCAGCCGGTGGCCGAAGATGTCGGCCTCGATGCGGGCGTGGAAGCGGCTCGTGGTGCCGTCGTTGACCTCGAACTCGTTCTCGGGGCTCGTGCCGATGCGCACGACCCGGGCGCGGGTGCGCAGCGTCTTGCCCTTGTCGGGGCCGTCGACGACCTCGAGCGTGTACTCGTGGGTCCGCAGGCGCTCGATGCCGGCGCCCATCTGCGTTCGCGTCACTTCGCCTTCGCTCATGGCGATTCTCCGGGTGCGGCGGGGCCGTCGATGGCCTGGTCCTCGGGGCGCGTCAGGTCGATGGAGTTCAACTGAAGGGTCTGGCCGGGATCGATCGTGATGGTCTGCAGGGCCGACTCGCGGTCCAGGAAACGCGCCTGGAGCGTGTGCTGCCCCGCCGGGACCGGGCGGTTGCGGAGCACGTTCGTGCCCAGATCCCGCCCATCGAGGAGCAGCGTACCGCGCGCCGGCTCGACCCGCACGTTCAGATAGCCCGAGGGGTTGGCCGTGAGGGTGACCTGCAGGGGCGAGGCCGTGGTCGGCTCGAGTTCGCGGACGGCGTCGGCGTACCCGGCCAGCCGGAACGTGAGCGCGGTGCGACCGCGGGGCGCTGGCAGCGACAGGGGCGTCTGGCCGACTGCGCGGCCGCCCTCGAGCACCTGCGCGCCGCTGGGCGTGCTCTGGAGCTCGATCAGCCGCGGACGCGCGGCCACGCCGACCTCGACCGTCCGGGACCCCGGCGCGCTGGCGTTCGTGGAGGGTGGGCCCGTCGGCGGGGACGACGACGCGGTCGCAGGGGCCGTGCCGGGCTGCGGCTCCAGCCGCGCGCGGAGCGTCCGTTCCGTGAGGGCGAACAGGTTGTAGGTCTGCTCGAGCGTTTGATAGCCGTCCGCCTGCCATACGACCTTGACGGCCTCGCCGAGCTCGATGCTCTGCCGCTGGCCCTGCCGGAACGAGGGCAGGCCCTCGATCACCACGGTCGTCTGCGGGGGGTCGGCCTCGAAGTGGATGAGCGCCATCGCCGGCGCCAGCTTCAGCGCGACGACGTTCTCCCCGGGTCGGAGCAGGTACTGGTTCTTGCACGTCTGCTTGAAGTCGCGGGCCTGCGCGCACACGTCCACCCGGTCGCCGGCGTTGGCTTGGGCGCGGCCGTCGAAGGCGTGCCCGTCCATCGTCAGCTCCAGGCCCACGGGGGCAGGGGGCTGCGTCTCGACCCGCACGGAGGCCTCGACGGGGCGCTGCATCCACATCCACCCGCCGGCCAGGAGGACGAGCACGGCGATGACCACCGCGAGGCCGCGGCGGCTCACGATCGGCGCCGGCGCGGGCCAGGGCGGCTGCGTGATGATCGGCTGCGAGCCGCTGGGCAGGCCGGGGTGGGCCTCGAGCGAGACTGGCGAGACGGAGATCGGTCGCGGCGGGCGGGAGCCGGGCGGCGACTCGGAGTCGCCCGTCGAGAAGGTCCGCGGCGGTCGGACCGGCTGGGCGCCCGACGGGCCCGTCGCCGTGCGCGTGTTGCCCAGGGACTCGACGCTCGGCGTCAGCGACCCGAGCTGGAGCTTCAGGGCGTCGTCCATGGAGAGCGGCCCGGGCTCCGTCGAGGGCGGGATCACGCCCTCGGGGAAGGTCTCGGCCAGGAAACGATGCAGCGCAGCGGCGTCCGCGGCGCCGTGGAGCGCGGTCAGGATGGGCGCGATGTCCCGGCGCATGGCCCCCGCCGTGGCGTAGCGGGCGTCCGGCGAAGCGGCGAGCGCGCGCAGCACCAGGGCGTCGACCTCCGGCGGCAGGTCCGGCCGATGCGTCGACGGCGCCGGCACGCGGGCCTGGCGCACGCGGCGCAGGGTCTCCGTCTCGCTCTCGCCCTCGAGGGGTCGCTGCCCCGTGAGCATCTCGTACAGCACGAGGCCCGTGGAGAAGACATCGCTCCGGGCGTCGAGGTGCATGCCCTCGGCCTGCTCCGGGCTCATGTACGAGAACTTGCCCTGCAGCGTGCCCGAAATGCTCTGATGCAGGCCGCCGCGGGCCCGTGCGATGCCGAAATCGAGCAGCTTCACCTCGCCGGCGGCGCCCATCATCACGTTCGACGGGCTCACGTCCCGGTGCACGATGTGCAGGGGGTGGCCATCCATGCCCGTGCGGCGATGGGCGTAGTCCAGGGCGTCGCAGATCTCCGCCGCGACCCAGAGCGCCAGGTCCACGGGGAACGCCTTGCGCTGCGACTTGAGGCGCTGCAGGACGGCCTTCAGGTCGCGCCCCGGCAGGTACTCCATCACGATGAAGAGCTCGCCGCCCTCGTCCGCCAGCTCCAGCACCGGCACGATGTTGCCGTGGTGGAGCTGCACCATCAGGTTGGCCTCGTCGATGAACTTGGCCACGAAGGCCTCGTTCGCCGCGAGGTGCGGCAGGATGCGCTTGATCGCCACCTGCTTGGTGAAGTTGGCCGCGCCCTGGACCTCGCCCAGGTACACCTCGCCCATGCCCCCGGCCGCCAGACGGCGTTTGAGGGTGTATCGGCCAAGGGTGCGCAGGGGCTCGGACATCCGGTTCTCCGCGCCGCTCACCGCCGGCGCGCGGCGCCTCCCCGGGCGCGGGGGTGGGGCATGCGCGGCGCCATGGCGATCTTCGGCGTCTCCAGCGCGAACTGGTACCAGAGCTCACCGTAGGCCCGCATCTGCATCTTCTTGCGGTTCTGGAGGGCCGTCAGGTTCTCCTTGATGGGCTCGTCGTCCGGCAGGGCCTCGCGGGCGCGGGCGAGCACGGCGATGGCGTCGTCGATCTGGTCCTCCTGAGCGAGGATCCAGGCGTAGATCTGCCAGAAGAGCGACTCCTTGCGGACGTTCGCCAGGGACGCCTCGAACACCTTGCGGGCGCGACCGAGGTCCTTCTTGTCCTTCTTGTAGTACGCGATGCCGAGCATGGCCCAGGCGGGCCACAGGTTGGACAGGAGCTGCGCCTTCTTGCCCTTGACCTGCGCCTTCTCCAGGAAGGGGATGCAGTCGCCGATGCTGGCGTCCGGCACGAGCGAGGGCTTGGAGAACAGCAGCATGCCGACGCGGGCGTTCAGCATCGTGCCGATGCCGATCTGCCACTTCTCCAGCATGAAGCCGCCCTGGTAGACGGCGACCGCGGCGTCCAGGCGCTGGGCGAGCAGGGTGGGGTTGCGCATGGTGGGGCGCTGCGCCATCTGCTGCCCGAGCTGCTGCAGGGCCTGCAGCTCTTTCTCCGCGGCGGCGTTGATGCCCTCGAACCGCTTGGAGATGCGGCGGGTCATCCACACGAAGGCGGCGATGCCGAGGGCCAGCGCCGGCAGGGCCGTCCACTTGACCGACCAGTCGAAAAGCAGGCTCGGGAGGAGCATGCCGGCGAAGGAAATCAGTATTGAAATCAGGAGGGTATACATCTTGCGTGCGCTTGTGGGGGGGCCTTGGAAGCGGCCGGTGATACCACGTCGGGACCCCGCCCGCAACGAGGCTGGGCCGTTGACGGTGCGGACCGTCGGGGCTTAAAGTCCGGCCGCCGGTGGGAGCCGGTCCCATGAACGAAGTCCTCATCCATCTTCGTCAGGCAGCGCATCGGGGCGAGATCGACTCCGCACTCTTCGTGCGGCTCTGCGAGGTGCTGCTCGCCCAGGGCCAGACGGCCCCGGTGCTGGCCGTTCTCCAGGAGCGCGGCATGCTCCCGCACCTGACCACGACGGCGGGCAGCTCCGTCGAGCTCAGCTCCGTCGTCGGGGCCGACTCTTCGCGCTCCGGCTCGTGGGTCAACGCCGACCTGTCGACGGACGGCGCCCCCGGGCCGGTGGACGACGTCATCGCGCGGGTCTCGCAGCTGCGAGCCCTCAAGATGGGCGAGTCGCGGCCGCCGGACAAATACGAGGTCGTGCGCGAGCTCGCCCGCGGCGGCGTCGGCTGCATCCACATCGCCCGCGATCGCGACCTGATGCGCACGCTGGTGATGAAGACGCTGATCGAGGGCCACAAGGTCTCCGACTACGTCCTCAAGAAGTTCATCGAGGAGGCGCAGATCACCGGCCAGCTCGAGCACCCGAACATCGTGCCGGTGCACGACTTCGGTTACTTCAGCGGCGGCGAGGTCTTCTTCACCATGAAGCTGGTGAAAGGCCGCACGCTCAAGGACATGATCAAGCGGCTGCGCAAGCCGGACGAGGTCGATCCCGACGACCCGGGCGCGCCGGCCTTCGGGCGAACGCGGCTGCTGCAGATCTTCCAGCAGGTGTGCATGGCCATCGGCTTCGCACACAGCCGGGGCGTGGTGCACCGCGACATCAAACCCAGCAACGTGATGCTCGGCGACTTCGGCGAGACGCTGGTGCTCGACTGGGGCGTCGCCAAGGTGCTCGGCCGCAAGGAGGAGCTGCCCCCCGAGGGCGCCCCGGAGCTGGACGACCACGTCAGCACCATGCGCAGCCAGAGCCAGGACGAGACCATGATGGGCGTGGTCACCGGCACGCCGGCCTACATGGCGCCGGAGCAGGCGGCGGGCCGGGTCGACGAGGTGGACGCCCGCTCGGACATCTACGCCCTCGGCGCGCTGCTCTACGAGATCCTGTGTTACGTGCCGCCGTTCCGCGGCAAGAACTTCCGGCAGACGCTGACCGCCGTGTTGACGCAGGCGGTCACACCGCCGAGCGTGCGCGCACCGGACAACGACGTCCCCCGTGCCCTGGAGGAGATCGCGTTGCGCTGCCTGGAGAAGCGCCGCGAGGACCGCTACCAGAGCTGCCGCGAGATCGTCGACGACCTGGAGAAGTACCTCGCCGGCGTCGAGGACCTCGATCGCCGCGCACGCATGTCCCGCGAGCGCGTCGAGGAAGGCCGCAACCTCGTCGAGCAGTTCAAGGTCGCCCGGGCCGGCGTGGACGACGCGCGGGCCCTGGTCACCGAGCTCGAGTGGCAGCTCCAGGGCTTCGAGCCCATCGAGCAGAAGCGCCCGCTGTGGACGCGGCAGTCGGACCTGGCCGAGGCCCAGGCCGAGATGCACCGGTTCTACAGCGCGGCCGCCCAGGCGTTCATGGCCGCCATCGGCTTCGACCCGACGAACGACGACGCCGCCAACGAGCTCGCCCGCCTCTACTGGTTCAAGCTGCGCGAGGCCGAGCAGGAGAACGACGAGGCCAACGTCATCTACTACCGGGACCTCGTCACGGCCTACAACCGCGGCCTGTTCGACGAGCAGCTCCGGGGCGAGGGCCGCATCATCCTCCGCTCCGATCCGCCCGGCGCGTCGGTCACGGCGGCGCGGTACGTCGAGGTCGACCTGCAGTTCTCCACGCTGATGGAGGAGTCGCTCCCGCCGACGCCGCTGAACAACGACCCGCTCGCGCAGGGCAACTGGCTGCTCACGCTCGCCCTCGACGGGTACCGCGAGGTGCGCTGCCCCGTGCAGATCGACCGAGGCGAGGTCACGGACATCGCCGTGCGGTTCTTCCGCGACGACGAGATCGGCGACCACTTCCTGTACGTGCCGGCCGGCAACTTCATCATGGGCGGCGACTCGGCCTGCGTGACCGCGCGGCATCGGCGGGTGACCTACGTGGGCGACCTCTTCGTCGCGCGCTACCCGGTCACCTGCGCCGAGTACCTGGCGTTCCTCAACGACCTCTGCCAGACGGATCCGCAGCAGGCCGTCGCGCGCTCGCCCCGGCTGAAGGCCCGAGAGGGGCACCTCTGGGTCTACGGCCCGGACGGCCACTTCGCCCTGCCCGGCGTGGACAGCGAAGGCTTCCGCTGGGACCACTACTGGCCCGTGATGGGCATCAGCTACGACGACGCCGAGGCCTACTGCGACTGGCACACCACGCGGGTCGGCATCCCCGTGCGGCTGCCGACGGAAGAAGAGTGGGAGAAGTCGGCGCGGGGCCCGGACGGCCGCACGTACCCCTGGGGCAACCGCTTCGACGCCACCTTCACCAAGATGGCGGCCTCACGCCCGGGGCGTCCGGCGCCCGAGTCCGTGGGCACGTTCCCCATCGACTGTTCACCCTACGGCCTGTTCGACATGGCCGGCCTGGTCAGCGAGTACTGCAACAGCGCGTTCGCCGCCGACCCCGCGGTGCGGGTCATCCGGGGCGGCCACTACGCCAGCGCGAGCGAGATCGCCTGCCGGATCACGCAGCGCGCGGCGACGGCCGTGGACGAGCCGAGCCTGACCTGCGGCTTCCGCCTGGTGCGGGACCCGCCGGCCGCGCAGGTCGTCACGCAGCGGCGGATGATCCGGCCGCAGTTCCTCTGAACCGGGGCGCCGCGGCCCTCAGAACAGCCGCGTCGTGTCCAGCAGGAGCGTCACCGGCCCGTCGTTGAGCAGGTGCACGTCCATCATCGCGCCGAAGATGCCCGTCTCGCAGCGCAGCCCGAGGCGCCGCGTGGCCTCGACGTAGCGGGTGTACATCGCGTTGCCGTGCTCCGGGCCCGCCGCCGACTGGAACGACGGGCGCCGACCCTTGCGGCAGTCGCCGAAGAGCGTGAACTGCGAAACGGCCAGGACCGCACCGCCGACCTGGGTCACGTCCAGGTTCATCTTGCCCTCCGCGTCCGCGAAGATGCGCAGGCCGGCGATCTTCTCGGCGAGGGCGTCGACCTCGGCCGGCGCGTCGGCGGGCGCGGCGCCGATGAGCACGAGAAGACCCCGGTCGATGGCGCCGGTGACCCGGCCCTCGACCTCGACCCGGGCCCCCCGGACCCGTTGAACGACTGCGCGCATCGCTTGCCTCCATAGATTTACGAGCATGATTGCTTGTGCTAAACGGGTTCGGAATTGGCGGCGGACCCGCCGGCCCGCGATGGCCGGCAAAAACGCCCGTGGCAAACCCGAGGGAATTGGAAAAAATGTCCGACCAGAACCGGAAGACGCTGCGCAGTTTCTACTGTCGCGACTACCTCTGGGAGCTCTTCGAGGTCATGACCCGAGATCTCGGGTGCTCGATGGACTACCTCATCAACGAGGCGATGCGGCACTACGCCCGCAGCCGCAACTACAGCCTGGCCGCGCCGCGCAACGAGGGGGCGGCCCCGGCCGCACAGCCCTTC
>CAINDO010000658.1 GCA_903847385.1 uncultured Myxococcales bacterium
CCATCGTGACCTTCGTGCCCCGTCGGGCGCCGTTGGAGCTGGCAGCGGCCCTGCGCGGGCAGGGGGCCACCGTGGCCGTCCGCGCCGGGGGCCTGCGCGTGTCGCCGCACGTGCACAACGGGCCGCAACACATCGACCGTTTCCTGGAACTGCTCGCGGAGCTCGACCGATGAACCCCACCGCCGCCGCCAACGCCCGCGCCCGCAACCCCGTCCCCGAGCGCGTGGACGTCGCCGTGATCGGCGCCGGCCTCGGCGGCCTGGTCACCGCGGCGCAGCTCGCTCGCGCCGGTCAGCGCGTGGCCGTCTTCGAGTCGCACTACGTCGCCGGCGGCTGCGCCACCATGTTCACGCGGCGCGGCGAGGGCGGGCGCTACCACTTCGACGTGGGCCTGCACTACATCGGCGACTGCGGCCCCGGCGGCATGATCCCGCGCATCCTGGGCGAGCTCGGCATCGAGTTGGCGTACGAGCCGCTGGACCCGGACGGCTTCGACACGCTGATCTTCCCGGATTTCCGGTTCAAGATCCCGGCGAATCGGGACCTGTACCGCGAGCGGCTGGTCGATCTGTTCCCGGCGGAGCGAAAGGGCATCGACGCCTACGTGCGCCTGCTCACGGAGGTCGAGTACCTGGTCAAGCGCATGGAGCGCTCTCCGGGCGGCAAGCCGGGCCTGGCGATGCTGTGGGACGTCGCCCGTCACGGGCGCCTGGGCGCGCGCTACCAGGGCCGCACCATCGGTCAGTTCTTCGACGACCACGTGCGCGATCCCAAGCTGCGGGCCGTGATGCTCGGGCAGAGCGGGGACTACGGCCTGCCCCCGAGCAAGGTCAGCGCCATGCTGCACGTGGGCCTGGCCAACCACTACTTCGGCGGGGCGTACTACCCCGTGGGCGGCGGGCAGGTCATCGCCGACCGCTTGGCGGCCTACATCGAGGCCCACGGCGGCAGCGTGCACCTGCGCACGCCCGTGGAGCGCATCACCACGCGCGATGGCAAAGCGACGGGTGTGCGCGTGCAGCCCCGAAACGCGCCGGCCGTGGACGTGCAGGCCCGCGCGGTCGTCTCCAACGCCGACCTGAAGCGCACCCTGCTGGAGCTCATCGACCCCGCTGACCTGCCCTCGGAGGTCGCCGCCAAGGCCCGCGGCTACGAGATGGCCGCGGCGCTCTTCATGACTTTCCTGGGCGTGCGCGGCGACCTGCGCGCCCGCGGCCTCACGAACACGAACTACTGGAGCTTCGACGGCTACGACTTCGAGCAGTTCTACGCCGCGGGCGAGCGCGAGGGGCCGGCGGCCATCAAGGGCAGCTACATCACCAGCGGCTCGCTCAAGGACCCGGCCACGCCCACCCACGCCCCGCCGGGCATGAGCACGGTGGAGATCATGGCCATCGTGCCCGGCCGCATGGACATCTGGGGCACGCGCGAGGCCGAGGTCGGCGGCTGGGCCTACAAGAAGAGCCCCGCCTACCTCGAGCTCAAGCAGCGCATCGAGGACGCCCTGATCGCCCGCTTCGACCGCCTGTGCCCCGGGGCCGCCGCGGACATCGTGTATCGCGAGTCGGCCACGCCCGTGACGCACGCGCGCTTCACCGGGGCCTCGGGGGGCACGGGGTACGGCCTCGCGGCCACGCCGGAGCAGTTCCTGAACAACCGCCCCGGCTACCGCGGCCCGCTCGGCGGCCTGTACCTTTGCGGCGCTTCGACGCGTGCCGGCCACGGCATCGTCGGCGCGATGATGTCCGGTCAGGCGGCGGCCAAGCGGGTGGTCAAGGACCTCTCCGGCCGCTGAATCCGCGCCCGGGCGCGCAGTGAGCGGGGATCCACGGAGATCCGCTTGGGCAGCGGGAAGCGCCAGTCGTCGTCGCCGGTCGCGTGAGGGGGGCCCGGCGGTGGGCGCCGCGCCGGCGTCTCCGGCCCGGGGTTGGCCGCCACGGTGACGAGCCCCCGCGGCGGGTCCATCAGGTACTGCGGCGCCGGGCGCCAGTCGCGGGGCGCCGTGGCGTCGCCGGCGTGGGCCACCAGGGGCCGCTCCATCAGACCGGGCATGATCTCCCGCGCCAGGAGCTTCAGGATCGTCGAGGGCAGCGCGCTCGTGAAGTCGAACTTCGCCGCGTCCGCGCCGGGCACGTAGGCCGTGAGCACCCCGAACCAGCGGTCGCCGATGAAGAACGCGAACGTCGCCGTGCGACTCACGACCGAGGACCGCAGCAGCTTGCCGCCGTGGGCGTACTCGTCGCGCCGGTTGTCGCCGGTGCCCGTCTTGCCGCCGACGGCGAGCACGGTGCCGTCGCTCAGCTTGAACGCGCCGCGCACGCGCTTGGCGGTGCCGACCTCGACCACGCCGGTGAGCGTGCGGCGGGCGATGGCGGCGACCTCGGGGCGCAGCACGCGCTCGGCCCGGGCCACGCCGCGGTCCCGGTGCAGGTGCGTCTCGTAGGGCGTGTCCGCGGCGAAGTGGAACGACTCCACCCGCTCCGTGGGCAAGCGCACGCCGTCGTTCTGGATGATGCCCATGAGCTCGGCCAGGGCCGTCGGCCGGTCGCCGGAGCTGCCCAGGGCCGTGGCGAGGCTGGGGACCAGGCCGGGGAAGGGGTACCCCGTCTTCTTCCACTGCCGGTGGATGGCCAGGAACGCCTCGACCTCGAGCAGCGCGCGGATGCGCTTGTCCTGTGCGTTCTTCCGCGAGGTGCGGAAGAGCCACTGGTAGACCTCCTGGCGCTCGGCGGTGCTCTGGGCGACGACCTCGCTCCAGCTCGCGCCGGGGTGGGCGCTCAGGTAGCGCACCGTCCACAGCTCCAGCGGGTGCAGCTTCGTGAGAAAACCCTGGTCGGCCAGGCTGAACGCGTCCGGGGCGTACTTGCCGTACAGCTTCTCGATGCCCTCGGGCGTCAGCTCCGAGGCCGGCAGATTCCGCGAGAGGAACGCGCCGAAGGTCGCCACGTCCGCCTCGGGGCGCAGGATGCGGAACACCGTCGCGAGGCGGCGAGGGGTGGGCTTGACGCTCTGGATCGCCAGGTCGAAGGCCTCGTCCGGGGTGGCCTTGCGGTACTTCTTGTAGAACTGCTCCTGGAACACCTTGCCCTCGGCGTCGGCGAAGCGGCTCAGGTACTCGGCGCGGCGGGGGTCGTCCGAGTCCGTGAGCAGGCGCGCCGAGGAGCCCGGCACCTGGAACATCAGGTGGCGCACCAGGTCGCGCATCAGCCGGATGTAGACCAGGTTCACGCTCTCGTAGGTCGCCTGCCGCACCGTGAACACGCTGTTGTCGTCGTCGTGGTTGAAGTTGCCGAAGCTGTGCAGGCCGCCGCCGGTCATGAACTGCTCGCGCGGGTTGGCGCTGTACTCGCGGTCCATGGCCGCCTCGAGCATGGCCGAGAGCGAGCGGTCCATGTCCTGCGGGTGGTTGGCCAGCCAGTCCACGGCCCAGTGCGAGAGCGCGTCGCTCGGGTCGATGGGCACGCGCCGCAGCGCGATGGCGCCCAGGGGGGCGAGCCGCCCGTGCAGGTCGGCCACGGCCTCCAGGTAGGTGACGAGCGTGCGCAGCTTGGCCGTGCTGCCGAGCTCCAGCTTCATGCCGTCGTTCAGGTTGAACGGCCCGTCGTAGCTGTCCGTCTGCACGCGCAGCAGGTTGGCGCCCTCGCCGCGCTCGAACATGGTGAAGCTGTAGAGCACCTGGGTGGGGTCGCCGCGGCCGAGCAGGCGCGCCTCGCGCAGGCCGGCCGCCTTGGCCTTCTCCGGCGTGCGCAGCTCACCGAGCACGCGGCTCGCGGCCGCCTGCGCGCCGCCATCGAAGCTCGTGCGCACGCTCAGGTCCAGCCGGTCCAGGTCGTACAGGCGCTGCACGCCCAGCCGCGCCATCAGGTGCGTGCGGACGGCATCGGCGGCCTTGCGCTCCGAGAATGAGGGCTCCGGCGGCTTCACGGCCTTGCGGCGGAACACCAGGGGCGCGCGGGTCGCGGCGTCCCGCAGGGCCGCGTCGATCAGGCCGGCGCGCGCGAGGAGCGTCAGGTGGTCGTCGATCAGGCGGTCGAGCGCCGGCCGGTCGTCCACCAGGAAGTTCTGCGGGCGGCGCTGCGCGAGAAACAGCGCCAGCACCTGCCGGTACACCGCGCCGCGGCGCGTCAGGTCCGGGTGGCCGGGCAGGCTCTCGAAGTCGTCGGCCAGCAGGTCGTTGGCCACGTCGAAGTCCGTGCCGAACCAGGCCCACAGGGCGTCGCCGAGGCCCTGCACCTCGCCATAACCGGGCACGGCGCCCAGGGGCACCGAGTTCACGTAGTGGTGCACGATTCGGCGGCGCGACGCCGTGGTGTCCTCGCCGTCCTGGTAGGCGCGCAGCGAGGCCGAGGCCATCTGCCGCAGCTTGTCCTTGGCCCCGTGCGTGCGGCCCTCGGGCGAGTGGCGGAACTTCTCGAGCTGCGTGGCCAGCGTCGAGGCGCCGGGCACCTTGTGGCCCGGGTCGAGCTGCTTCACGGCGAGCTGCGACACGGCGAAGGCCATCCGGTCCCACTCCACGGCCGGGTTCTGGGTCGGCGTCTCCGGGCTGAGCAGCTCGCGGTTCTCGATGAACACGAGCGCGTCGCGCACCAGCCTGGGGATCTCCTGGAACTCCGGGTAGACGCGCTCGGGCCAGACGCTCCGGGACATGGTGCCGCCGTCGCGGTCCTCGACGGTCAGGCCGGCGCGGATCTTCTCGTGGTAGGGCACGAAGAGGCCGGCCTTCGCGGCGTCGACCATCTCCGGCGACCAGCGGGCCTGCGCCTCCAACTGCACCCCCGAGCGCTCCAGCCGCGCGGTGAACTCCGGCAGGTGGCTGTAGCCCAGGCGCAGGTCGTAGGGGCCGTCGGCGGGGTAGGCGATCTGTTCGCTCGGCCCGGCGTTCATCGTCCAGTACTGCGTCTGCGCGGCGTCGGAGAAGAGCCGCGCCTGAAGGAACGAGGTCTTCGCCTCGTAGAAGGCCAGGCCCGCCAGCGCGGTGCCCGTCACGGCCGATGTGGCCAACAGAACCCGCCAGAGCTTGAAGCGGCGGGTTCGGGGGCGATTCGGCGTGCCTTCGGACGCCGGCGCCCCGCGGAGTTTCGGACCGGGCTCGTCGGTCCCGTCCGTGGCCGCCGCGCCTCCGTAGTGCTCATGCTCCTCCGTCGAGCGCAATGCGCCCGTCGGAGCCTCGACCGTCGTCGTGCTCATCGGTTCCCCTCCAGTGGTCTCATCGGATTGGACGGAGAGGAGCGCCCCCGCATTCAGGGCGTCTTGGGCCGCGTTCTCCGCTCTTGATCAAAATTGAGCGGAAAACCGATTGCGTTGCAAAAAATTATCTGGCCTAGTGTGCGGTTTCGTCGCGGCGGGCTTCAGAAGCCCCCGCAGAGCGGGCCCCGAGCCTCGTTCTGCACGCCGCCGATGGGGCGCACGACCGCGGCGGGCCAGTCCACCTCGACCACGTGCCACACGTCGTCCACGTTGGGCGTGGCCACGGGGCCGTAGGTGCCCAGGTTGCGGTTGAAGGTCATGACCTCGACGGTGGTGCTCGGCGTGTTGCCGCCGTGCGTGTCCCAGTAGTGGATCAGCACGGTGTAGGTGCCGGCGATGGGCTCCTGGATGTTCACGTTCTCCGGCCCGAAGCCGTCGACGTCGTCCGTGTCGAGGAACGCGTCGTCCTCCCAGCGGTTGGGGTCGCCCCAGTTGGGGTTGGGGTTGGAGAAGAAGCAGTCGCCCTCGCAGGTCCACATCTGGCCGCCCGGGGCGATGATGTGCGTGTCCACGTCCGTCAGATCCGTGTCCCACGTCACGCGGAAGTGCAGGCCCACGTCCTCCAGCGGCGGGGGCGCGGCCAGGGCGGACACGTCGATGCGCTGCTGCGGGGTGGCCGGGTCGTTGCTCCGCACGTCCCAGAAGCCGCTCTCGATGCCGGCGCGCCCGGGCGCGTAGGTCAGGTCGAGCGGCACGCTGCCCCCGGCCGGGATGACCAGGGGGATGTTCGGCCTATTCGCGATGTCGAAGTGGTCGCTCAGGACGCCGAAGAAGGTCTGCCCGCGGTCGATGCGCAGCACCGTGACCGGCGCCATGCCGCAGGAGATCAGGTTCACGTTCTGGTGGGCGACGTTGCCGCGCTGCACGAAGCCGAAGTTCACTTGCGCCGGGGCGATGCGCAGGCAGGGCGTCTCGCCGCCCACCTGCTTGTGGTCGCTCTGCAGCCGCACCTCGACGGGGGGCGCGCCGGCGGCGTCCGTCACGATCTGGAGCACGGCGTTCTCGGGCACGAGGTCGTCCGGCCGGAACTCGACGGGCAGGTCCAGGTGCTGCTCGGGCACGAGCCGCAGGGGCAGGGGCGTGGCGTCGGGCAGCGTGAAGTTCGGCGAGCCCTGGATGTTCAGCGCCGTGACGTTGAGGATGTCGTTGCCGCGGTTGGTCAGGGTGGTGGTGTAGCGGATGACCTGACCCAGGTCGGAGTAGCTGAAGAACAGGCTGTCCGGGTCCGCCGTCAGGCCGCCGGCGGCGGTCGGGTCGCCGATGCACACGCCGTCCACGCAGATGCGCCCGCCGGGGCAGGGGCTGGTCTGGTCGCAGCGGGTGCCGTCCACGCAGGCGCCCTCGTAACAGACCTGGCCGGGGCCGCAGTTCTCGTCGAAACACTCGGGCTCGGCCGTGCCCAGATCGATGAACTGCGGGCCGGCGTCGCCGGTCGGGGTGGCCGTGCCGCCCGTGCCCGCGTCCCCCGAGGGGATGGCGGCGCCGCCG
>CAINDO010000659.1 GCA_903847385.1 uncultured Myxococcales bacterium
CGCCGGGCTGGCCCTGGCCGCCGCTGGGCGCGACGCCGCCGCCCTGGGCGTTGCCGCCGCTCTGGCCGTTGCCGCCGGCGCCCTGGCCGCCGGCGCCCGTCCCGGCGTCGCCGGTGCCGTTGATGACCGTGGCGCCCTCTTCTTCCGAAGGCAGGCAGCCGCTCAGACCGGTGGCCAGGACGAGTCCGGCCGCCGCGAGCATGGAGCGGACATGGGTCTCGCTGCGCAACATGGGTTCACTCCGCAAGGTAGTAGGTCCAGTAGGCGCGGCCGAGGCGCGCGTCCGACTCGGGCAGTTCGGTGTCGTCGAAGAAGATCATCGCCGCGCAGGGCTCGGCGAGGCGCATGATCGCGTGGCTGCGCGTGCTCGGGGCGTTGGCCGAGTCGTCGCCGCCGCGGGCGAGGGGCACGGGGAGCGACCACTGTTCGCCGGCCTCGGCGAAGCCATCGCCCGTGTTGCGATACAGCAGCCAGTGGGCGCGGCCGAGCAGGGCGTCCTCGTCCGGGGACACGCCGGCGCGATACACCAGCAGGTCCGGCAGGCCGTCGCCCGAGAGGTCCATCACGACGTGCGCGTCGCTGCCGAAGCCGCCCACGTAGGCGCCGGGCGCCTCGCGGAGCGGGAACGGCAGCGTGAAGGGCGTGGGCGAGGTGTCGAAGCCCGTGCCGTCGTTGGCGTAGATGTCCCAGCGGGCGCGGCCGAGGCGGGCATCCGGCAGCGGGCGCTCTTCATCCAGGGTGACCACGAACTCGGGGCGGAAATCCGACGCCGGCCCGCGCAGCGCGAGCAGCAGGTGCGCCTGCGTGGACGGGTCGGAGCGGTCGTCGCCGCGATCCATCAGGTCGAAGGGCAGCGTGAACCGGGTGGGCTCGCCGGCGAAGCCGTCGCCCGTGTGTCGGTACAAGTGCCAGAAGGCCCGGCCGAGGCGGGGCTCGCTCGTGGGCGCCTCGCCGTCGCGGAACTCCAGGAAATCCGGCCGCCGGTCGTCGTCCAGCGAGAACACGGCGTGGTGCAGCGAGGCGAAGGCGGCGCTGCGCCAGTCGGCGTCCAGGGGGTAGGGCAGGGCGTGGCGCTTCGCCTCCGTGGAGAAGCCCGTGCCCGTGTTCTCGTACACCAGCCACCAGGCGCGGCTCACGCGCGCGTCACCGTCCGGATCGCCCTCGGGCCGCAGCACCACGAAGTCCGGTCGGGTGTCGCCCGTGAGATCCGTGATGATGAAGTTCTCGTTCGACCACTCGCCGAGGGCGCCGATGGTCTCCAGCGAGAAGGGCAGCGTGAAGCGCAGGGGTTCGGCCGCGAAGCCGTCGGCGCCGCCGGGGTACACCAGCCAGTAGGCCTTGCCCACGCGGGCGTCGGGCTCGGGCAGGATGCTCGGCTCGTAGACCAGCAGGTCCGGGATGCCATCGCCCGTGAGGTCCATCACCAGATGACTGCGGCTGGCCAGCCCCGGCGAGTCGACCAGGGGGAACGGCAGGGACCAGCGCCGGGCGGTCTCGCCGAAGCCGCTCCCGCAGTCCACGGGCTGGAACCCGCCCGCGCCGGGCTCGCCGCCGCCGCCGCTGGGCGTGCCACCGCCGCCGCTGGGGTCACCGCCCCCGCCGCTCGGCGTGCCGCCGTTGC
>CAINDO010000660.1 GCA_903847385.1 uncultured Myxococcales bacterium
AACTCACGCCCGCCGCATACATGCGAGCGCAGGCCGCCCGCACCTGACGACAGGCCCGAGGCTCACCGGCTGATCGAGGGCGTCGCGACAATGCTCGCATGCTGGAGATCCGAGATCACCTGGGCTTCGCTGATCGGTCACAGCTGGATGACCACCTTGGGCACCTGTACGAGCCGCCCGTGAGAAAACCGTGAACAAGTTCTGGAGTCTTGAACCCGAAGTGGCTGGAGAGCTTGGACGTGGCAGTGTCCTGGACGCGAGCATCCATCCTCCACAGGTCTCGAGATTGGAATACAGGTTCACCGGGTGGCTCGGCGACGAACTGCTCGAGACGTTTCCGTGCTTCGTCGTGACCCAGCGTCTCGGGGCGGCACTCGTGTCGAAGCATCTCAGCGGGTTCTGCCTCGACGCCGTCGATGTCGTCGCCTCCGAGGTGTTCAAGGAGATGCACCCGGACCGAAACCTCCCGGATCTCAGGTGGCTCAAGGTGACCGGGCAGGCGGGCAGGGACGACTTCGGGCTCTCGGACGATCACTCACTGGTCGTTTCGGATGCGGCACTGCGCCTGCTGCGGGCGCACACGCTCTCGCACTGCGATTTTCACGAGTACGGGGGCTGAGATGAACGGCGCAATGGTCGGCCTCATGGAACGCCCGATGGTTGCTACGGAGGTCGACGAGCGCGCGGGTCGACAGGGCGCTGCGGCCCCGGTCGATGTCGCAAGCATTCGGCGCATGGCGGGCGGCGCCCACCACCTTCGCAACCTCGTTCCACTTCAACCGCAGACGCACCCGGGAGCGTTCGGCCCGTCGCGACGCGAGCCTTCGGGGCAGGAGGAGATCTCGTGAGCATCGTCGACAGACTCGAGCGACTGGGTATCGAGTGGGCGGAGGCGCGCCCGGCGAACCATCGCGGGCTGGAGACCTTCTTCAAGCTGCGATGTGCGATCGCGTGGGGAGGTGTCTCGCCGCCGCGCGATTGTTCACCCCCCGTCGACCTGGCCAAACTGTGGTCGGCCGCTTCGGGCGCGCGTCTCTTCGTCGACGACGACTATGGGCAGTGGGGCCTGGTCCTTTTCAGCCCGGCGGAGGCCGTCTCGGCAACGGGTCGTTTTCAGGTCGTTCGACCCGAGGAATTCCGCCACGGAGACTTGATCGTCGGCGAGTTCATCGGTGATTCGGATGTCCTCCTGGTCCGTTGCGACCCTCTCGAGCCTGACTATGGGGCCGTGCTGATTCCGACCCCACTGGAGGGCCGGCCCGGTTGGACAAACGCCGCCGCCAGCCTGGACGAGTTTCTGGGTGCGTTCGAAAGGACGCACGGGGATAAGTTCTGGGAATGATTGCGGATTGCCACCGCTGAGCCCGCCAGACCGAACCGAGCCGATTCACCTGTCGGGCGTTGCCCGAGGCCTCGCCTGCAGGACGCGACGACCGTCACGGAGTCCGACGATTGCGACACGCTCGTGTACGCCGGGCAACCTCCGCCGCGACGACGTCCTGGATCAGGGCACGGCCGACGACAAGGGCGCGCTCCCCGGTCGCGCCCCCCTGGACCGGAGCGCCGAGCGGAGCTTCGAACCGGCCCGCGACCGTGTGTCGGGTCAAACTTGGAAGCGCACGGCCTGCGCGGCGGCGACCAAGACGAAACGTCCGAAGGCCAACGATCTCCTGTCTGCGAACCTTGAGCGGTGGCGACTGGAAAGCGACATCGCGGTTGACCGGCCGTGATTCAAGCGTCAGCCTCGGATCAGGTCTTTGAAGAACCCGCGGTTGGCCACGATGCGTGGGCCCGGCCCGCCCGAGGCGCCCGGTTCCCAGGTCGGAATCGCTCGTCTGACCGCCACGATGACCTGCTCCGGGCGTCGCACGGGAGTACGGGGCTGAGGTGTCGTCACAACGCAGAGCGGTTGGCCGGGACTTCGACGACTTGCCACGCCCGGCACCACAGGAACCCCACCGAAGTGCCGGGGGGCAGCCCTGGGCACGTCCAACCGCCGCGTTCCCACGCCCGACTGTATCCGTTGACCCACCCGAGGAGGTGACCGTGAAACTGTCCAGAGAGGAGCTTGTGCGTTTGGTCACGAAGGTCATGAACACGGAGGGCACTGAAGCCGAGATCGACGAGTATGTGGAGGCAGTGAACCGGGCGGTACCGCACCCGGCGTGGATGGATTTGGCATTCTACGACGAACGGAATCTGACGCCGGAACAGGTCGTCGAGGAGGCGCTTGCCTACAAGCCCATCCTGTTGTAGCCGCTGACGCTCGTCGCTCTGGAGTGAGCGGCTGCGGGCCCGACGACCTCGCGGACCGGGGCGTCGGTCTTGTCTCCTGTGAGTCGATCCGATTGGCATTGCGGTCCGGAGCCATCTCCGCGGCGCCTGCGCGGCTGGCCTGGGGCGCGCATCACGAAACGCCGTCGGGTCCGCGTGCGTGCGAGTGCGCTGGGTGAGTGGTCGCGTTTGGATTCGGAACCCGCGGTTGACCGGAGCGGCTTCAAACGGCAGATTGACGGTCAGGTCTTTGAAGAGCCGGTCATCGTTTCGGGAGCCTGGGCACGGCCTGACGCCCCACGACCATGACCGGTCGGCGGCGACATCTTCTGAACCCGCGAGCCGGGAATGGACGGCCGAAGTGGCTCTCAGGACACACCTGAATCGCTGTTGAATCACCGAACGCCGGCGGAGCGACGAGAACCCAGGGTCGCGCCCCGGTTGCCGAGTCGCTTGGAAGGCTGCGCCAGCCGGGCGTTCGACCCCTACCCCACATTCCGAGGAACGAGGAGAGCACGTTGATGTCGGAAAGTGTATTAGACTACCTCGGCTCGATTCTCGTGGAGAAGGTCAGAGACGCATCCGTCTCCGACCTCGACATGATTCTGAGCGGGACGATGAAAGGCGACGACGCGAAGGGTATCCGCTCCGCGCTCTCCGCACTCGACCCGAGTGCGCTGCAGGGGCTCCGCGCGGCGGTACCTGCGTTGGTGGATCAGGTCCTCCACAACTTGCTGGCCACGATCGACGAGGTGCCGGACCTGGACTTGGTCGTGACCCACGCCGGGCAAGCGACGAAGGCTTCGGAGGTCAGCGACGGTCTGGCTGGGGAGCTCTATGGAAGCAGGGGCTGGCTCTCTCGGTTCGGTCGATTGCGCTCCGCTGATTCGCGCTGACGGCCGGCCCGCCGGCCTGAACCGCGGCACGCCCTGCGGGTGCCTGGGCCGTTCCCGTGCTCTGTGCGGTTTGACCACGAAAGCACCGGACGATGCGCCGGGCCATCGAGAGCCTCCGTGCGGGTCTCCCACGTCGACGCGGAAACCCGGCCCAGTTTACCTCGTAGACGCGCTGGCCCGCTCGACCCAGGCCGCGAGCGACACGACTACCGGACCCCCCCTCGGCCGGTTCCACGGAGATGTCGCCGCCGCGCTCATGCGGGGCCCCGCCTGCCGGTCGCTGATCGTGGGCCGTTCGGCGAGATCGCCAGCCCGACAGACGCCGATGCCCGACTCTACGCTCCCCACGTGGGGACAGTGTCGCGACGGCAGTCCCCTGTTGCGCGCGGCGGATCGGGGTTGCCAGAAGGGTTCCCGGTCGAGCCGTTGCGCAGAGCGTCAGCCTCGCAATGGGTCAGCCGGTTGGCAGGCGCCGGCGGTCCGTGGCGGTCCACGGCGCGTGTTGCGTTCGATGGCCTCAACGTACGAGGCATCAGGGACCTCGCTCATGTCGACCAGGGCGACACCTGGCGCTCCGAGTGAGAAGGGATTCCGCGCGAAGGCGTTGCAAGGACGGTCGATCGTACCGCACCCTCAGATCCGGTCCGCGTCTGGAAAGGTCGTTGAGATGCTCGCGTTCAAGCATTCAGGAGCGAACGCGCCGCAAGATGCATTCGACAACGCCGAGGGGCGGTCCTGACGCCGGCGTGGCGCAACCTCTGGCGGTTGGCGTCCCGGATACTGGAAGGCCTGTGCTTCCGGCGCACGTGGAAGAGGAGTCTCAGATGAACAAAGCGACTCTGGAGCGCCTGCGGGCAGAAGCACGGTCCTTCCCGATGATGTTCGGGACGGGTGTCCCCGACTTCGAGATCGAGGCGGCAGAGGCCGCCCTGGGATGCGAGTTCACTGAAGCCTATGTTCAGTTCCTCAGGGAGTTCGGCGGCGCAATGGTCGGCAGCGAGCCTATCCTCGGTCTCCGGCGCGCAGACGTCATGGGCGTGGATGCCTGGTCGGTTGTCGAAACGACTCGACGTTTCAGAGCGGACGGCTGGGCCGGAGCGGATGATCGGTACGTCGTGTCGATCGATGGGGCGGGCAACCCGATCGGCGTGGGACGCGACGGCGCCGTCTACCTGTCGGACCACCACGGTGGCGGTCTGCAGAAGGTCGCGGGAGACTTCGAACAGTTTTTGTCGAGTCGGCTGTGACCGGATTGCCATCACGTCGCGGCGTAGCGCCTTTGGTCGACGGCCCGGGCGGTTCAGAGGCGAGGAATACACGATGAGTCATCACGTCACCCATCGGGCAGGAGAGATGGAGTCCGGGTTCCCGATTGGGCGCTTCGGCGACCTCTTGGACGAGTTGGTGACGCCCGACGACGAGCACCCCGATGTCTCGGTCACCCATGAGTCCGAGTGGTCCCTGAGCGTCTACAGGTCCGGCTTCGTGGTGTTGGAGAACCTGGAGGCCGGCAAACCGCAGCACCTTGGCCCCGTGGACCGCAGCACGGCGCTGGAACTCATGATGGTCGTCGCCCAGGGCAAGGTCGACGCGTTGAAGACCAGGCCGTGGCGGCCCGGGTACCCACCGAGCACGGACGGCTGATTGCCGCCCGGACGGCTACGCGTCGGTGTCGAGGCCATCCGCCACAATGGGGCGCTCCGGCGCCGATCAGCGCGTCTGGAAGCGGAAGTCGCGGTTGATCTTGGCAGCCACGAATCGCAGACTGCGGGCCATGTCGTTGAACGAGCGCTGGAGGTTCGCGTCGGTGCGTGCGGCCTGTCGCCGAGTGGGCAACCGTGCAAGCCCGCGACGCTCGCGTGGACCTTCCCGTGGGCAGGTGTCGCGCAACGCGGCGAGAGCGCCCCAGGTCGCGGAACCGCGCGACCCACACCCCGGATCACGCCGTGCTGAGCGCAGGAGTACGACCACGCTCGGTTGTGACGTTCGGCCCGTGCAAGGACGCCCACGAGCTGACGCTGTCGCGGAGAACCTCGGTGGACCCGACCGGCGGCTCCTCACCGTCGCTGGCCGCCGCCGGAGGCAGGGGCGACCGCCGTTGCGGCCATACGTTCGGCAGAACAGAGGAACGCGGTGAGCAACGTGCCGTCCACGACCGCAGCAAAGTGCCTGTCATTCCTGTCGGCGAACCAGCCGCTTCCCGCGGACGCTGCCCTGTCCGCCGACATCGTGAACGAGCTCGACTCGGTTCGGCTGTGGCTGTGCGACCATCCGGTTCCGGAGGCCCTGCCGCTGCTGCTTCGGGTCTTCGGAGAAGGAGATGGGTTGGGGGTCTACCCGTTGATTGAGGACACCGTCGCCCGGTTTCCGCGCGACGCCGTGGTCGCCGAACTGGCGGCCGTCCTCGAGGGTTCCCCCGATGCGACCCGGTACTGGGCTCTCCAACTCGCGTCGACTTTCCCGTCGGAGTGCATGGTGAAGCCGATCTGCCACCTGCTCCCAGTGCTCGACCATGACTCGCGGTTGGCCGCCCTGACCGCACTGGAGGCGATCGGCGGCGACGAGGCGCGCCGGTGCCTGACCGCGTGGGCGCAGAAGGAGATCGACCCCGAATTGCGAGCTCTCATCTCGGACATCATGGCGGGCTGAGGTCGGCCCGTCGCTGACTCGCACGGGGGTCGGGTCGCCGTTTGTGTGCTGGCGACCAGGCCAGTCGAGCGGTTCGTCGTCGACGTTCCCTGGCGCCGCTCACGCCCGGCTGACGCGAAACACGGAGATGGAAATCCGAGGCGCACCTGGAACATCCTACGGCGCATGGACGCCGGCTCCACGAAACTGAGTTATTGCCTCCGCTGGTCTCGGGCTCGACGGGTGATCAATACCGGGCTCGACGACGCCGCCGCTCGCCACCTCCACGACCAGGGAAAACTGTACACCGTGGTCGCGCACGAAGGTGGCCGCCCCTCCGCGTTCATTGAAGTCCGCCTGGAGGTGTCCTACGTCGGCGTGGAGTTCCTCGAACCTGAACTGCGCGTGGCGCTGGCGTTCCAGTTCTCGGCGCTCGGAATCGATGGTCGCAAAGCGCCCCCCGGGCACTGCTTCCTGCAGAGTGTGATCCGCCGCGAGTTCGATGATCCCACCGACAAGGCCGCCTTCGGGACCAGCTACGACTACGACTTCGACGGCAACTGCCAGGTCATCCGCGAGAATCTCCGCACGCGCGAACTCGCCGAATCGAACCAACGAGTCGACGTGAGTGGGCACTGGGAGGCCCTTCCGGCCTTCGGGTGTTACGAGCCCTTCCTTCGTCGTGAGCGCTGGACGCGGCTCGATGGGACGAGATCGTCGGCCGGGTAGGCGGGTCGGGGCGCGCCAGGCAGGTCAACGCAACCAGCGTGCGGACGATCGCGGCCATGATGTCGCGGTTGACCCGAGCGGTTTCGGCCGGCAGATTGGGAGTCAGGTCTTTGAAGAACCGGTGCTTGTTTGGCGTGGGTGGGCCCGGAGCGAGACGCCCCAACGACCTGACCATAGCGATCTCAACCACGGTCTTCCTGCCATGAGGTCTACCACCATGACTTTCGAACGAGAAGGCGCCCCGCCCGTCGCGAACCCGGCGGCACACCGACTGGCACGCGAACTCAGGAAACTGAAGAGCTACGGTCATTCGTCGTTCGCCTCCCTCACAGGTACTGACGGCAGCTACGTGCAGGTCGCCGGTGGCGGCGTCGGCTGCATGTTGGAGTGGCGGGACACACGCAGTCACTTGCATCGCCGGGCCTTTCTGGAAGTCCCGGTCGTGCCTTTTCAGGATGGGACCGAGTTGACGTTCGGGGGTGGCACGATCGCGCTCCGTCGGGACGAGTGGCTGAACATCCAGCTCGTCATCGAGGCGTTCACGGCGTTCTCAAAAGGCGAAGCGTTCCCGGCGACCATCCGCTGGAGGGATGTGTCGGAGGTCGTCGGGCTGGCCTGAGGCGCGGCGGACCGGTCGAAGGCCTGCACGGTCCTACTCCCGATCACGTCCTTCGGGCATGATGAGCGCGCCGAACCCGCGCAGTCGGTCGACGTCGGCGACGCGGAGGGCCGCCTCGATGCCGAACGCGACGACGCGGCTCTCCGCACGGGTCTCGCTCACCGGCGCCGGTCAGACGCGGGCACACACCTCGACGAGGTCGTGCCAGGTCGCGAACCACCGGGGCTGGAACGTCGCCGGCGAGCAAGGTGAGGACGGCTTGACCTGATCTGCCCCGAGCCGCTCGGCGCTCGTCCTTGCGACGCTTGCCGGCCGACACAGAGACCTCGACGTCGGGGAGACGCCGGGACTCGACGGCCTCCCGCTGTGTCAACACAGTGGTCGCTTCGTGTGGCCGCGTCGCGGTCGTCTTCCAGGACCCGACGAACCGTGCGATCCCGCGCTGCGATCGTTCTTCGGCGACCTCGTGCCGCATGCTCGAACGTTCGCCCTGCGGCGCGGCGAGCGCGCACGGCGACGACGGGCAAATGCCGCGGTGCGTCGGCGCGGAGGTCCGCCAGAAGGGGTCCCCGACGCCCGACCGCATCCGGAAGCGCTCTCGGAGGCGCACGCAAGGCGGGCTCGGCGTTCCCGCTTCGAGGGCACGTAGGCCACCGGGCGGTTTGCGCTGGTTGTCGCCACCGCGTGGTCACCCACGATCATGGCGGGCGAACGGCAGAATCCCGATCCCGGACCTCGAGTCGACGATCTACAATCCTCGGCGATGTACGACATCTCGTATTCCATCGGCTGGTTTCGGGCGCATCGGCGGAGCGTCGGCAAACTCGAGACGCACGAGGCGCATCAGCTCCACGACCAGGGAAAGCTGTACACCGTGGTCGCGAGCGAGGCGGACCGTACGCTCGCGCTCATGGAGATCCGGCTCGAGGTTGCGTGCGTGGGCGTGATGTTCCTTGATGAGAAGCGGCGGGTAGTGCTGTCGTGGACCTTCTCGGCGCTCGGGCTCGACGGTCGGCAGGCGCCGCGAGGCACGTGTTTCCTCACGAGCGTCGTCGGGCGTCAGTTCGACGACGACACCGACAAGGCCGCCTTCGGCACCAGCTACGACTACGGCTTCGACGGGACCTGCCAGGTCATCCGCGAGAACCTGCGCACGCGGGAGCGTGCTGAATCGCAGCATCACGTGGATGTGAGCGCGCACTGGGAGGCACTTCCGGCGTTCGGGTGTTACGAACCCTTTCTGCGTCGCGAGCGCTGGACACCCATCGACGTGGCGAGATCGTCGGACGGGTAGGCGAGTCGAGGCGCTGCAGGGAGGGTCAACGCAACTCGCGCCCTGCCGCAAGCCGTGGGAGGCTGCGGGCGGTTGCGACGTGGCCACTTGGGGTTGGGCCCCACGCGGGGGCGGTCCTGGATGGCGCCGGATGTGTCGCCGGCGAAGCCGCCGTCAAGGGGGCCGGTGCCGTGGCCGTCTCTGCGGTGATCGCTTCGCGACAGCAGGGGCGCGGACCGCGCAGCAGCGTGCTTGCCAGCAGACTCGCGCGCCGGTGAGTGGCGCCGTCTGCCTGCGGCGCACCCGCTTCCCGAGTGCGTCTTCGGGCGCAAGGCCGGGCCGAGGTCCTTGAAGGGCCGCGGGTTGTCCTGGGCGACTCGGCCGCCGCGCGTTGCAATGAAGTCCCCGACGCTCAGCGCCGATCCGAGCCTCAAGTCCGCCCGATGCCGTGACCTGCAGCGGGAACTGGGCAGTCGGGATGCCGTCGCCGCGATTCACCGAGTTGCCACCGCCTCGGCGCGTCTGACGGCGAACATGGGACCCGCCTGACCTCGAGGCCGACGCGTCGCGCCGCCGCTCGTGGTCGTTGGACGATTCGGCAGCGCAGCGATGGAGTGCCGACAGGATACCGGCTCCGACCTTCCGCCTGGGGGGCCTGGGGACACTCGGACGATTCGGGGTCCGAGTCACGCGGCTCCGTTGCGCGCCGACGGCGGCCGGTTCGCGAGGGATCGACTCGTCCTTCGAGAGATCCGGCGCCCCACTCGCCGCTTCGAGCTCGCGATCGGCGGAGGAGTGTCGGCGAGTTCGTTCGAGACTTGGAACCGCGACCGTGTAGACCTATAACAACAGTCTCCACCACGCGGAGATGAAGTTGACCACGACCGCAGTCCTGGACGAACTCGCCCGAGGAGTCCTCGGTTCGAAACTCCTGTTCGAACAGGGATTTGAGTACACGCGTGGCACCTTTCATCGTGAGCTGCCCGGGGGATTGCGGCATCTCATCACGCTCGACCTCAACCGAGCAAAGGGCGCTTTCTATGTCCTGCTCGGGGTCAACGCCGGGGTTCTCAGCGGAACCGTGCCGACAGACCAAGGCGGCGCATATCATTCTTGCTACCTGAGTCCGGGTGGAGTCGTTCAGAAGCCGGCCGGATTCCCGGCGACGACATCAGACACCACGGCCGCGAGCCTCGAACGCGTGGTGGCTTGCTGCAGGGAGCACGCCCTGCCGTGGCTTCAGTGCTATGCGACCCTCTCGGCCTTCGCCGATGCGCTTCCGGAGACCCATGACTTCTTCAAGGGCCGGCTCCTCTTGGCGGATGGGCAATCGCAGCGGGCGAAGAAGTGGCTTCACCGATATCGGGATCGGCTCCTGGAGATGCCCGCGTCGCCTGATGTGGCCGCGGCTGTGCGGGAAACAGACCTTCTCCTGCAGCAGTGCGAGTAGCACTCGCGCCGAGTCACTGAGCAGACCTCATGCGGTCGAAGACTCGTTTGGCTGTTCGACCCTCGCTTGGGGACCGGAGCCGATGGCTCGAGCGAGAGCGTCCTGCCGAGCGGACGCAGCCTGCCGGCGGTCGCGGCGACATCGACTGACGCCGCCCTCGACGCGGCCATCGTTTGCGGGACGGCGGATGAAACGTTCCGCCACGGCAAGGCGCGCTTCGGGACCGGTTGCTGAGACGCGAGCACCTCTGGGCAGGGCGGATCTGGCGGTGCCCTCCAGAGCGGCCGGGGGCCGCCGCCGACGGCTCGAGGCGCCCACGTTCGCGCTCCCGGCTCCGGTCGGACGAACGCCACAACCTCGAAGCCGCTCGGAGTTGACGCCGAGGCGCTCGGGCGGCAGATTTCGGAACGGATCATTGAACAGCCCCTGGGTCGTCTGCGGCGAGCAGCGGCGTGAGCGGGTCGCGAACCGCCCGTTCCGCGTGGCACCGCCCGACAATGCACTGTCCATCGACAGGAGACCGACCGGATGGCCACGTCCTCACTCCGCTACTTCGTCCTGCATCTCTCCGAGCGCGACCATCGGCCGTCTCCGCGGGCCCGTTTCGCGGTGCAGTTGCCCAGCCGGCAAGGCGGGCCGGGCTCGACCGGGTACTTTGGTGCCGACGACACCGAACTCGTCGTCGACGGCGTGACGATCCCGGGACCGGTTCTCGATGCCGCGCGGGGCCTGCCCCCTGGTCACGGCGGTTTTGTGGACGGGCACGGCAGGAGCGCTCCGCCGTTCTGAGCGCGACCTCGAGGCCACGGCCCCGAGTCGACGGGGGGCACGGCAAGGACCGCGAACGACGGTCCAGACTCGACGTTCGTCACCAATGAATGCCTCCCAACGCGTCAAGCGGCTCCGAAACATGAAATTCATCAAGCAGAAGTTCAAACGCCTGGAAGACTATGACTCGGCTTCGACCTTCTCCGACTTCACGTTCGAGCGGTGTGAATTCGAGTGGTGTGCCGTTTCGATTGCAAGGACGCCCGAATTCCGATCGACCATCCGGGGCGGTGTTCTTCGGCTGTGCGTTGTCCGAGGCAACTGCGACGTCTGGTCCCCGATCATCGAAGACTCCGTGATCGACGGCCTCAGGACGCCCGGGACGCTGTTCCTGCGCGGCGCCGTCTTCAAGCACGTCGTCATCAAGGGCAAGATCGGGGGGATGGTCTTCGCCGGGCCGTACCCGCGCGACGGCCGACCCGACGAAGCCTTTCTGAAGGCGAACCGAGAGTACTACGCCTCGGTCGACTGGGCGCTGGACCTGACGCAGTGCGAATCACAGCTCGAACTCTCGCTCTCCTCCGTCCCCGGCCACCTGATTCGGCGCGACCCGACGACCCAGGTCCTCGTCACGCGTGAGCGAGCGCTGGCTTGCGACTGGCGAAAGATCGATCTCGAGGGGACTGCCTACGATATCGCCATCGAGCAACTCCTCAGCGAAGGCCGCGACTCCGAGGTTCTCGTGGCCCCCAGCGGACACCGGAGCTTCTCGATGCACCTGAAGGCGCAGCAGCGGCTCCGCGACGCGGGGGTCGCCGAGCCCAACTGACGTCAGATGGAAGCCGTCGGCGCCCGCCGGGCTCAAGATTGTGTCGTTCGCGGTGTACGTCTCGACCGGGCGGACGGGCGCGCGCGGAGTCGGCATTCGTCCGACCGACCGGGCTGATCCGGCTTCCCCTGTGAACGCGCTCGCCATAGGCTCGACCGATGTCGACGCCGCAATTGCCTGAACTCGGACCGGACGACGCTGCGGCGCGCGTCTTCTTGCGGCCGGCGGCTTCGATACCTCGCTGCGGGTCAAGTTCGTGGGCGCACCTCGGCTCGGCGGCGCCGTGAGGCGGAGCGGACGATGACCGGCCGGCGTGTGGGGGTGGGCGATCTCGTGGCGATACCCGCCGGCCCGACCCGGGAGATCGTCGGCCACGTGCTCTTCTGCTCGGCCTACTTCGACCAGGTCGTGCTCCTGGCGCTCTACCCGGTGGACGCACATTGCGACGCGGCCACGATTCGGGAGGCACGGAAGCAGCGCCGACTCGTGTTCACCGGCCGTCAAGTCATCGTCGCGGGCCACTGGCGGAGAATCGGTGTCCTGCTGCCGAGCGACGAGTCGGCGGTCGTTCGTTTCATCGCTGGCGGGGAGGTGTGGGAGAACGACACGCCGGTTCGGGCAGCGACGGACGCGGACATGGACCCGCTGCCGAAGTTGCTCGTCAAAGGGGCCGGTCTGGTGGAAAAGGTCGCGCAGAGCCTCATCGAGTAGAGCCTGGTCCAGGCCGGCGGTGTTTCGGGCGAACGGGTCGTCGTGTCGCCATGGCGTGTGCATGCCGGCGGCACGAAGCTCGGAGATGGAAATCCGCGACGCCCCTGGGACAATCTACAGAACATGAACGATCAGCCTTTGAAGCTGAGTTATTGCCTCCGCTGGTCCAGAGCGCGGCGGCTCGTCAATACGGAGCTCGACGATGACGCCGCGCGTCGGCTCCACGACAAGGGCAGCCTGTACACGGTGGTCGCCGCCGAGGCGGACCGTCCGCTCGCCTTCATGGAGGTCCGGCTCGAGGTCTGGTTCGTGGGGGTGAGCTTTCTTGACGCGAAGCTCCGCGAGTTGATTTCGTTCGCCTTTTCGGCAGTCGATCTCGACGGTCGCCGAGCCCCGCCCGGCAGGTGCTTCCTCCAGAGCGTGATCGTCAGTGAGTTCGACGACGACACCGACAAGGCCGCCTTCGGGACCAGCTACGACTACGGCATCGACGGGACCTGCCAGGTCATCCGCGAGAACCTGCGCACGCGGGAGCGTGCCAAATCGCAGCATCGCGTGGACGTGAGCGCGCACTGGGAGGCACTTCCGGCGTTCGGGTGCTACAAGCCCTTTCTGCGTCGCGAGCGATGGCAGCAGATCGACGGGCCCGAGTGAGCGGAGCGCGACGCGAGCTTCCTCATCGCAGATGCAGCGAGGCGAGGCGACGTGCTGCAAGCTGCGGCGTACGGCGCCTTGTCGCGGTGCCGCCTCGCCGCAAGAGAGGTTACTCCTATTCGACCGGGCGGCTCTCGGGCCGCGTCCCGGCTGCGTCGCTCTGCAGGGAGGAGGACTACGGGCAGTGGGGCCTGGCGCAGCTCACACCGTCGGGTCGGCTCGGGTCGGCCGGAACGACAAGACGCGCGCCCGGTCGGCCGGCCCGTGGTCACAGTTGACCCCGGGGCGCCCTGGCGGCAGAGTCCGGCGCGGATCTTTCGAGCGTCCTGCAGCGTGGCGACCCCGGCACCCGCGGACGCCGGGAGGCGAAAAGGCGAGGAGTGAAGTGGCGAGAACACGAAAGGTCTCCGTCGGTGACGTTGTGCGGATCGTGCTGGACGACGGACGTTCTGCCTACGGACACGTGCTGGTCGAGCCGCTGATCGCGTTCAAAAGCTACCAGGACAGCGGTGAAGATCCCGATATTCCTGAGATTCTGCGCTCGCCCGATGCGTTCAGGATCTGGGTCAGCCGGCGGCCACTGACGGATGGGCGCTGGCCCGTGGTCGGGCACGCCGAGCCGGACCCGGCCGCGTTGCGGGCGCCTCCCTTCTTTCGGCAGGACCCGCTGACTCAGAAGCTCTCGATCACTTACGACGGTGGGCATTTCGTCCCGGCCACGGAGGTCGAGTGTCAGGGACTGGAACGAGCGGCCGTCTGGGCGGCCGAACACGTCACAGAACGCCTCCTCGACTACTTTGAGAACAGGCCGAACAGGTGGGTGGAATCGCTGCGCGTCAAGGTCTGACGCCCGCGCCATCTGAAACACGATGACACTCGCGCTCGCTCGCCACGCAGAGCTGGGTCCCCGGAGGGACCGCCTGGGCCAGGGTTGTCCAGGCGCTCCGCGGAGCCTCTCACGCGGAGCCAGGGGCGGAAGTGATCATGTTCCAAGGCGCTCGGAGAGACGACCAGGCCGGTGAACCCGCGACGAGCCGCACGGCAGCGGAGTTGAACAAGGCGCTCACGGAGGCGACGCGCGGCGCGGTGAGCGGCTGGTCGCCGCGCATCCGGGCCATCGGTTGGACTCCATCACGTTCACGACCATGGAAGGGGCGCACCCGCCGGCGCTCTCCGCGCGGATGGCCGCGGCGTTGGCCGCCGACTCGGCGTGGTGTTCGGCTGCGGCGGGCGCGGCGGTCCGACTCAACCCACACGAAGTGCTCGCGGAGTGGATGGATGAGGCGGCAGATGGTTCGTCATCGGAACCCCTGGCGTTGCCAAGGCGCCGGCCATTCGCGAGGATGGGGACATGGCGAAGACGAGCAGGACACGCGGACCGTTAATGCAGAAGCTGTCGGCCCGAGGCGCTGCACGAGGGGCGGCGACCTGCAGGCGAGCGCCCGCGGTGGGCGCCACGGCCGCATCGAGGGTGGGTGCCCGTTGAGCCCATCATCAACAGAGACCGAGCATGACTACGGGGTCGACGGAGTCGACATCCAGACGGCGATGGTGCGCCATGTCCGCGCCAATCCCGACCGCGCCAGGCGGTCGAAGCACATTCTCTGGAACGGGGAGGCCCTGTGGACGTGCTTCGAGGTCCCCGTGTTGCGAGCGGGTCGGTTTCGGATCGCATTCCTCTCGGAGCCGCGGACCCCGCCGCAGGGGGTCGATGTGAAGGCCGAAGGCGGGCGCATCACGATGCGGAATGGGGAGGCGTACCCGGTGCTTCGGACATGGCATGACCGGTGTGAGGACGTCGTGGAGTATCCCTTCGAGTCGGGCTCGGGTCTCCTCAAGGTCTGGAACGTGTACTCCAGGACCTGGCGTGACGGTCGGGTCACGGAGGAGAAGTGGACCGGCAACGCGGGGATGCGCGTCGATCACGAGGCGGACGGTGGCTGGCGATTTCGATGCAGCGCCAGTTCGGAGGAGGCTCCCGACTTCGACCACCTGGTCTTCCGACTGACCATTCTCGGACCGTGAAGTGATCGGCCACCGAGTCGCGTGACGCGCGAAGCGGCCACGAGCGACGCTCCAGGAGACCCAGGAGGCCGGCGAGGTCCTTTGTTGTGCACCTCGAGACCGGGGAGGAGCGGCCGGCTCCCGATTTGGCCCACGAGATCCAGATCCTCGACGCCGCGGGCCCAGCGCTCGCCCGGACGCGGCAACGGTGCTCAATGCCGACCGTCGGAGAGTCGGGCGTCGTCGCTGCCCGCTGGGTTGGCGGTGGAAATCCGCACCGCGTCTGTGTTGAAATTCGGACCGATGAAGCGCCTGACGGAAACTGAACGTGTGCGGCTCCCGGCCTCGCGTGCTCGCGAGCTCGTTGTCGCCGGCGCGACCGACAGGTCGGACAGGCGGAGGGCCGCCCCTGGACGCGGCGCCCGGCGCGAGGGGAATGGCCAGACACCGTCCGGGCGGCGGACGTGAGGACGATGCAAGATGCACTGGAGCGGCTTCGGGCGAACCGGTTCATGCGCTCCGCCGCGGAGGTGAGCGCGTTCGAGGCTGCGCTGGAAGTGGTCGCGGCCCGCCGGGACCTCGGTCTGCTCCCCGACCTCCACCTGGTCTTGACCGATGAGTGTGGTCATCACGAGGTCATGTTTGGTCTGGTTCACCTGCTCGAGTCGTTCGAGGTCGATGCGCAGGTACATGCGTTTCTGACCGCTCTGCCGCGTCTCGTCCAGCAGGCGCCGACATGGGCGGGTGTCCTTCAGCGTCGCATCTTGAACGACGAGGCGGGGCGGGCCTCGTGCCTTCGGCTTTTCGCCGCGGCCCGTTTGGAGTCGCGCGTGGCTGCAGGAGGCGTTCTCGCAGCGATCGCGGCTCGAGACGACGACCCGTTGCGGGGGGGCGCGACTTCGGCGCTCCGAGCGATCGGGTCGACGAGCGACCAACTCCTGTGACGACGGAGCTCTCCTATTCGGAAGGATGGTTTCGGCCACACCGGCGCAGCGTCGGTGAGCTCGACCTGAACGCGGCGCGTCGACTCCACGATAAGGGAAAGCTGTACACGGTGATCGTCGGCGAGGCGGACCGTCCGTTCGCGTTCATCGAGGTCCGGCTCGAGGTGTCCTATCTCGGTGTGGAGTTCCTCGACCTCGACCTGCGCGTGGCGCTGGCGTTCCAGTTCTCGGCGCTCGGCCTCGACGGTCGTCGCGCGCCGCCGGGGCGGTGCTTCTTGAAGAGTGTGATCCACCGCGAGTTCGACGACGACACCGACAAGGCCGCCTTCGGGACCAGCTACGACTACGGCTTCGACGGGACCTGCCAGGTCATCCGCGAGAACCTGCGCACGCGGGAACTCGCCGAATCGCAGCATCGCGTGGACGTGAGCGCGCACTGGGAGGCACTTCCGGCGTTCGGGTGTTACGAGCCTTTCCTGCGTCGCGAGCGCTGGCAGCGGTTCGAAGGGCCCGAGTCATCGGACGGGCCATGAGCGAGGCGAGAGTGAGAGAACTGAACCGCGACGAGGCGGTGACGCTGCGACTTCGCGAGGAGCGGTTCGACGCGTTCCTTTCGGAGCGCATGCCGGTCCTGGCCGAGTTCGCCGCGTCGACCGTCCTGGCCGAGCCCGTCCTGACAGTCGCCGACCCCGTCGAAGTCGCTCAAGCCAATCCGCGTGTCGAGCGCGAACTGCGATCTGCGTACCCGAAGCCCGACGTATCGAGGCGCCTCGGGGCGCAGAGGCGAGGCCCGTCCGGTGCGGCGTTCCACGTCGCGGGCGGGTCGAAGACGTCGGTCGTCCCATGATCGCGCATTTCGAATGGCCGCACTCGGGCGACTTCAGGGACGTCGGCCCTACGCCTTTGCGTCGCTGGGACGCTTGCAGCGCCTGCGGCGGCGGGATGCATGTCCAGGTTCGCGAGCTCGAGCTGGCGCTGCAGCCCGAACTGTCCGTACCGCCGCGGGTGGGGACCACGATGGACGGCGAGGTCGTCGTCCACGACGCGGTCGCATCGGACCTGGCTGACCTTGGGTGCGCGTTCGAGTGGCGCCCGGTGCATGGCGTCGGCGAGGGTCGGCTTTGGCAGCTCGTGGAGCCAGTTGCAGGCGGGCCCCATCTGGCTCACGTGCAGGGGGCTCCGCTCCTGCTCGTGGTCTCGGAGGCGGCGAACTGTTTGCTTCAGCGTCACGAACCGCGATTCTCCGGCCGGCGCGTCGCGGGCCCGTCGACGCCGTGGCCGGAGCCCATCGACTGGGGGAGCATGAGTTGAACAGACCCGAAGCGGGATGGTTGATGACGGCGGCTCTCCTGGAGATCGACGAGCTCGTTGCGCTTCTCGACGCGGGGTTCGGGCCGCTGGAGCCGGACGTCGCGGGATTGCGGCTCCGGTCTCCGGGGCTCGACGCGGGCGTGCTTCGCGCGCTCGAGGCGGTGCTCGAAGTGGGCCTGCCCGAGTCCTTCGCGGCCATGATCCGTGCGTTCGACCTGGGTTGTTTGACGATCGGGCCCACGGCGTTCGGGAACTCCGGTGACTACGCGGCTCTGTTGCGGAGCATGAACGTGTCGTCGGAGTTCCCGTGGTGGGGGTCGGGCGTTCGGCCCGCATCCCGATTGATGATCGGCAACTCCGACGCGAACGCGCTCCTGCTCGATTGTGTGACGGGTGAGGTCCTCGCCTTGGCGCACGGTTCGATCGCGAGCGAGGCCAAGGTCGTCGGTCGGGACTTTCAAGCGTTCGTCCGCGGGATCGGGACGGTGTTCGCCGCACGGCTCACCGGCGGAGTGTCCGCCGAAGTGCTCACCTGTGTGGCATTGGAGGTCGGGGCGGGGCCGACGGCACACGGCTTCTGGGCGGAGCTGGGGGCGTAGTCCACGACGGTGCGGGTTTGCGGTCGACCCCGTGGCGCTCGGGCGGCTCGACCCCCCCACCTGACGCGCCCCGCCCCCGCTCACCCGAGTCGAGCGACCTCGGCGCGGGTGCCGATCACCACGCAGCGCCACGAGGCCCGGGTCAGGCCGATGTAGAGCGCGCGGGCCTGGGCGGCGGGGTGGACGAGGTCGAGATCGGTGAGCACGACGATGGGGCGCTCGAGGCCCTTGGCGCGAAGCACGGTGTCGGAGAGCAGGGCGCCCGGGGTGGGTTGCTCGTCCGCGAGGCGCAGCGCGTGGCGCCCGAGGGTGTCGCGGCCGCGCAGGCGCCGGGTCTGCTTCGAGCCGAACGAGAACACGGCGACGTCGTCGGTGCGGACGTCGGGCTCGGCGAGCACGGCCTCGAGGGCGGTCTCGAGCGCGGCCTCGCGGGCGGCGGCGTCCGCGTCGTCGGGGAGCGTGACGACTCGCAGACACTCCGAGAGGGTGCTTGCGGCGTCGTCGGCGTCGGAGGCGGGCGTGCCGTGCAGCAGGCGGGTGGCCAACGCGACGAGGGCCGGCGGGCAGCGCAGACCGCTGTGCAGCCGGAACACACCGCCGGGGGCGAGACGGTCGGGGATCTGCACGCCCTGGGCGTGCGAGAGCGCCCGCTGCGCGTCGTCGCCGAAGAGCCACAGCGCCGTCCCATCGCCGACGAGCGCCTGGACGAGTGTCCAGTCTTCGGCGCCGAGGTCCTGATACTCGTCGATGAGCACGATGTCCCAGCGCGTCTCGACCTCGCCGGACCGGACGCGCTCGGCCACGCCGTGCACCATGGCCGCCCACTCTGGGGTCTTCCACGTGCGCTCGTCGGCGTCCGCGGGGACGACGCCGAGCACTCGCGCCTGCTCCAGCGCCCAGTCTCGCACGGGGAACACACTCTTCAGGCCGGTCCGGTGCAACTCGGCGGCGATGGCCTTCGTGAAGGTGCCCACGAACACACGCTTGCCGGCCCGCTGCAGGCGCTCCGCGAGGGCCATGACCAGCAGCGTCTTTCCGCTGCCCGGCGGGCCCTCGACGAGCAACCGCCGGCTCTCCGACAGGCAGTTGAGCACGGTGACCTGCTCGACGGTGAGCTGTCGCCAGGCCACCTAGGCGCGGTCCGGGCTGCGCGTGAGCGACCGCACGGGCCACCAGTCGGGGCCCCACAGGGTGTGCAGCGCACCGATGAACCGCTCCGAGGGGGGATAGCTCCGGCCGCTGAACGCATCGAGGAGCCGCTTGTGTCCGGCGACGTCGAACCAGTGAAGGTCCTCGGCGAACAGAATCGGCGCGGCATCCAGGGAGCGTTCGTCGGGGGCGGAGCTCTCCGGGAAACACACGGCGATGGCGATCTCGGGCATCTCGCGCGGCGCCAGCAGGTTTCTCAGCGCGTGCAGCACGGACTTGCGCGCACGCTCGAGCTGCTCGCCGGGCTGTGTCTTCATGAAGTGGCCGTTCTGGTGCCACCGATGGTCGCGGCGAGTCATCGTCCCGGCCTTGCACTCGATCAGCACCAGGCCCTTGCCGGGCACGGCGACCACGAAGTCGACCTCGGCCTGAAAGGGCCCGCGCCCGACGACGAGGTGGTGCCAGATCGTCCACCCCTTGGGCCGCTGCGAGCCGAGCGCGCGCCACACGGCGGCCTCGCCGCGCTCGCTCGGGGGCGTCTCCGCGGGGTACAGGCCCGCGGCGGGCACGGGCATCGGCACCTTGGGGTTGCGGGGGCCGAAGCCGCGCTCCGCACCGGGCGGCGCGCAGGTCGGGCAGGGGCCGGGCGTCGCGTCGGGCGTCGCGGGGAGTGCAGCGCCGCAGGTCGTGCACATCGTCGCCAGGGGGTCGCTCGTCGTCATCGCGCTCTCACGTGCCGTCGTGTCGTCCGGCGCCGACCCTACGCCCGACCCCCGGCGGCGGCAAGGCCGGGTGTTGCGACGTCGCAACAGGGGGGCGGCGGCCGAGGGACACATTGCGGTTCGGGCGCCCGGACTCACGAATTTCGGTGCGCCGTGGGGGCCAGTGGCGGAAGATCGCGAGCGATCCCGCGTGCGCCGGCTGCGGTCTGGCGCCGCACGTTCTCCCAACCGAGTTCGAGCCGCCGGAAGTGTCGGAAGTCAGCGTGACGCGCAGCGAATTCCATGAACGGGTCGTCGAGGCGATGGGGAAGCGACCGCTGTGGTTCGAGCTCGAGCGGGACGACCCCGCCACGGAACTCGACACAGGCGAGGTCGAGGGCGTGCTCGGTGTCCGACTGCCACAGCAGTACCGGGAGTTCCTGATGACTTACGGCGGGGGACCTTTCGCGTTCCTCACCGTGCTGGGGTCGAGGCCGGGGACGCCTTGGGCACTGGTCGCGCGGAGACGGGACACGCCCGTCGACTTTCTCCCGGTGGCCGACCTCTGAACCGGCGACTGCTATGGGCACCGGGTCGTCGATGGGCGGTGCGAGGCCCGCGTCGTGCTCTGGGACCACGAAACGGCGAGCGTCCGGCCGACGCCGTACGAGGACTTCTATACACTCGTGGCCACGGCGGGGTTGCGCGCGTGAGGCCGGAAGAGATCGACGCGCTGCGGGCCCACCTGGCGGCCAGCCATGGTGTCGAGCGGTGTCCCGCTCCGGAGTCGGAGATCGTCGGTCTGGCCCGTGACATCGACTCGGGTCGACTGCCCATCAACGGGGTCCGATGCCTGCCCGAGGCGGGCACGACCGGGTGGTACATCTGGCCCGGCGACGAGATGTCCGGCGATTCCGAATACTTTCGACCCATCCACGTCTCGCACCTGAACGAGTGGTTGCCAGAGGTGCTGCCGTTCCTCGAGTTGCCCCCCGGCTGGCGATTCCTCGTCGCGCCCGGATATTCGGACGTGTGGATGGACCCGGAGGTGGACCTGACGCCGCTCGATCCGGCGGCGACGCCGGCGAGGCGATGACGACCGATGCTCGTCGCGCACGAGATGAAGGTCGTCAGCCCGGCGCCGGACGCCGGCGGATCGCACGATCGCGTCGGGGGGCTGCCGACGTACCGACCGCCGGTGTTCCCCGTGAGCGAGGCCTTTGGCGGGCAGCACTGCTTTCTACTCCAGCTCCACGGCCTGGACCGGGTCGGGCTCGCGTCGTTCCGATGTCTGCAGATCTACCAGAGCGCCTACGTGGACGAGGGCGACGACCCTCTGCCGGTGGCGATCCTCGTGCCGCTGGACGCGCCCCTGAACGATGCCGGTGAGGGCCGGGTCTGCGCGTCGCTCGCTCCCCGCTCGATCGGTTGGGATGAACGGGAAGAGCGGGCGTATCCCCGCTCGGAGTCGGGTGTCACGCCCGCGTTGCTCGAGCTCCTGAAGTCCAAGCTCGGCGGCTTGGCGCCCTTCATGGAGCCGCCCGTCGAGGGCGCCCGTTTCCTCGGACAGATCGCTGAGGAACCGTGGGGTTTCAACTTCGGGGGGCTCTTGTTGACGCTCTGGCTGCGCCCGGACGGGCAGGTCGTTTGCGTGTGCGTCTGACCGGACTCGGCGGCCCCGTCGACGCCGCCTTGGGGGCGTGGTCGCAGGGCAGAGCCTGGACCTGAGAGCCCCGTTCGACCGCGCCACGCGCACGCCTTGCGCAGTTCCAGCGGTCCTGCAGGTTCATCCAAAACTCGGCCGTCGTTCCGAAGAACTTGGCCAACCGCAAGGCCGTGTCCGCCGTGATGCCCCGCTTGCCGTGGACGATCTCGTTGATCCTGGCGCGCGGCACGTCCATGTCCTTGGCGAGGCGGTACCGGCTGATGGCCAGGGGCTTCAGGAACTCCTCATCGAGGATCTCCCCCGGATGAATCGGCTCGAGCTTATCTTCTGGGCAGATGGCGTTCACTCGGTTCCCTCGACTGACTTGCGGGGGGTCCTGTGGATGTCGGGGGGCACGCCCCGCGGTTGTCCACGTTTCCAGAGGGCCTGGGCGGCGGTCGACTCGATGGGGCCGATCATCAAGATGAACGATCAGGCAGGTCGCTTTGTACGGCAATCGTCATGGGGCGACCGCCGAACTGGCAACGTTGGCGTCGCCGGCCCCCCCCCAAGCAACGCCCCGCAACCAACCCACAATACGCAATCACCTACTCTCCCAACGATTTGTAGAAGTCCGACCAGGTTCCCAAGCTGAATGTCACCGCCGAGTACACTCGAGCTGTGCGACAGTCGCTCACCATGTCCACCCCCACCCCGACCCCCCATCGCATCGTTTTCCTCCACGGCCTCGAGGGCAGCCCGAACGGCACCAAACCCGGGTGGCTCCGCGCGGCCGGGCACGCGGTCACGGCGCCGTTGCTGGAGACGCGGGCCCTGGTGGCGGCCTTCATGGCCGGCGCGCCGCCGACGCCGGACCTCTGGGCGGAGGCGTTCGAGACCGCCAAGGCGACCGTCGCCGACGCGCGACCGGACGTCCTCGTCGGCTCGTCCTTTGGCGGCGGTCTGGCGCTGGAGCTCATGCATCGTGGCCTGTGGCGCGGTCCGGCGGTGCTGCTGGCGCCGGCGGGGCGTCGGCTCTTCGGTCGGTCGACGCTGCCGGCGGGCCATGCGCCCGTCGCGATTCTGCACGGCCGGCGCGACGACGTGAGTCCCGTCGCCGACTCGGTCTCGCTGGCGGCGGACTCGACGGGCGAGGTCACGTTGACGCTGGTGGACGACGACCATCGGTTGCACGGGGCGGTTCAGGCGGGCTGGTTGGGGCGTCTCGTCGCGGCGGTGGTATCGTCCGCGGCGTCTCATTGATCCCATGACCGCAGAAGGAGCCCGCCCGATGGCCGGTGTCGAAACGATCGTGTCCTTTCAGGGCGACCTGGGCGCGCCCAGCGTCGACCATCCGCGGCCGGACCGGCTGGTGAGCGGCAATCCGGAGCGGCGCACGTGGAACCTGTTCACGGACGCCTCGGAGTCGGTGTTCTGCGGCATCTGGGAGTGCGACCCGGGCGCGTGGCGCGTGGTCTATCCGCCCAACCAGGACGAGTTCTGCACGCTGCTCTCGGGGCGCGTCCGCCTGACCGATGCCGGCGGCGCCTCCCGCGAGTTCGGCCCCGGCGACGCCTTCGTGATCCCCGGCGGCTTCGAGGGCGTGTGGGAGACGCTGGTCTCGCTGCGCAAGCAGTACGTCATCGTGAGCAAGCCCGCGGTGGCGCCATGAGCGAGCTCGCGTTCGTCGCGGGCGCCACGGGCTACACGGGCCGCGCCGTGGTCGCCGCGCTTCGGCGCGCCGGCGTGGAGACCCTGGCCCATGTCCGGCCGGACTCGTCGGCGTTGGCGCGCTGGCAGGCCGAGTTCGGCGCCCTGGGGGCGACCGTGGACACGACGCCCTGGTCCGTCGAGGCCCTGACGCGGACCTTCGAGCGCACGCGCCCGATGAGCATATTCGCGCTGCTGGGCACGACGCGGCGCCGCGGCGCGCAGGACGGCGGGACGTATGCCACCGTCGACTACGGCCTGACGGCGATGTTGCTGGCGGCGGCGAAGGCGGCGGGGATCGCGCCGCGGTTCGTGTACCTGTCGTCGATGGGCGTGGGCCCCGGCGGGCGGCGCGACTCGTACCTCGAGGTCCGCTGGCGCTTCGAGCAGGAGCTGATCGCCTCGGGCGTGCCGTATGTCATCGCGCGGCCGTCGTTCATCACGGGGCCCGACCGGGACGAGTCGCGCCCGATGGAGCGCGTCGGCGCGCGGGTGGGGGACGCCGTGCTGGGCCTGGCGGGCGCCCTGGGCGGTCGTGGCCTGCGCGACAAGTACGCCTCGACGACGGCGGAGATCCTGGGCGGCGCGCTGGTGCGCCTCGCGCGCTCGCCGGCGGCGGCCAACACGATCGCCGAGGGGTCGGACTTGCGCTGAGTCCTCGGGGACTCGCGCATGGGCCAAGGCGGAAACGCTCCGCGGGGCCCGTTGTGTCCGTTCGGTGACGCGAATCATGGGCACTTGCGGTGACCTGCGCCGGCACCGTTCTTGCTCGAACGGGCGGCGTGCGCTCACCACTCCCTCTCTCCAGAAAGCCCATGCCGTCCCAGGTCGGGCGGTAACGTCAGGAGTTCTCCCGTGGCCACCACCGGTATCCGAAGCATCCGAAACATCGCGCTCCTGGGCCCCTCAGGCTCGGGGAAGACGACCCTCGTCGAGTCCTTGCTGGTCTCGGCGGGTGTGATCGCCTCCCCCGGCACCGTCGAGGCGGGCACCACCGTCTCGGACCATGACCCGCTCGCCCAGAAGTACGGCCACTCGCTGTACGCCACGCCGATCAGCTTCGATCACGATGGCCTCCACGTGAACATCATCGACACCCCGGGGCTCGTGGACTTCACCGGCATGGCGCTCAGCGTCACGCCCGCCGTGGAGACCGTGGCCGTGGTGGTGAACGCGCAGGCCGGCCTCGAGCCGCAGACCCGCCGCTATCTGGACTGGGCCGGCGAGCGCAAGTTCTGCCGCATGATCATCGTGAACCGCATCGACGCCGAGGGCGCGGACCTGCCCGGCCTGCTGGCGCAGCTGCGCGACGCCTTCGGCAGCGAGGTCCTGCCCATCAACCTGCCCGCGAAGGGCGGCAAAGAGATCGTCGACTGCTTCTTCCAGCCCGACGGCGAGTCGGACTTCTCGAGCGTGGCCGACGTCCACACCCACATCGTCGAGCAGATCGTCGAGATGGACGAGGACCTGATGGCGCAGTACCTCGAGCAGGGCGAGACCCTGCGCGCGGAGCAGCTCCACGACCCGTTCGAGGCCTGCATGCGCACGGGCCACATCGTGCCGGTGTGTTTCACCAACGCCAAAGAGGGCGTGGGCGTGAAGGCGCTGCTCGAGGTCTTCGAGCGCCTGATGCCCAACCCGCTCGAGGGCAACCCGCG
The DNA here is from genome assembly GCA_903847385.1 of uncultured Myxococcales bacterium. Lineage (GTDB taxonomy): Bacteria > Myxococcota_A > Bradymonadia > UBA7976 > UBA1532 > CAINDO01. The sequence continues at coordinate 24,553 of CAINDO010000660.1, forward strand.
CCCCTTCCTGAAGGGCGAGGGCGACGAGGCGACGCCCTACGAGGTGAAGACGGACATGGAGCGCCACGTGGTCGCCCACGTGTTCCGCGTCACCTCCGACCCGTTCCAGGGCAAACTCGGCGTGGTCCGCGTTCACCAGGGCATGCTGCGCAAGAACGCCCAGCTCTTCGTGGGCGACGGCCGCAAGCCCATCAAGATCGCGCACCTGTACTCCCTGCGCGGGAAAGAGCAGATCGAGATCGAAGAGGCCTTCCCCGGCGACATCTGCGCCCTGGCCAAGATCGACGAGCTGCACCCGGACGCGGTGCTGCACGACTCCCACGACGAGGACTACATCCACCTCGAGCGCCTGAACCTGCCCGTGCCGCTCTTCGGCCTGGCGGTCTCGGCGGCGACGCGCAACGACGACCAGAAGCTGGCCGTGTCGATGGCGCGCCTGATCGAGGAGGACCCCTGCCTGAGCTTCGATCACGACCTGGAGCTGCACGAGGCCGTGCTGCGCGGCCTGGGTGACCTGCACCTGCGCATCGCCCTCGACCGCCTGCGCCACCGCTTCAAGATCGAGGTCGCGACGCGGCCGCCGCGCATCGCGTATCGAGAGACCGTGACCAAGAACGCCGAGGGCCACCACCGCCACAAGAAGCAGACGGGCGGCGCCGGCCAGTTCGGCGAGGTCTTCCTGCGCGTGGCGCCCCGGGAGCGCGGCGCCGGCTTCCTGTTCCGCAGCGAGGTCGTCGGCGGCACCATCCCCACGCAGTACATCCCCGCGGTGGAGAAGGGCGTGCGCCAGGCCCTGGCCCGCGGCGTCATCGCCGGCTATCCGGTGCAGGACGTCGAGGTCGTCGTCTTCGACGGCAAGAGCCACCCGGTCGACTCCAAGGAGGTCGCCTTCATCACGGCCGGCAAGCGGGCCTTCATGGAGGCCTTCTTCAAGGCGAGCCCCGTGGTGCTCGAGCCCATCGCCGAGGTGGAGATCACCGCGCCGGCGGCCCAGATGGGCGCGGTGACCGGCGACATGTCCGTCCGCCGCGGCCACGTGCTCGGCACGGACACGCGCGGCGGCGGCCTGGTGGTGATCCGCGCGCAGGTGCCGCTCTCCGAGCTGGCCAACTACGCCAACGAGCTGAAGTCCATGACGGGAGGCAGCGGCGCCTACACCGCCAGCCTCGACCACTACGCTGCCGCGCCCATGCAGGTGCAGCAGAACCTCACGGCGACGTTCCGCCCCGTCGAGGAAGACTGACACAGGGAACGAAGGGAGCATTCACATGGAGAGCACCATTTCTCGGATGGCGAAGCGGCTCGGGGCCACCTCCGTGGAGGCGATTGGCCACGACGCCCGCTTTGCGGTCGTGGGTGCGGCGGGGGATCGGTTGACGGTGTCGCTGGAGGGGCAGCAGCAGCGGTTCATGGCCGTGCTGATCGACGCGCAAGGCGTCACCCGCGCCTCCGTCGACGTCGCACCCGTCAACCGGGTCATCGAGGACGAGACCGTGGACGGTCGAGTGACCCTCATCGTCCGCCGCCTCGCCATCCAGATCGACACCCAGCCCAGCCTGGCCATCGAGCTGAGCACCGTCGAAGAGGGCTGACGCCCCCTAGCCGGTCACGTCCACGGGGCTGCCGACGCCGAGGCCGAGGTCTCGGGCCGCGCTGCCCCGTGCGACGGCGATCTCGACCAGCCCCAGGCTGTTCTCGTACCAGAACGCCTCGCCCGCCGCCCGGTCGGCGAAGATGCGCGCCCGCGTCAACGCCCGACCGCCCACCTCGAGGACCGCGTCCGGCGGCAGATTGCGCGCGCGCAGCCCCGTGAACGCGTTGCCGTAATGGTCGATGTAGATCACCTCGGCCAGATCGCCGGGGGGCAGCCGCACGTCCAGCGCAGCCGCGGGCACGAGCCCGAGCATGTCGCCGCGGCCCGCGATGATGTGGGCGGCGGCAGGCCCGAAGACGTCCCGCCCGTGAAACGTCGGGGCGGCGTCCGCGTCCGGCGGCGGCAGGTGCCAGACCTCGTAGGCGCCGTAGCGCTGCGCCGTGAGCGACAAGAGGCCGTTGTCCGGCCCCACCAGGCACGTGCCGCCCGCCTGCACCACGCAGCCCCGCCGCGGCCCGCCCACGCCGGGGTCCACGACCGCCAGCACGACGTGCCCGCGCGGCAGGCGGGCGATGAGCGCGTCGAGCAGGTGGGCGCTGGCGACGACGTCGAAGCTCGGGGCCTCGTGCAGCAGGTGCACGACCCGCGTGCCCGGCGCGATGAGCTCGATGCTCAGCTCGACCTGCCCGACGTAGAGGTCGGTCGGGCCGAAGTCGGTGAAGAGGACGACCGCCACGCGCGATTCATATCACGCGGGCGAGGGCCGGCGACACCCGGCCCGATCAGAACAGCAGCGCGGCGAGCCGGCGGCGGTACTTGATGGAGATCTCGTTCTCGGCGCCGAGGAGATCGAAGAGGCTGAGCATGGCGCGGCGGCCGGCGTCGTCCCGGTAGGCGCGGTCCTGGCCGACGACCTTCAGGAAGCAGTCCAGGGCGTCCTCGTAGCGCAACTGCGTGGCCAGGGTGGCGCCGAGGCGGTACCAGGACTCGGCGTCCTTGGGGTTGGCCGTGGTGGCGGCGCGCAGGGCGGCCTCGTCCCCGGCGTCCACGTTGAAGGCGAGCACGCCCTTGAGGCGCTGCGCCTGGGTGTACTGCGGGTCACCCTCGCCGATCTGGTCCAGGTGGGCGGTGGCGCGCGCGGTGTCCTGCGCCGCCAGGGCCACACGGGCCAGGCCGATGTGGGCCACGCCGGCCGACTCGGGGCGGGTCTGCAGGACGGCCTCGAAGGCCTCCTGCGCCAGGGGATAGTCGCCGGCGTCGAGGGCCTCCTGGGCGATCTCGAGCGGGTTGCGCTCGGGCGCGGGCACCAGGCGCTCGATGAACTTCTTGACCTCGGCGGCGGGCAGGGCGCCCTGGAAACCATCGACGGGCTGGCCGCCGGCGAAGGCGTAGACCAGGGGAATCGACTGCACGCGGAAGGCCTGGGCGAGGCGCGGGTTCTTGTCGACGTCCACCTTCACGAGCTCGAAGGCGCCGTCGTACTCCTCGGCGAGCTTCTCGAGCGCGGGACCCAGCGTGCGACAGGGGCCGCACCACTCGGCCCAGAAGTCGACGACGACGGGGACCTCCATGCTGCGCTCCATGACGCGCGATTGGAAGTTCTGCTCGGTGCCCTCGTAGACGTGCTTCTTGCCGCCGAGGGGACCGCCGCCGAGGGGACCGCCGCCGAGGGGGCCGCCGCCGAGGGGGCCGCCGCCGAGGGGAGAAGGATTGTTGAACATCTGGCCGCTCACTTGATCCCGGGAAATTGCGGGGACCATACGCACGGCCGTTGCCTTGCGCAACCAGCCGCCGCGATGTAGCGTTCCGCCGCGATTTTTGCCGTCGTCCTGCCCATTTTCCCATCGCGGAGGTTCTCAGCACATGCTCCAGCGCATCACCCAGACTCTCGGAAGCGAGGCCGAAGGCCTGCTCTCCCACCGCTGCCAGACCGTCTCGTCGGACCTCCTGCACCTGCCCGGCCCGGACTTCATCGACCGCGTCACCAGCATCTCGGACCGCCCGGTCAACGTGCTGCGCAACCTGGCGCTCATGTACAACACGGGCCGCCTCGGCGGCACGGGGTACCTGTCCATCCTGCCCGTGGATCAGGGCATCGAGCACTCGGCCGGCGCGTCCTTCGCCCCGAACCCGATCTACTTCGACCCGGAAGCGATCGTGAAGCTCGGCCTCGAGGGCGGCTGCAACGCCGTCGCCTCGACGCTCGGCGTGCTCGCGGCGACCTCGCGCAAGTACGCGCACAAAATCCCCTACATCGTGAAGCTCAACCACAATGAGCTGCTGTCCTACCCGAACCGCTACGACCAGGTGATGTTCGCGCAGGTCGACCAGGCGTTCGACATGGGCGCCGCCGGCGTGGGCGCGACCATCTACTTCGGCAGCGAGGAGAGCACGCGGCAGATCCAGGAGGTCTCCGCGGCCTTCCAGCGCGCGCACGAGCTCGGTCTGTTCACCATTCTGTGGTGCTACCTGCGCAGCCCGGGCTTCAAGGCGGCCGACAAGGACTACCACCTGTCCGCCGATCTCACGGGTCAGGCCAACCACCTGGGCGTGACCATCAAGGCCGACATCATCAAGCAGAAGATGCCGGAGAACAACGGCGGCTACCTGCACACGAAACACGGCAAGACGCACCCGAAGGTCTACTCGCAGCTCTCGAGCGACCACCCGATCGACCTGTGCCGTTACCAGGTCGTCAACTGCTACATGGGCCGCCAGGGGCTCATCAACTCGGGCGGCGCCAGCGGCGACAACGACCTGCAGGACGCCGTGAAGACGGCCGTCATCAACAAGCGCGCCGGCGGCATGGGCCTGATCCTGGGTCGCAAGGCGTTCCAGAAGCCCGTGGCCGACGGCATCGCGCTGCTCAACGCCGCGCAGGACGTCTACCTCGAGAAGGGCGTCACCATCGCCTGAGGCGCCCGCGCGCGCTCAGGGCGGGGGCAGGCTCAGCGGCTGCCCGACCCGGATCAGGTTCGGGTCGATGCCCGGGTTGACCTCGTAGATGCGGCGCCACTGGCCGCCGCTGCCGTAGAGCCGGCGCGCGAGGCTCGTCAGGGTCTCGCCCGCCTCGACCATGTGCTGCGGCGGCGGGCGCACCTCGATCTTCAGGGCGCGCGAGTCCACGGCCTTGATGCCGAAGGCCTCGCCGGCGGCGGTGGCGACGCGGTCGCGGGTGGCCGGGCTGTCCACGGTGCCGGTCAGGTAGGCGACGCCGTCGTCGACGCGCACGCCGACCTCGGCCTGCACGGTGTCGGGCTGCCCCTCGAGCGCGCGCTCGATGTGCTCCTTGACCGCGGCGGACTTGCGCTCCGGTGAGGTCCGGGGCGAGGGCAGGGGCGGCAGGAGCGAGGGCGCCGAGGTCGCGGGCGCCGCTGTCGGCGGGGCGGTGGGCGGGGGCGTCGGCGCGGCGGCGATCACGGCCGCGGGAGCGGGCGCCAGGCCGGCGTCCGTCAGGGTCACCAGGCCGACGACCACCAGCGCGATGGCGCCCGCGGCGCCCAGAACGAGCGACCACGGGGAGCCCGACGGCGGCGGCGGGGCGGGCGCGGGGTCGGTGAACTCGGGCGTGAGGCCGTCCTCCGCGGCGTCGTCGAGCGCGTCGTCCAGGCCCTCGTCCGGGAACAGCGGCGCCCCGCGCAGAACGTCGTCGTCGGCGTCCCAGGGCGCCTCCTCGCCGGGGGGCGGGGTCAGGCGCAGGGCGGCGGCGGCGGCGCGGCGCAGGTCCGGTTCGCCGAGCGCGGGCACCTGGCCCGTGTCGCTGAACGGTCCCTCGGCGCCGTCGGCCTCGGGGTCGTCCGCGAGGTTCACCGACCGGGCCGGCAGGGGCAGCGGGAGCACGACCGAGTCTTCGCGCCACATGTTCTCGGCGTCGCGCGCCTCGAGCGACTGCCAGTCCGTGCCGCACAGCGGACAGTAACGGGTGCCCGCCGCGCGCGCCGCGTCGAAGCCCGCATACCGCAAGCAGAACGGACAGACATCCGCAGTCGTGGACAACGCGACCTCCCGCCGGCCATTCTCATCCCCCCCGAGAGGGAGCGCAAATGCACGAGATCCGAATTTCCGAAGCCCCCGAAGCCACCGAACCCTACGCGCGGGACGAGTCCTCGTTCACCGGCCGGGTCGACGCGGTGGCCACCCTGGCCGATGCGGCGGACGTCGCCGCGATGGGGGCGTTCCTGCGCGATTGCACCGCCGCCGGCCGCCCGGTGACCTTCAGCGCGCGCCGCACGAGCCTGACCGGCGCCGCCGTACCCGAGGGCGGCCTGGTGCTGGCCCTGCCCGCGTTGTCCGGGCCGGAGCACGTGCGGGTCGACGTGGCGTCGCGCCGCGCCACCGCGCCGGCCAGCGTGTTCATGGTCGACGTCGCCGAGGCGGCGGAGCGGGCGGGCCTGTTCTTTCCGCCGGACCCCACGAGCCGCAAGACCTGCAGCCTGGGCGGCGCCATCGCCTGCAACGCCAGCGGCGCGCGGAGTTTCCGCTACGGGCCCACGGGCGCGTTCGTCGAGGGGCTGAAGGTCGTACTCGCCACGGGCGAGGTGCTGGATCTGCGGCGGGGCGAGCACCCACCCGTGGACGGCCACTTCGTGCTCGCGCTGGACCGGGGCGAGGTGCGCGTGCCCTGCCCGCCGTCGAGGCCCGCGGGCATCAAGAGCTCGCTGGGATACGCGACCTTCGAGCCCGCGGACGTGATCGACCTGTTCGTCGGCTCCGAGGGCACGCTGGGCTACATCGCCGAGGCCACGGTGCGGCTGCTGCCGGGCGTCGAGGTCTTCGCAGCGCTGGCCCTGTTCCCCTCCGAGGCGGCGGCCGTGGACCTCGTGTCGCGGTTGCAGGCCGAGGCGCCGCCCCACGGCGTGGCGCCGATGAGCGTGGAGTGGTTCGACCGGCGCAGCCTGGCGCTGGCGGGCGCGCGCTACCCGCGGCTCGGCGTGCCCGCCGGGGCCGAGGCCGCGCTTCTGCTGGAAGAAGCGCACACGCCGGGGGACGCCGACCGTGTGCTCGAGGCCTGGTACACGCTGCTCGTCGAGGCCGGGGTGCCGGACGAGGCGGCATGGCTGCGGGTGCCCTCGAGCCACGCGCAGCACGAGGAGCTGCGGGACTTCCGGCACGCGGTGCCCGAGTCGGTGAACGCGCTGGCGCGCCAGCGGGGGCTGCGCAAGCTGGGGACCGACCTGGCCTGGCCGCGGCCCATGCTGCACCGCATGTTCGCGCGGTACGCCGAGGTGCTGGCCGACCTGCCCGCGGCGCTCGGCCCCGAGGTCTGCGCGGCGTTCGAGGCGCAGTGGGGGCGGCCGCTGCCCCGCACGCTGGACCACGCGACCTTCGGCCACGTGGGCGACAGCCACCTGCACGTGAACCTGCTGCCCGCGGACCCCGCCGAGATGGCCTGCGGCAAGCTGGTGTACGACTTCCTGTCGCGCGAGTGTGCCGCGGCGGGCGGCGCCATCAGCGGCGAGCACGGCATCGGCAAGAGCAAGCGCCCGATGCTCGCGGCCACCACCCCGCCCGAGCAGCTCGCCCTGATGCGCCGCATCAAGGCCCTCCTGGACCCGGCGAACATCCTGGCCCGTGGCAACGTGATCGACGCGCCATGAGCGATGCGGCGGTGCCCACCGACCGTCTGCTCGTCGATCAGTGCCTCGCCGGGGACGCCGACGCCCGGCGCCGGCTGGTCGCCGGGGTGCACGCGTACGTGCGGCAGACCATCGAGCTCGCCGCGGCGCGGTGGGGGGGCGGCCTGGGCCCCGCGGACGTGGACGACGCGCTGCAGCAGGCCTTCGTGGTCGTGTTCGCCCAGGACATGCTGATTCTGCGGCGCTGGCGCGGCGATGCGCGCGTGAAGACCTACCTGGCGCGGGTCGGCGAGCGGGTCGCGCTGCGGCACTTCCGGTCGCTCGCGAGCCACCGCAGCCGGTTCTGCCTGGCCTTCGCGCCCGGCGGTGACCCGGACGACCTCTTCGGCGAGGCGGCGCTCGACACGCTGGTGCACGAGGCGCAGGCGCAGGGCCGGCTGGCCTCGACGCCGGACGCCGAGCAGCGGCTGGAGGGCGAGGCGGCGCTCAACGAGCTGCGCGAGGCCATCCTGGCGCGCCTCTCGGAGAAGGGGCGGGACTACTACCGCTACCTGTTCGTCGACGAGCTCGACATGGCCGAGATCTGCCGGCTCGAGGACACGAACGCCAACAACGTTTACCAGTGGAAGAACCGGATTCTGCGCGAAGTGGCCGCCGTGCTGAATTCTCGTAAGAACGGCAACGTGGCGCAGGACTGAATCTTCGATGGCCTCGCAAACCGATCCCGAAACCGACGAACTGGCCCCCGACGCCGATGCCGACGCGTTGGCCGCCGCCGAGGCCCTGCTCGGGCGCCTCGAGATCGGCCGGGCCCCCAGCGCGCCCCCCGATGAGCTGGTCCAGGCGATCGATGGCCGGGTCACGGCCGTGGTCTTCGACGTCGGGCCGTCGGCGGCCGCAGACTGGCCCGAGGCGACCGTCGTGGACGCCGTGGGGCCCGCATGCACGGGGCTCGCCGTCGCCGATGCGCCGGGCGCGGACTCTGCCGGGCGGGCGCTGGTGGCCGCGCTGCGTCGCTTGCCCGCCGAGGCCCGGGCCGGCGTCGCCCAGGGGCCCGGTCGCATCTGTGCGCGGGGCGTGCTGGGCGAGGCGCCGTCGTTGGCCTTCGCCACCTTCGGGCGTCACGGGACTCCGGGGATCTACATCCACGCGGGGGCCCGCAGCTTGGCGGGTGCGCCCCTGGCGATGGCCGGCGAGGATCTGCGGCTGCCGCGCGCCTCGACTCCGTCGACCACGCCGCGGCGCGTGTGGCCGTGGCTCGCCGCCGGGCTGCTGGCCGCGGGCGTCACGTTCGCGCTCCTGCCGCAACTGCTCCGCCCGGCGCCGCCCCATGGGGCCCTGGCGTTGTTCGGCGAGCGGGCCCAGGCGAACACCGCCCGGGGGGACGATCCGGCGCCCGGCGCGCCGCTCACGCTGGCCGAGGGGGACGCCGTGCGCATCCTCGTCACGGCCGAGGTGGGCACGTACGTCACGTTGCTGGCCTACGACAGCCATGACCGGCTCGCGCTGCCCGATCCGCAGCGGCTGACCAATCAAGCGCGCACGGAGCTCCAGGAACGCTGGGCGCTGGACGCGGAGCCGGGCACGGAGCAGGTGCTGGCCGTGGTGTCCCGAGCCCCGTGGAACGAGCCCGCCGGGCTCCTCGTCCGCGTGAACGGCCGACCGGGGCTCACGCGCGCCGAGCGCCTCGACGCGTTCGAGAAGGCGCTCGAGACGGCCATTCCCGAGGGTTTCCGACTCCTGCGCGGCGCCGAGATCCGACACGTTCCGCGATGAGCGCGCAGACCCGGCGGCTGTGGTCTGGCCTGGCGGGCGCGCTGCTCGCGCTCGTGCTGGCCGCCTGCGAGTCGGACTCGCCCGTGGAGCGGGCCCGGGCCGCCGAGGCCGCCGGTGACTGGCGGGGCGCGCTGTCGGCCTGGCAGGCCGCGGTGGAGGTCGCCGATCCGGCGGCGAGCCCCGCGGCGGCCCGCCGGGGGCTCGGGCAGGCGCAGGCCCGCACCGGGGCCCCGCAGGCCCGCGAGAACCTGACGCGCGCGCTCGAGGCGGCGGACGCCGCCGGCGAGGTGATCACGGCCGTCAGGGCCCGGCAGCAGCTCGCGCGCCTGGCCCTGTGGCAGGGTCGGGCGGACGAGGCGCTGGCGCTGGTCGACCGTGCGCTGGCCGAGGTCGCGCCCACGTGGCCGCCGACGCTGGAGGTCGAGCTGCGGCTGACCCGGGCCGCGGCGCTCTGGCGGCAGGGCGATCTGGAGGCCGCGGAGGCGCTGTGGACCTCGCTGCGACCGCGCGCCGAGGCGCTGGGGGACGACGCGCTGATCGTGCGCGCCACAGAGGGACTGGCCGGCGCGTGGCGGTTCCGGGGTCGGTTCGCCGCCGCCGCGGGGCTGTGCGAGGCGCTCCTGCCCCGGGCGCGGCGCGGCCCGAACGCCGAAGAGAGATCGCGCACGCTGGCCAACTGCGCAGGCATCCGCGGGGCGGCCGGGGACTCGCCCGGTGCGCTCTCCCTGGCCGGCGAGGCCGTGGCCGCGGCGGACGCGTCGGGCTCGGCGCGGGCTCAAGTCCACGCGCGCAACGCCCTGGCGGCGCAGTTGATCGACGCCCGGGCGGCGGACGCCGCGCTGCCCGTGGCCGAGGCCGCCGCCGAGCGGGCCCGCGCCGCCGGCGTGCAGGAGTATCTGGACGACGCTCTGCTCTACGTGGCGCTGTCGCAGGAGCGCCTGGGTCGCTTCGACGCCGCCCGGGACACGCTGAAAGCGCTGGCCGGCGTCCCCGAGGCCGCGTCGGCGCGCACGGCCGAGGCGCACGCGCTGCAGGGTCGCCTGGCGCTGGCGGCGGGCGATGCGGAGGCCGCCATCGCGGCGTTCGGGGCCTCGATCGAAGCGGTCGAGGCGATGCGCGCCGCCGTGACGCCGCAGCAGTTGCACGACTTCTTCGACCGGGACCGCCGCGCGCCCTACCTGGGGCTGGTCGAGCTGCTCGCGCAGCGCGGGCACGGCGGGGACTTCGACCGCGCGCTGGACGTCCTGGGGCGCCTGGAGAGCCGGACCTTTCTCGAAGAGCTGCGGCGGTCCGCGGGGGAGGCGTCCGTGACCCCGACGCCGCCGCCGGCCGAGACCGCCGCCGGTCGAACGCACCTGCCGCCGGACATCGCCGTGCTCTCCTGGCTGCCCCTGACGGACGCGGTGCTGGTGTTCTGGGCGACCTCGGCGGAGATCCGCGTGGCGCGGGTGGCCATCGCCGGCGCGAAGGTCGAGGCGGACGCGCTGGCCTTCACCGCGTCGCTCCGGGGGCCCGAGGGGCCCGACACAGCGGCCGCGGCGCGCGTGGAGGCGGCGCTGCTGGCGCCCGTGGCCACAGCGCTGGCGGCCTGGCCCGCGGGGGCGCCCGTCTGCGTGATCCCGCACGGTCGCCTGCGCGCGCTGCCCGTCGAGGCCCTGCCCGAGGCCGGGCGCCGCCTGCACGCCGCGCACCCGGTCTTCAGCGCGCCGAGCCTGCCCGCGCTCTCGACTCTCCTGGCGCGCACGCCGCCGAGCGCGCCCGCCGGGGCGCTG
>CAINDO010000661.1 GCA_903847385.1 uncultured Myxococcales bacterium
CGCCGCCCGCGCCGCCGCCCGCGCCGCCCCCCGTGGTCGCCCAGACGCCGCCGCCCGTACCGCCGCCGCCGCCACCGGCTCCGAAGGTCGAGGCCGCGGCGCCGGACGCCGAGGACAGCATCGAGATCCCGGACGACACCGAGCCCGCCGCGCGGGTCGGGCTGCCGGAGAATGCCGTCGATCTGGACCCGGCGCTGGCCGTAGACACGATCCTCAGCCTCGCGCGCAAGAGCGCCGCCGTCCGGCGGACCCCCACCGCGGGCGCATGGTTCGCCGAACTGTTCGGAAACGACTATTTTCTCGCGCATCCGCAGCGGCTCGGACCCGCGACGACGCGTGAGGTCGAGTTCATCGAAGCCGCGCTTCGCATCCCCAACGGGGGCCGCATCCTCGACCTCTGCTGTGGTTACGGGCGCCATACGGTGCCCCTCGCCGCCAAGGGGTACGAGCTCGTCGGCCTGGACCTCAGCCTGGACATGCTCAAGGCCGCGCTCGGCCGCGCCCAGGCCAACTCGCTGGCCATCAAGTTCGTCCACGGGGACATGCGGGACCTCAACTTCCGCGAGGTCTTCGACGGCGTCTACAGCTTCGACAGCAGCTTCGGTTTCTTCACGGAGCCGGAGAACCTGATGGTCCTCCGCGGCGTGCACGACGCCCTGAAGCGCGGCGGTCGATTCGTCCTCGATGTCGCCAACCGGGACTCGGCGATTCGTGGCATCCCCACCCGCAACTGGTGGGAGGGGGATGGCTGCCTCGTCCAGGAGGACATCGAGTTCGACTACATGACGAGTCGGCTCGTCATCAAGCGTTTCGCCGTCTTCGCCGACGGCATGCAGCGCGAGTACAACATCTCCATGCGGCTCTACGCCGTGCACGAGCTCGTGCGGATGTTGCAGATGGTCGGCTTCGAGGTCCGCGAGCTCTCGGGCAACCGCCACACGACCGGCGCGTTCTTCGGGCCGGAAAGCAACCGCATCATCCTGGTGGCTGAGAAGCCGGCCAGCCGACCCTGAGCGGCTGACGAGGGCGCGCACATCGGCGTGGCTCTCGTCGGGTGAAGCGCGGCCCGCGCACGTCAGGGGCGCTTGGTGCCCTTGCCCTCGGGGATCTCGAGGCCTTCGGCGCTCTCGAAGATGAGCAGGCCGAGCGAGTTCACGAAGCCGTCGTCCGTCCGCTGGGCGAACTCCCCCGTGATCACGTACTCCTGGCCGACGACCAGGGCGTCACGGACCTTATCGAGGAGGCCCGTGAGCAGCAGTCGCTTGTCGCCACCGGCGGGCGTGTCCGCCAGGTAGCCGTGGTTGTGCAGGAACCGCTGGGCGTCCTTCGGCGGCTCGTACTTCTCCACCAGGAAGCCGCGCACGACGATCTTCTGGCCGATGTACTTCTCACGTCGGGCGAGGAGTCCATCGATGCGCATCTTGCCGTCCGGGTGGGTCTCCGGGGGCAGGGTGCCCTCGAGTTTGATCGGCGGCGGCAGGTCGATGCGCGCGGGCGGGAGATTGGCGTTCTCTGCCGCTGCGGCCTCGGGCGGTGGGGTGGCGGGCTTGGACTTGCAACCGGACACCACCGCGAGGGCGGCGAGGAGCGCAACGACTCGACCAGACGTCGGGACCATCTCAGGCCTCTTCCTTTGCCAGTTCAACACGGATTCGTTTGCCACCCAGACGCTCGCCGTCCACGGCCTCGATGACGTCCTGGGCATAGTCGCTCGGGACAACCACGTAGCTGTGTCGCAGGCGGCGGTCAACCTCCAGAAGATCCTCGACGTCGAGTCCCGCGAGATCCGCGAGGCCCGTGCGGAGCGCGTCCGCCTCGATGTCGTCCCGGGCGCCCAGGCTGACCCAGAGGCGCGACTGCCCGGGTGGGAGCGCGCGCAGCGGCGTCTCCGCGGGGCGGGGCGTCGCCGGGGCGGGCGGGGCAGGGGCCTCGTCGCGATCGCGACGGCGGTCGGGACGGTTCGGCTGGGTGGTGCTGCCCCCCGGGAGGCCGCGGAACTCCGACTGCACGATGGCGACGCGCTCGGCGACGCCGGCCAGCGTCACGGGACGCCCCCCCGGGGCGACCGTCTCGGAGACGGGCACCGAGGCAAGCACACCCCCGGCTGCGGGCCGACCCGGCGGCGTCGGCGCGCTCGTCGGCGCGCCGCGGTCCCGGAAGTGCCCGAGCAGCGCTTCGACGACCTCGATGGCATCGTCCCGCTCCATCAGGCGGACCGCCTGGGCGCGCACCTCGGCACCCGCCAGGGGCTGGCCGGCGCGGGTGCTGAAGATCTCCTGGACGAGGGCGTCCGTTCGACGCTCCGCCTTGCGCAGATCGATTTCTGCCTGGGTCGGCACGCTTCGCTCCTGCAGCGCCACTTTGTAGATGCGCTTGAGGTAGTAGTAGACCCCGATCTCCCGGGGCCCGATGAGGCTGATGGCCGTGCCCTTGTGGCCGGCCCGGCCCGTGCGCCCCGTTCGGTGGATGTACACCTCGGGGGACTCGGGCAGCGTGAAGTTGATGACGTGGCTGAGCTGGCTGATGTCGATGCCGCGGGCGGCGATGTCCGTCGCGACGAGGAAACGCAGCGACTTGTCCTTCGTGCGGGCCATGATGGCCTCGCGGTCGCGCTGCGGAAGGTCGCCGTTGAGGAACTCGGCCTGGTAGCCCTGCCGCTTCAGGAAGGTCGCCACCATCTCGCTGTCGGCGCGCGTGTTCGTGAACACGATCGAGTTGCCGGGCTCCTCGTACTCGATGACCTGCACGAGGTCCTTCGACCGACCGACGCCGCTCACCATGTAGTAGTGGTGCTCGACGTCGTCCGCGGCGACGTTCTGCTCGATGAGGCTGACGAACTCGGGCTGGCGCATGTAGCGCTGCGCGTAGCTCTTGATGTCTTCGGGGATCGTGGCCGAGAACAGCAGCGTCTGCCGGTCCGTGGGCACGAAACTCATGACCTGCTCGAGCTCACGGGCGAACCCGAGGCTCAGCATCTCGTCGGCCTCGTCCAGCACGACCATGCGCATGCCGCTGAACTTCAGCGTGCCCCGGCGCAAGTGGTCGAGGACGCGGCCGGGCGTGCCGGCCACGATGTTGGCGAACTTGATCTCGGCGATCTGCTTGTCCATCGAGGCGCCGCCGTAAATCGCGACGCTCTGGACAGCGGGGCTCGACGACAGGCGGTTGAGCTCGTCGGAGACCTGCTTGGCCAGTTCGCGCGTCGGGGCGAGGATCAGCGCCTGAATGCCGCGGGTGGGCTCGGCGCTGAGCCGCTCGATCAAAGGGATGCCGAAGGCGGCGGTCTTGCCTGTCCCGGTCTGGGACTGGACCATGAGGTCACGGCCGGCGGCGATCAACGGGATCGCGGTCGCCTGCACGGGGGTCGGCTGTACATAGCCGATGCCCTCGAGGGTGGCCAGCATGGGGGCCGACAGGTCGAGATCGGCAAATCGAAGGAGGGACATGGAGGGGTCTTTCAGGGACCGATGGCCTCGATGAGGCGATCGAGCACGATGCGAATGCGGGGGACTGCCTTGGGACCGAGGGAGTTGGTCTCCTCGTAGTGGTCGCCGTCGGCTTCGGTAAAGAAGGGGGCGCTCTCGTCGATCTTGTAGTCGTACTCGGGGACGAGGTAACCGAGCTCGTCGTTGCCCAGGCCAAGGGGCCAACGGAACGTACCGGGCACGAGCTCGGAGAAGAACGGCCCGGGCGGCGCCGAGGCGAGATCCGGGGGATTGGGGTTGTCGGCCTTGATCTGCGGGCGGCCGAAGGCCCACCGCTCGTCGAAGCCCAACGCGAGCTCGGGGAAGAGCTCACCGGGCACGGAGTAGAACGTGACCGGCCCGAACCGGAGCAGGCCCATCTCGGTCCGCGCGTGCGGCATGTTGCAATCGTCGATGGGCAGGTTGGGGTCGAAGTAGGGGTTCTCGCGGTTGAACAGGTTGACCAGCGTCGCGACGTGAAAGACGCGATTCTCCACGGGAATCACGAAGTCCGTCGCGGCGACGCTCACCGGGGCCGCGTCGACCGCGGTCGCGTTCTCCAGCGCGTCGAGCGCGGCGATGGCGAGCCGCCACCCCATCACGTCCACCCGATGGAACGTGTAGTTGGTGATGACCTGATCCTGAAGGTCCCGGACCTCGACGCCGAGGGGCGTCATCAGCCCGCCGACGGTGCCCTGAAAGTAGATGGCCACGCCCCCGGCGCCGGGCCGGGCGACGGTGGACTCGGTCTCCGGGATGCCGTTCTCCAGGCCGTCGCGGATGCCGTGGGCGAAGTCGGACGTGATGAAGTTGTTCACGTCGCTCATGCCCTCGGGGTGGTTGCCCCAGGTCACGAGCGTGGCGATGGTCTGGTCCATGTCGTCGGCGAACTGCACGATGCCCATGGTGTCGTTGATCACGATCGGGTCTCGGGAGTCGCGGATGTAGCCGTCGGCCCCCGTGTGCGCCTCGGCGACCTTCATGTGGGCCGTCCGCAGGCTGGCGACGGCGTCGGCGATGCTGCGGGCAGCCTTTTCGCGCAGGTGCTCGATGTAGCGGGCGTTCACGCCCGTCACGAGCGGGATCTCGATCTCGGGATCGACCTCGCCCGCCCACTGCCCCATCGTGTCCGGGGCCTCGTGGTCGTGCGTCGAGGAGACGAACATGTAGTCGACCTCGAGCTCCGGGTGCTCCTCGGCGAGGATCGCGGCGGCACGTTCCCGGATCCGCTTGACGTCGTCGTAGAAGATGCCCACCGCGTCGATGGACGTCATCGTGACGAGCGTGTCACCGTCCTCGACGGCGACGGTGCGGGCCCACAGGGGGTCGCGCACGCCGAGCGCCGGGCGGTTGTTCTGGAAGCCCGCCAGCCACAGACCGTCGAACTTGCCGTTGCCCTCGCCCTCGTCGGCGGCGGCGTAACCCGGGTCGCCGGGGCAGAGGTTGTCGATGCCGCAGTCGCGGTAGTAGTCCCAGATCGGATTGCCGTTCTCGTCGACGTCGCCCTCGCCCTCGTCGGGGGCGCCAGGGTAGCCCTCGTCCTCGGGGCACAGACGGTCGTTGCCGCAGTTGCGCATGAAGTTGCGGTCGAGCGCGCCGCAGTGGCCGGGGCCGCCGCCTTGACGCTCGCTGCACCCGCCGAACTCCTCCAGGAACTCGACCTTGGGCAGCTCGAAAGCGAGGTCCGTGACCTCCTCACGGGCCGCGCCGACCCGGAGCATTCCGGGCCCGAGCGCGGGGCAGCCGGGGGCTCCGGGGCAGGTCAGGGCGACCGTCGGGTCGAAGGGCGGGGGGCCGCAGGGGCCGGCGTCCGCGCCCGGCGTCGCCGCGTCGGGTGCGCTGGCGGCGGCGTCGGGGAGGGGCGTGGTCGCGTCCGTGGTGACGGCCGCGTCCACGACGGCGGCGTCGGCGACGGCGGCGTCCCCCGTCGTCTCGGTCTGGAACCGGCCGGTCGAGCGGGCGTCGGGGAGCATGCAGCCCCCGAGGGCGAGCGCGGACCAGCAGGCCACGCTTCCGAGCAGATACCCGGTGCGCATCGGAACTCCTCAGAGGTAGGGCGGGAAGACGTCGACGGGGTTGCGGCCCGAGGGGCTCAGAATGATCAGCGTGTTCGGCAGCAGGTAGATCCGGTTGAAGTTCACCACCGCGAGGTGGCGGTTCCCGGCGTCTCCCTGCCAGGCGACCTGCACGACCCCCTGGGGGCCGGCCGGCGTGTCCAGGTTGGCGTAGGTGGCGTCCAGGTTCGTGCGGTCCAGGCCCGGCTGCGGCAACGTGTCGTTCGGGTTGCCGTTGAAGTAGGTGGTTCGACGACCAGGGTTGAAGAACCCGGCGGCGGCGTTCACCACTGGGCGCCCCTGACAGTCGTACGCCCGGCCGGCGATCGCACCGTGCCCGCGTTCGATGCGGGGCACACCGGCGGTCGGCGGGAAGGTGGTCCAGGTGGTCTTGCTCAGGACGTTGAGGTCGTTCGGGAAGTAAGTCTCGCCGCCCTCGGTCCGCAGCGAGCAGCTCCAGTTCGTGTCCGGCGCCGCGCCCTCGCGCTGCTCCGGGCACACGCTGTCGTCCTTGAAGGGGTCGAGCACGCAGGGGTTCACGAAGACCCCATACTCGTATGTCGGCACCCAGAGGCGCGCCTCGCCGAAGACGCGGATGACGAGCTCCGTCCGCGTGGGCACTCCGGTGAGCTCGTAGCACCCCTCGCTGGGGTTGTCGGCGCACAGGTGGCTGACGGCCTCGCCGAGCGCGGTGTTGTGCTCGTCGATGCACGCCTCTGTCGCGGCGCGCGCCCGGTCGACGTCCATCTCGTTGTCGCCCACCGAGAGGCAGGGCGTCGGGTCGAAGGTCTTCAGGTCGTAGACCTTGACCGTCAGATCCTTGGTCACGTTGCCGTCGCCGAAGAACTCGATGCGCCCTCGCATCGGCACGGTGTCGGGGCCGTCCATCGACAAGGGCTGCTGGGTCTCCCAACACGAGAAGTCGGGATCGGAGCCTTCGATCAGAACGTCGTCGCAGGCGAAGTTGGCCTTGAAGTTGTCGGGGGGCGGCTTCACGCAGAGCCCGAGCATGCACTTCTCGCCCTGGCCGCAGTCGGTGTCTGCCGTGCAGCCGCCGTCGAAGGGTCGGACCGCCGCGGAACCCTGGCCACCCGCGGCCTCGCCCCCGCCGCCGGTGTCGCCGCC
>CAINDO010000662.1 GCA_903847385.1 uncultured Myxococcales bacterium
CACGCCGCCAGCGTTCGTTCTGAGCCAGGATCAAACTCTCCACTTGATCTCTGACCGCCACGCTCTCGCGTGGTCGTTGTTCGTACAAATAAACGGGCACGCACTCGCTTCCGTCTACTCAACCTGATTTTCAAAGAACCGACTGTGCTTCGTCGGCGCCTCAGCGCCGGCCGTTCAGCGGGCGGCAAACTTACATTTGCGGGCCACGCCAGTCAATGTTTTTTTTCAACCGCCAACCGAGGCGCCCAGCGCCGCTCGTCAACGGGGCGATGAACCTACGCCCATCGTGCTCCGCCGTCAAGCTTATTTCAATTTGGCATCAATTTGCTTCGGAACCGCTGCCGAAGCTCGGGCGCCCATGCGCCGTTGCTGTCAGCGGGGCGGGATACTCGCGGATGGGCTGCCGGTTGTCAATATCGTTTTTTGCGCGCCTTTCATCCGGCTCGATGCGCCGGCGCGGTCTCGATTTCCGCGGCCCGGTCAGGGGGGAAGACCCGGGGTGGGCGGATTCGGCCCCCGGGTTACCCCGCGACTTTGCCTGCCGCGCCACGCCATGCGACCCCGGGCTTGCTTGCGCACGGGTGGCGCGTTCGATGTCCGGAGTGGCGCCGTGCGGCTGTCGGCGGCGGGTGAGAAGGCGCTCGGTTGCGCTTGCTTTCGGGGGCGTCGGTCGAGGCCCTTGCGCGGGGAGCTCTTGGCCGGTTTCGGGGCGGTGGTCCGAAGGCCTGGTCTGCGCGAGGCCCGCCATCCGCTCGGCGGTGGCCAATGGTCCGGGCCGACCCGGGTCATGCGGATGTACGGCGGGTGTCGGCGGCTCCTTCGATTCGGCCCCCTGAAAGGCGGCCGCCGGCGGTTTGACGTGCGGGCGCGCGGAGGGAACCGATTCAGCCCCGCACGCCCGGTTCCGTTCGGCTCCCCTTCGCCCCGCCGAGGCGGCTGGGGTCGACCCGGGCGACGCTCGTGCTCGCGGTGTCGACGTCAGATCTGCCGCAGCGTGCGCCGGCGCGGGGGTCTGCACGTTGACCCGGCCCTACGGCGGTGCTAAACAGGTGCGCCTTTTTCGACCGGGTCCGTTGCGCCCGCTTCGGTGCCGCCGGTTCTTCTCTCTAAGGAGGATGTTCATGATGTTCCGCTTTTGCCGTCTGGGGATGGCCGTTGCGTTGACGAGCAGCCTGGTGGCGTGCTCTGGCAAGAAGGAAGAGGGCGGTGCAGGCGCGCCCAAGGCGACCGCATCCGCCGCGGCGTCCGCCACGGCCGAGAACGTGTCGGGGATCCCGGCCGGCCCGATCGCCAAGGTCAACGGCGTCGAGGTCTCTCGGACCGAGTTCGAGCAGAAGTACGCCAAGATGACCAAGGCCTTCACCACGCGGAAGAAGGAGATCCCGGACAATCTCGCCAAGCGCTACAAGGAGTCGATCCTGAAGCAGCTCATCGAGAAGGAGCTCCTCAAGCAGCGGATCGCCAAGGACAACGTGACCATCGAGCCCGCCGAACTCGACAAAGAGTTCGACGAGTACAAGAAGATGTTCCGCACGGATGAGAACTTCCAGCGGTACCTCAAGAGCTCCGAGGTCGACGTCGAGCAGATCAAGGACAACATCCGGCACAACATCGGGGTGAACAAGCTCCTCGAGAAGTCCGGCAACCTCGCGGTCACCGAGGACGAGTCCAAGGGCTACTACGAGGAGAACAAGAAGCGCTACGAGGTGCAGGAGCAGATCCACGCGTTCCACATCCTCGTGAAGCTCGACGCCAAGGCCGACAAGAAGGCCGAGGCGGACGCCCTCAAGAAGGCGAACGACCTCTACAAGGAGGTCACGAAGAAGGGCGCGGACTTCGCCGCCATCGCGACGAAGAACTCCGACGGCCCGACGGCCAATCGCGGCGGCGACCTGAACTGGTTCCCCCGCGGCCGCATGGTGAAGGAGTTCGAGGACATCGCCTTCAAGATGAAGCCGAACGAGATCTCCAAGCCGGTCAAGACGCAGTTCGGCTACCACATCATCAAGCTCATCGAGCACAAGGACGGCGCCCAGCGCCCCCTCGAGGAGGTCAAGGAGTCGATCGAGAAGCTGCTGAAGAACAAGAAGCAGCGCAAGGCGAAGCAGGACCTCCTCAAGGGCCTGCGCACGGACGCCAAGATCGAGACCTTCATTCCCGAGGCCGAGTCCGCGGTGAACAGCATCGGCGCCGAGGACGAGAAGCCCTCGCTCGCTCCGGGCGGCCCGATCATGCCCATCTCCGGTGGCCTGCCCGGCCAGCTCGGCGGCATCAGCGCCCCCGCGGGTCTGAACGTCCCCCAGCTCCAGATCAACCCGGCCGGCGCCAAGGCCGAACCCGCCGCGCCCGCGCCCGCCACCAAGTAATCCCCTCTCCTTCGCTCTCCTCCTGAAGTTGGCCCTTCTCCCCGCCTGATCTATGGTTCTCTCACACCGACTCCCTCGTCGGCGTGCGGAGGTCTCCCTTGGATTCAGCGACGCTCCTCGGCGTCATCGGCGGTTCCCTTCTCGTCCTGGTGTCGATCTTCCTGGGCGGTGACGTCGGCCTGTTCTTCAACACGCCATCGTTTCTGCTCGTCGTGGGCGGGACCGCCGCGACGATCTTCATTCGATACCCGATGAGCGACGTCCTCGGCACGCTGCGGATCGTTCGGCAGGCCTTTTTCTACGAGTTGAAGGACCAGTCCGAAATCATCAACGATTTCATTAACCTGTCGAATGTCGCCCGACGAGATGGACTGCTGGCGCTCGAGCGGATCAAGTTTGACGACCCGTTCCTGGCGAAGGGGATCGGCTTCTGCGTCGATGGCGCCGAAACGCGGCAGATCGAGTCGATCCTGCTGCGCGACATCCAGTCGATGCGGTCGCGCCACCAGTCCGGTCAAGCGATTCTCCGCGCCATCAGCGCATCCGCGCCGGCCTTCGGCATGATCGGTACGCTGATCGGCCTGGTCCAGATGCTGACGGGTATGGATGACCCGAAGAAGATCGGTCCCGGCATGGCCGTCGCGATCCTCACGACACTTTACGGGGCGCTCATCGCCTACCTGTTCGCGATCCCCATCGCGGACAAACTCGCCTACCGGAGTACCGAGGAGACGGACCGTAAGCTCCTGATTCTCGAAGGGATTCTCGCGTTGAAGAAGGGCGAGAACCCGCGCATGCTCGAGGAGACGCTGCACGCCTTCCTGGCCCCCAGGGAGCGGGACATGCTCGCGGAGCGACGGGCGATCGAGCGGGGCGAATGAAGCCCTCGGCGCGTGAGGCCTTTCGGCAGTCGGTGAGCGCGCCGCCGCAGAGCGGCGACTCCGGGCCGGACTGGTCACTGACGTTTGCCGACACCATGTCGCTGCTCATGGGCTTCTTCGTCCTGTTGATCTCGTTCTCGACCTTCGACGAGACGCAGTTCAAGTCCGTAGCCGGCGGCGTACAGGAGACCTTTGGCGGGGATGACCCGCCCGAGAAGCGGCCGCATCCGGCCACGACCCTCGCCGGACGACCGGGCGACGCGCCCCTGCCGATGCCCGCGCCCGAGAGCGACGACGCCCTCCGCGGGAGCGTCGAGGCGTGGTCGCGCGAGACCCAGGGCGCCGTCGCGATTCGTCCGTTTTCGACATACCGCGGTCTTGAACTGCGGCTTCCGGCGGACCGGGTGTTCGTGCCAGGGAGTGACGCCCTGACACCCCACGCCGAGGGTCTCGTCCAGTTTGTCGCACAGTCCATGAGGGGCGTGGCGGCGCGCCGACGGCTGGTCCTGGAGGTCCCCGTCGACACCGCCGCGGCACCCCGCGCGCCACAGTTCGAGGACGCGTGGCACCTGGCGATCGCACGCGGGGTTGCGCTTCGCCAGGCTTTGGCCCGGGACGCCCGCGTGCCGGCGCATCGGGTCATCCCCGCGGCCGTCGGGCAGGCGGCCGGGAGCCCCGGCACGGACGTGACGTTCGTCTTCGAACAACCCGAGGTTCGTCCCCGATGAGCGAGCCCACGGGCCCAACCCCCGAGGAGGAAGAGGACGAGCGCCGCACGCGCAGGTCCGCCCTGCTGCACGACGCCGGCCCGATGAACGACGCGCCTCCGTGGACGCTGACCTACGCGGACCTGATCTCGCAGTTGAACGGGCTGTTCATCCTCATGCTGACCTTTGCCCACTTCGTGCCAGCAAACTTTCAGCGCCTCGCGGGTTCGGTGCAGGCAACGTTCGGCGTGTCCGCCGAGAACTCGGGCACCGTCGACGCCGAGCCCCCCCCACCCGGGACCCCGCCCTCGGACGCTGCGGCAGCGAAGGAAGCCGGGGTGCTCTCCGGCCTCCGGGGCCTGGTCGCGCGACATGGGGGTCGCTTGCGGGGGGGCGTCGTCGACATCGAAGTGTTCGAGGACTACCGCGGCGTCGTGCTGCGGCTCGGCCAACCGGCGTTCTTCGAGCCGAGTGAGGCCATCGTGCGCCCCGGCGCCTGGGTGTTCCTGGATGCGCTCGGCGAGCTCATGTCGAATGAGTCGGCGCGGGTCGAGATCGAGGTCCGGGTCGGTGAGGCCGGCGCAATGGATCCCGCGCTGCTCGCGGGTCTCCGGGGGACACACCTGGTGCACTACCTCGCCGGACGGGATGCAGGCCTGGACACGTCGCGGCTCAGCGTTCTGGCCGTCGGGCTGGAGACGGGTTTGTCGCCCGTTGCCTCGGGTGTTCGGCGCGCCGCGGCCGATCGCGTGGACATCGTGTTCACGCGAAGCGCCGCGCAACCGGAGTCGCCACCCTGAGACCGCGAGGTCTCGGCCTGGGCTCCTTCGCGCTTTCGCGCACCGGGCGTGAATGCTGCATACTGTGGTTGGCAGCGTGCGCGAGGTTCCCATGGCCCCTGGTTCGAGACGACTCCCCGAAGATTCCGTCGTGACCTCGCTGTCGGAGATCCAGGCGATCCTCCAGACGAGCGAGAGCGCGCAGCGAAAGCCGGCGGGCAAGGCAGCGGGCCAGGAACCGCCTGCGGCGACCGACACGACGCCCCGCACGGTTGGCGCGCCGGTCCCCTCCGCGGCGGAGATTCGCGCGACCCGCGAGGCCCGGTGGCAAGAGGAGATGGCCGACGCGCAGCGCGCGCCCGCGCCACCTGCTCGGCGCGTGGGTGCGCTGACCTGGCTCCTCGTGGCCGTGGGGCTCGCAGGGGGCGGGCTGTCGGGGTGGTTCTTCTGGCCCGAGCCCCCGGCGGTGGTCACGCCGACGGTCGACCCCGTACTGGCGGTCGTGGCTCCGGCTCCGCCGAGCGAGGCGCCCGTCGTGGCGGCGCCTCCCACGGCGGCCTCCATCGCGGTCGCTGCCGTCGAGTCGGCTGCTCCGAGCGCTCCGCCGAGCGTCGCTTCGACGCGGGCTCAGGCACGCCGCACGGTCTCGAACGCGAGCCGCCAACGGGCGAGCGCCATCGATGCCGCGTTCGGGCCCCGCCCGACGCAGAGCCGCGGCAAGATCGTCGCAAAGCCGAAGGTCAAGCGGAAGAAGACCCGCGCCGACTCCCAGCTCGACAGCGTGCTCGACGGCCTCTGAGCCCGCGGCTCAGCGCAGCCCGGCGGCGACGTCGGGGTGCGGGTTGGCGACGACCTCGGCCCCGGCGAGCAGGCCCGCCCCGATGGCGGCCTTGCCCGCGTCCATGGCGGCGTCCACATCGTGCAGCGCGCCGGTGAAGACGAAGAAGCCCTTGCCGCCGAGGTCTCGGGCGAGGCCGATGGACACCGGCAGCACTTCGGCTGCCTTGAGCGCAGCGTCCGCGCCTCGCAGCGTCGAGGCGACCCCATAGGACTCGAGCACGCCCAGGGCCTGCAGCGGCGCGGGGGCCGCCCCCTCGAGAATGGCGAGCAACGCATCGTGGGGATTGGGCAGCAGGACGCGGTCGATCAGGGTGTCCCCGGCAACGGCCTTGCCTGCGCCGAGGGCCTCGATGACCTCGTCCACACCACCGCGGACCAGGATCGTGTACTTGCCGGGGTGGGTGCTGCCGGCGTGCACCAGCCGCACGGGGGCCCTCTTGACGACCGCATCGCAGCAGACGATGCCGCGCGCGATCGAGCAGAGTTCGAGCAGCCCCAGGGCCGGTTCGTACGCCATCAGACGATGCGGAAGGCGTCCTTGAGGACGCACCGGCGGGCCCGGGCGAAGTGCGGGGCGTAGGTCATGCCTTCGCCGGTCGGACTTGCGATGGTCCAGGACGTGAAGCCCTCACCGCCCAGGCCGGTCCCGGCCGCGCTCGGGGCGTTCTTGACGGTGATGCTGGTGTTCATCGTGCGGGCGTACTTGGCCAGCGTGTTCACGTTGTTGGAGTGAATCACGGCGGTGTGGCCATACCCGTGCTCGCAGCGCTTGGCGCAGGCGATGGCCGAGTCTGCGTCGGGCACGCGGACGAAACCGAGCACCGGCAGCAGCATCTCGTGCTGGACGAACGGGTGCTTCTCGTCCACCTCGGCGAACCCGAGGCGGGTGTCGTCGGGCACGCGGATACCGGCGTCCCGGAGGATCACCGCGGCGTCTTTGCCGATGTAGTCCCGGTTGACGTGGTCGTCCGGGGTGATCAGCAGTTTCTCGAGGCGCTTGAGGTCCTGGCCGGTGATCTCGACGGCCTTGTTCGCCTTCATCTCTTTCTTGAGACGGTCGGCGATGTCGGCGACCGCGATGACCTCTTTCTCGACGATGCAGATGATGTTGTTGTCGAGGCTCGCGCCGAACACGAGGTCCCGCGCGGCCTTGGCGATGTCCGCCGTATCGTCGACGACGACGGGCGGGTTGCCCGGGCCGGCGGCGATGGCGCGTTTGCCGCAGGTCATCGCCGCCTTGACGACGGCGCCGCCGCCCGTGACCACGATGAGGCGGATGCCGGGGTGCTTCATCAGCTGCCCGGCCGTCTCGATGGTCGGCTCGGCCACGCAGTTGAACAGGGTCGGCGGACCGCCGACGCCCTGCACCGCCCGGTTGAGCTTGTCGATGAAGTACGCGCTGACCTTCTTCGCCGCAGGGTGCGTGTTGAAGACGATCGCGTTGCCTGCGGCCACCATGCCGATGCCATTGTTCAGGATGGTCTCGGTGGGGTTGGTGCAGGGGGTGATGCTGCCAATGACGCCATAGGGCGCGAGCTCGACGAGCGTCAGGCCGTCGTCGCCCGTCCAGGCGGAGGGGTGCAGCGACTCGATGCCGGGCGTCTTGTCCGCGACGAGGCGGTTCTTGGCGATCTTGTCGTCCACGCGCCCGAGGCCGGACTCCTGGACCGCCATGCGGGCGATGGTCTCGAGCTCGGCGCGGGTGACGTCCCGAAGGGCCTGGATGAAGCGCCCGCGGTCAGCGAGCGTGCAGTCGTGCAGGGCCTCGTAGCCGCGCCGTGCCGACTCGACGGCGGCGTCCACCGTGGGGTGAACACCGAGGCCGTTGGTCGTGACGTCACCGCTGCCGCGGCCGTGGCGGAGGACCGCCGGGGCGTGCCCGCGGTCCGGAGCGAGCGTGCCGTCCGTGGCCAGACGGGCCACCACCTGCTCGACGATTTGCGCGATGCGGCGTTCGTCCACAGCGTCTTCCGTTCAGGCGGGCCGCAGGGCCCCGCGACCTGGCTTCAATCCTTGCGGTAGAGGACGTCGCCGCCCACTTCCAGGATGTCGACGATGGCCATGATGGTGGCGTCCACGGGCCGGTTCTGGGTGACCGTGGTCTGACGGGCGGAGGAACCGCTCGCGTACAGCACGACCTCACCCACACCGGCGCCGACGGCGTCCACCGCCACCACGCCGCCGTCCTTCACCGCGCCGGTCCGGACGTCGATCGGCGCCACGGCGAGGAGCTTGAGGCCCGTGAGCTCGGACTCCTTGCGCGTTGCGACGACCGTCCCGATGACCTTGCCGATGACCATGGGCTATCAGTTCCCCGACGTGGCGCGGCCGAGGGGGAGCACCGAGTCGATGTTCGCGTGAGGACGGGGAATCACGTGGACCGAGACGAGCTCGCCGACCCGCTCCGCCGCCCGCGCACCGGCCTCGGTGGCCGCCTTCACCGCCGCCACGTCGCCGCGCACGATCGCGGTGGTGTAGCCGCCGCCGATCTTCTCGAACCCGACGAGTTCGACCTTGGCCGCCTTCACCATCGCATCGGCGGCCTCGACCAGAGCCACGAAGCCCTTGGTCTCGATCATTCCCAGCGCGTCCGCCATCTTGTCCTCCTGCTACTCTTCGGATTGTTCGGTTGGAATCAGTTGTCTTTGAACGCCGGCGGCTCGACGCCGGACACGCTCTCGATCGCCGCGATGGCCGCCTTGGCCGCCGCGTCGATCTCCGCTTCGCTGCCGGACAGGTAGAGTCGCCCGAAGGCGCCCACCGGCCGGATGTCGACGAGGGAGATGTTCGCCGCCTTCTCGGCCTCGTTGGCCGCCAGCGTGACGTACGCGGCAGGCACGGTCTCGAGGATGAAGAGCGACTGACCGGGGAGGATCATCATGCCGGCGCTATTCCGGTTGATGAGCTGGGTCTGGTAGGGCTCGACGGCCCGGATGATCTGGTTGGAGACCACCTTGGGCTTCATGCGGTCCTCGGCCTTGCAGCCGAGGCCGTCGAGGATCGCGCGACCAGCGTTCTCGACGTCCCCCTTGTCCATCGCGTGGACCTCGAGGACGCCATAGGCGCGCTCGACGACCTGCACCGCGGGCTGGACGCCCGTCGCCTTCAGGGCGACATCCGTGATGCGGTTGATGGCGATGCCGGGGGCGATCTCGACCCACAGGGAGGCCATCTCGGGGATCGGGAGGAATCCGCGCGAGGTCTTCCCGATGTAGCTGGTCAGCTGGGGCTGCAAGCTGTCGAGGAAGACGAACGAGCGCAGCGTGATGCTCATCGGAAAACGGCCCCCTTTGGGTCGAAAAATCGCCGGGACCGTAACACAGGGTCCCCAGGGGGTAAAGGACGTAACGTCGAGGTTACTGCCAGAGCGTGTAGGCGCGGAGGCTGGCGCGAGCGCCGCCCGCCATCCGCTCGAACTGGATGCCCATGCCCGTTCGACCCCCGCGCTCCTCGACGCGGACGACGCGTCCGGCGGCGACGACGTCGTGGTCGCAGTGCGGCAGGGAGAAGGCGATCTCGACGGGAGAGCCCACCGGCAGCAGCAGGTCCGAAAGGACGAAGGCCCCCGTCGCGCTGACCTCGTCGACCTCGAGCGGGAGGGCGCGGTCGTCACCGGCGGCGTCGCGGACCCGGGCGTCGGCCCGCAGCAAGCGCCGCGGCGTGCCGCGCTGGCCGGCGCCAGTGCCGGGCGGGAAGCGGATGGGCTCGGCCACGCGGACGAAGGGCAGGTTCAGGAGGAGTTCTTCGGTGGTCATGGCTTCTCCGGTCGTTTGAGGCCCGTGCGGGAGAGCCCGCACCGCCAGTCACCCACATGTCGTACATCGACGTACTCAGTCCGTCAAAAAAACTGTTCCGGCGGCGTTGCGTCGGGCTTGCGCGCGGGCCACCGGCTCGGGAATCTCTGCGGCAGGCCGGGCGCGTTCACCCGGTCGTCGGGAGGTTGGTCTTGCCTCGGAGCGCGTCCCGCTGGGGTTCCGTGACCCCGTTTCTCGTGGCCGGCCTGCTTCTGGTCGCGGGGCTCGTGTGGCGCATGCAGTCGCCGGGGGCGCCGCTTTCGCCGCTGGCGACGCGCACGCTCGAACTGCACGCGGCGTGGCGCGCCGGGCAACTCTCCCTGTCCTCGGACTCCGCTCCGGCCGGCTTGCCGGGGTTCGCGCGCTGGAGCCCGGGTGGCCAGGCGACGAGTCGGCTGAGCTTCACGGCCCCGAGTCCGCGTGTCCCGTGGCCCTGGGTCGGGGCCGCCACGGCGAACGTCGAGGGCGTGACCGCGGCGGTCAGCGGACACCGCGCGGGCGCCGACGACGCGCTCTTGCTCGTCGTCCCCGAGGATCGGCCCGAGGTCCTCGGCCCCCTGGCGGGCCACATGGTCAGCGAGTGGAGCCGCTACGACTACGCGACGGGCGAGCGGAGGCTGATGATCTGGCGGCGTGGCGGGCTCGTCTTCGCGATGGTGAGCGGGCGGCCGTTCGAGGAGGCCGGCGCCTGGCTGCCCGCCCCCGGCGCGCGGTTCGGCGAGGGGATGCAGCCCTCGGGACCTCCGGGGTCGAGAGACCCCACTTCCGTGCCTTGATGTGGCGCCAGGCCGCGGTCACGCTTCTTGCATAAGCGTGAGGGCGGCGGGTACTTTGGACCCGTCGGTTTCGTCGTGAACGGAAACTTGCAGTCGGAGGGGCCCATGGGCTCGTTGACCCGCATCATCTGGCTGGCGCTGATCGCGGCCGTCCTCGGTTCCGGGTGCGCCGAGGCCACCTCCGGGAAGAAGTCGGCCCCGGCCCCCATCGCCTGCCGCGACGGCCTGACCATCGGCGTGGACGGCGAGTGCGGCATCCCATCGATCGGCCCCGGGGACGTGACGGCCCCCGAAGAGGACTTCACGCCGCCGACGCTCGACAACTCGGACGTCGAGCACGACCGCGGCTACTTCCTGACCCAGGAGGGCCCGGGCAAGTTCAAGGTCTACGTCGGCGAGACCATCCCCATCGGCGTGCGCGCCATCACGTACGTCGGCCAGGGCGCACCCGGCCTGACGGTGCGCTTCAAGACCGAGGGCGAGCTGTTCGGTTCGACCCTCAGCGCCAACGAGGCGCTCACCAACCAGTTCGGCATCGCGCAGATCGCGGTGACCGGCGGCTCTCGGCCCACGCACTTCGTCATTCAGATGACGGCGGACGACTCCCAGGGCCTGCTGTACCAGGTCGACGTCGTTCAGCCCCCCATCGGCCCGGACGGCGAGGTCGTGCCCGACGACGGCGGCAACGCCGACCCGAACCCGCCCGGCGGCGGCCTCGAGCCCGGCGCCCGCTGCGGCCTGGAGACCCGGGGCACCTACGCCATCCACAACCGCTACGAGCCCGGCCGCGTGCTCGGCGACGGCCCGTTCCAGGTCCTCGACCAGATCCATCAGGCGCTTTCGAATCCGGGCGGCTTCGTCGCGGACCTGATCGCCGACCGCATCGACGGCATCTGGGGCGACCTGATCCGGGGGGCCATCGGCCCCGTGATCAACTACCTGTACGACTACGTGGTGGCCAACTACGCGCCCGACTGGGTGCAGTGGATGCTCATCATCACCGAGGACATCTCGGGCGTGCTCACCGAGCTCGAGGTCGAGGGCACGATGGAGTTGGGCACGCTGGACGCGGCCAACTGCACGCTGACCGGCACGCACCGCTGGGACACGCTCGTGTTCATCTGGCGGGCCGGCTGCCCCGCGGGGAACGACCAGTGCGGCCGCTACCCGATCTCGATGCAGGACCTGGGCGTCGCGCTGGCCCAGGCCAACTTCGACGCCGAGGTCACCCAGGCCCTGGGCCCCGTGGGCCAGATGCGCATCGGGAACCACACGCTCGAGCTGAATCTGGGCGTGGCGATCCTCTGGTTCGTGGAGCACGTGATCCTGCCCGAGCGCCTGCAGGTGAACAACCTGGGCGAGCTGCTCGGCCTGGTGCTGCCGTGCGACGCGGTCGGTCAGCTCGCCGCGGACTACCTCGGCGACATCCCCTTCATCGGGTTCGCCATCGCCCCCTTCGTCGAGGAGGCCTGCCAGGCGGGCCTCGAGGCGGCCGGGAACTTCCTGACGCGACAGCTCGCCGACGCCTTGAACGTGAGCGCGTTCCAGATGGCCGGCGAGTGCAAGATCCGCGATACCAATGGCGATCGAAGCGTGGACAAGCTCGAGGAGGGTCGCTGGACCCAGGGCCTCGAGGGTGATTTCCGCGGAGAACGCCGCTGACTCTTGACGCGGTCGCCGGTTTGGCATAAAAACCCGCGTCTCATTTTTGCCCATCGGGAGTACTCACGTGGCCAATCATCCCTCCGCCGTCAAGCGCGCCAAGCAGAACGACAAGCGCCGCGCTCGTAACCGTCACGTCGTCTCGACCTGCCGCACGCTCGTGAAGAAGGTCCGCGCGGCCGTCGATTCCGCCGACACGGGCGCCGCCGACGCCGCCCTCGCCGACGCCGCTCGCGCGCTCGGCGCGGCCGCCAGCAAGGGCGTGCTGCACAAGAACAACGCGTCCCGTCGCATCGGCCGTCTGGCCGCCGCCGTCGCCGCGCTGAAGAAGGGCTGAGCGGGTCGGGTCGTCCTCGACCCGGCGCCGCATGCTCTCTCCGAATCTGAACGAGCCGACCTCGGCTCGCGCCCTCAGGCGCGCTCGTGGTTGGCTTCGCCCGCGCACAGGTCCATGAGCAGGCTCTCCAGGAGCAGCTCGTCGTCCAGCTTGCTGCGCTTGAGCTGCCAGTCGGCCGCCGCGAGGCGCTCGAGGGCCTGCAGGAGCTCGGCGCCCTTGTAACGCTGGAGCTGACGGCCGAAGTCGTTCGCCTTGAACGGCGGGATGCCGGCGGCCTGTGCGGCCTCCTGGACGGACGCGCCGTTCGCCCGCGCGGCGCGGCCGAGGATGAGGCGGCGCACGCGATCGGCGATGAGGCCGAGGATCTTCAGGGCCGGCTCGCCCTGGCCCAGCAGCTCATGCGCGTGCGCCAGCGCCAGGCCCAGGTTGCGGTCGGCGACGGCGTCGGCGAGCTCCCAGACGCTGTGCGCGCGCGTGTGCGGCACGGTGTCCTCGACGTGTTTCAGGCCGATGGGCGCCGGCACCTCGACAAAGAGGCAAAGGCGCTCGAGGGCGGCGTCGAGGCCGGCGAGGTCACGGCCGACCGCGTCGGCGAGCAGGTGGGCGGCGTCCGGCTGGATGACGCGGCCGCGCTCCACGGCCTGCGCCGTGATCCAGGGCACGAGCTCGCGCTCGGGCGGCGTTCGGGCCTCCCAGACGACGGCCGCCTTGTCGAGCGCCTTGTAGAGCTTGCCGCGGCGGTCGACGACGTCGTTCGCGGTGAAGACGAGGCAGGTCGTCGCGTCCGGCTTCTCGATGTAGCGCAGCAGCGCGGGGTTGTTGCCCCCCTGCCCCGTGAACATGACCTCGGCGTTCTTCACCCACACGAGACGGCGCGGGGCCATCATGGGCAGGGTCCGGGCGGCGTCCACGATGCGGTCGATGGGCGTCTTGTCCCGGGCGTCGAAGCGGTCGAGGTTGAAGTCCTCGGCGAAGCCGCCGGTGACCTTGGGCCGCAGCCACTCGAAGGCGCGCCGGGTGAGGAACGTGGCCTCGCCGTGCAGCAGGTACAGCGGCGCCTCTCCGTTCTTCAGGGTGCGGGCGAGGAGCGGGTTGGCGGCGGCACTCACGGCTTCACCTCGGGGCTGGTCAGGAGTCGGTCGAGCAGGGCCAGGGCCAGGGCGTCGGCGGCGGCTTCGAGCGCCAGGCGGCGGTTGGATTCGGTCGCGGCCGAGGTCGCGCCGCGAGGGTAACGCGCCGACCGCTCCACGTCACCGGACGTCCAGAGCGGCCACGCCGTCGGAGGCGACGCGAGCAGCTCCAGGCGGCCGCGCAGGCGGACCTCGAAGGCGGCGCCGAGGCTGTCGTAGGCGATGGTGCGATCGGGCAGGGCGTCGACGGAGCCCTCGAGGCGGGGCGCCTCCGCGTCGTCGGCGAGCAAGCGCGGGCGGTCGCGGGCGGCGAGCGTGCGGGCGAGCCCGAGGCGGATGCGCAGGCCGAGGTCCCCGGCGGGCGTGGCGTCCCGGATCACGCCGAGGGCGAGCGCCGGGACGGGCCCCGCGCCATCGGGCCGCACGAGGGTGTACCCGCAGCCGAGGAGCAGGCAAGCCGAGCCGAGGGCGACGACGAAGGCGCGCCGGCCTCGGTTGGAGAGATCGCCGGGGATGAACACGAGGCCGAGGTAACACGTGCCGCGCCGATGGTCGAGGGGTCGCGGGCGCGTTATGCTGGCGGGATGGCCGTCATCGCGCTGCCCCTGCTGTTGTGGCTTCTGGCCCCGGCCCCGGATGCCGCGGGCTGGCGCGCCCACGTGGAGGCGCTCGCCGGGGCGGAAGACGCCGAGTCGGCCCTGCGGCTGGCCCAGGGATTCGGCCAGCGGGGCGACCGTGCGGCGGCGCTGCGGTGGGCCGCCGAGGCGGAACTTCGGGGGGCACAGCCACTCCGGGTGGCGGTGGTGCGGGGGGACATCGCGTTCGCTGCCGAGGACTGGGTCGCCGCGCTGAGCAACTACCTGGAGGTCTCGCAGAGCGCGCCGGCCATGGCGTACGCGCAGGTGCGGTTGTGGCACAGCCTGCGGCGCGCGCCGGCGGACGCCCTCGCCGACACGGTGGACGTCGCACGCGTGCGGACCTTCCTGACGCGCGCGGGGTACCACGTGCCGCTCACGTTTCCGGCGACGCCGGACCGGGCGGGCGCCCTCGCCGCGACCGCGCGGGGGCACGCGGCGTTGACCCGCGGGGAGACGCCCGAGGCCATCTCGGCGTTCTACCGGGCCATCGCGCTCGACCCCACGTGCCCCGAAGCCTGGCGCGGGCTCGCCACGGCCGAGACGCGCGCCGGTCACGCGGCGGCGGCCCGGGCGGCGAGCCATCTGTTCCTCTCGCTGGATCCCCCCGACACGCTGGACACCCGCCGGGTGCGCACGATCCTCGTGGATGACGCGCGGCGTAGGGGCCTGGAGAAGGCGCGGCCCTGAGCCCGTGCGAAAAAGCGCGGCCTCGGCGGTTCAATATTTGCATCGTGCTGCACTTCCCGCGGATGCTGACGCGCGTGAAACGGACCCCTCAT
Source organism: uncultured Myxococcales bacterium (assembly GCA_903847385.1). Classification (GTDB taxonomy): domain Bacteria; phylum Myxococcota_A; class Bradymonadia; order UBA7976; family UBA1532; genus CAINDO01. The sequence goes on from CAINDO010000662.1 coordinate 14,690, forward strand.
TCCTGGCGGAGGATGGCGTTTTGAGTACGAAGAACCCCCAGAAAGGCTTCGGCCGCTGGACCTGGCTGTGCGCAGCCGCGGTCCTGGCGACGGGCTGCATCGAGACCAACGCGAGCAAGCTCGACGGTGACGCGTCCCTCCCCGAGGCCGATGGCGGCGGGGGCAGCGGTGGCGCGGCCGGCGGCGCAGGTGGCACGGGCGGCAGCACGGGCGGCAACGCCGGCGGCAGCAGCGGCGGCAGCACGGGCGGCAACGCCGGCGG
>CAINDO010000663.1 GCA_903847385.1 uncultured Myxococcales bacterium
GCGCCGCCCCGGCCGCCAGCCCCGCCAGCGCCACCAGTCGTTCGGCCCGCGCCGCCCGCTCCCGGGCCTGCGCCAGCGCCGCGTCGCGCGCGGCCAGCGCCCGCAGCACGCCGCTGAGGAAGTAGACGATCAGCACCGCCGCCACGGCGAACGCCACCCACATGCCGCGCAGGTGCAGCACCATGAGCTGCGTATGCGAGAAGCCGGACGACGCCTCGGAGAGCGGCGGGAAGAAGAGCGCGCCGAAACCGGCCACGGACAGCCCCACCAGCATCCAGGTGCGCCGCACGGGCAGGATCAGGGCCGCCAGCGTGAGGTCGACCAGGTACAGGAAGTTGAACGGGTTGACCGGCCCGCCGGTGAAGGCCAGCAGGGCCGTCAGGGCGCAGACGTCGAAGACCATCAGCGCGAAGAGCATGCCCTCGCCGATGGGCCCCCGCGAGAGGCGACGCGCGGCGACCAAGTTGGTCGCGGCCACCGCGCCGAGGACCGCCAGCAGCACCGCCCAGGGCATCTCGAAGCCGAGCCAGACCTGCGCGACGCCCATGGCCAGGAGCTGCCCGGCGATGGCCGTCCAGCGCAGGCGAGTGATCCAGACCAGGGTCAGCGCGTTTCGCTCGGCGTTCACCGCGACAAGGTGCCGCGTCGAGCCCGGCGGCGCAACGGGATCTCCGCCGCGGCGCGGTGCGCGAACGGCCGGATCCACGGCATTCCTGACAGCACGCGCGCAGGCGCATACAATCGCCGGCAATGAGCCTCAGCCCCCGCGACTTCGCGCTCGTCCAGCGCCTCCAGGAACGCTTCGGCGTGCCCGAAGCCTTGCTGCGCGGCCTCCTGAAACGCCACACGCCCGACACGCCCCTCGAGGCCATGCTGCTCGACGCCGGCGTCGTCACCGCCGAGCAGCTCGAGTCGCTCACGCGCTCCCTGCCCCGGCTCACGCAGTCCGTGCTGATCTCCTCCGAGGTGCCGTTCACCTCGGGGCCGGCGGTGCTCCTGGGGCCCGGCGACCTGGTGCCACCCCCTTCGCCGGAGGCTTCTGGGGAGAGCGCGCGCGCCGTGACGTCGCCCCCCGCCTTCGAGGAGGCCGACCTGCCCTTCGCGCTGCAGGCCGAGGGCGACTCCGACGAGCTCCCCGCCTCGCCCGTGGGCGGCGGCGAGCTCGCCGACGTGCCGGAGATCTGGGCCGGCCCCGGGCCCGCCGACTCCGCCGACGCAACCGGCGAGCGGCCCTCGCAGGAGTTCAAGACCAAGGTCGCCGACGACGCCGACCAGTTCGCCCACGACGTCGTCGCCGCCGCGCAGACGCCCCCGCCGACGCCCGAGTCCCGCGCCGACCTGCCCGACCTGACCAACGGCCCCGGCCGGTACACCTTGCAGGACGAGATCGCCCGCGGCGGCATGGGCCGCATCGTGCGCGCCGTGGACGCCAACATCGACCGCCCCGTGGCCATGAAGCTGCTGATCCGGGGCGCGCAGGAGCAGATGGGCCTGCAGCTGCGCTTCACGGAAGAGGCCCAGATCACCGGGCAGCTCCAGCACCCCAACATCGTGCCGGTGTACGATGTCGGCACGCTGGACGACGGCCAGATCTACTTCACGATGAAGCTGGTCCAGGGCCGCACGCTGCGCGACGTGATCCGCGGCATGCGCAACGAGGACCCGGTCATCCTGGCCGAGTTCACGCGCACCCGCATGCTCATCGCGTTCCAGCAGGTCTGCATGGGCCTCGCCTACGCGCACAGCCGCGGGGTCATTCACCGCGACCTGAAACCCTCGAACATCATGTTCGGCGACTTCGGCGAGACCCTCCTGATGGACTGGGGCCTGGCCAAGATCGTCAAGGGCCCCGAGGAGACCGAGAACGACGCGCGGGTGAAGAGCCACCGCGAGGCCCTGAGCTACTGGGCCACCCGCCACGGCGAGGTCATCGGCACGCCGGGCTACATGCCTCCGGAGCTCGCGCTGGGCCTGCTCGACGAGGTCGACCAGCGGTCGGACATCTACAGCCTCGGTGCCATCATCTACGAGGTCCTGACCCTGCGCGCGCCCTACGCCGGCAAGGACGCCAAGGCCATCCTGCGCAAGCTGCTGCGCGAGCCCGTGGTGCCGCCCCGCCAGCGCGCGCCGGACCGCCAGATCCCCGAGGAGCTCGAGGAGATCTGCATGCGCTGCCTGGCCAAGGACCGCGAGCAGCGGTTCCCCTCGGCCCTGGCGCTGCGCGAGGCGCTCGAGGAGTTCCTGACCGGGCAGCGCGAGGACGAGCGGCGCACCCGCGAGTCGCGGCGGCACATCGTGGACGCCCACGCCCACGCCCGCATCCACGAGCTGCGGCGGCTGTCGGCGGAGAAGCTCGCGGGGGACGTCGAGCGCCTGCGCCACCGCACCCTGCCCTGGGATGGCCCCGAGCGGCGCCGGCCCTTGTGGGAGGCCGAGAACCGGCTCGAGTCGACGCGGCGCGAGGTCGTGGAGGCTTACACCCACGCGGTGCAGAGCTGGCGCGAGGCCCTGGCCAACGACCCGGAGAGCCTGGAGGCCCGCGACGGTCTGTGCGCCCTCTACTGGACGCGGTTCCTCGACGCCGAGAACGAGCGCGACTGGGCCGGCATGGTGCACTACCACACGCTGCTCCAGGCCCTGGACACGGACCGCTACACGGCGCGTCTGCGCGGCGATGGCAAGCTGACGATCCTGACCGAGCCCCCGGGCGCGCGGGCAGTGCTCTTCCGGTACGTGGAGCGCGACAAGGTGCTCACGCCCGAGGTGCCCATGGATCTGGGTCGAACGCCGGTGAACCTGGACGCCCTGGCCATGGGCAGCTACCTGGCCGTGGTGCGGGCGCCGGGCCTGCGCGACACGCAGGTGCCCGTGCACGTGGCCCGCCTGGGCGAGGTCGACATTCGAGTGCGCCTGCGCCCGGACAACGCGCTCGGCGCGGGGTTCGTGTACGTGCCCGGCGGCATGACCTGGGTGGGCGGAGATCCGCACGCGTCATGGCCGCTGCCCCGTGAAGAGGTCCACGTCGAGGACTTCTGCATGGCCCGCCTGCCCGTGAGCTGCCGGCAGTACCTGGACTTCCTGAACGACCTGGCCACCCAAGACCTGGACGAGGCCCGCCGGCGCGTGCCGCGGCTCTTCGCCAACGGCGGCGCGCTGTTCCCCGAGCACACCGAGGGGCGGTTCTCCATCCCGGCCGTCGGCATGACCGGCGAGCCCTGGGACCCCAACTGGCCGGTGTTCGGCGTGAGCGCGCTGGACGCCGAGGCCTACTGCGCCTGGCGCAGCCATGCCGACGCCGTGCGCTATCGCCTGCCCACGGAGCTCGAGTGGGAGAAGGCCGCCCGCGGGGCCGACGCGCGGGTGTTCCCCTGGGGCAACACCTGGGAGCCGACCTACTGCAAGTGCGCCCACGCGCGCCCCGGGCCGTCGTCGCCGGAGCCTTGCGGCAGCTACCCGCAGGACCGCTCACCCTTCGGGGTGATGGACCTGGCCGGCGGGGTGGCCGACTGGACGAGCAGCACCACGGCGGGCACCGAGCGCATCGTCCGCGGCGGGAGCTGGAACCAGCTCGACCTGCACGCGCGGGCCGCGTCGCGCCACGCCCAGGCGCCGGAGAACGTCAGCACGCACGTGGGCTTCCGCCTGGCCCGGGACCTCTGAGCGGCGGCGTGCGCCTTCTGGACCTCGCGCTGGCGCTGGGGCTGCTCGCCTGGGCGGGGGGCCAGATCGTGCGCGCCCACGCCGAGCTGCAGGACCGCCCGGTGGTGGCCGGGCTGCACCGCGACTGGCGGCCGCCCGTGCCCGAGGGCCCCCTCGGGGGCGAGCTGATCGACCCGCGAACGACCCCGCTCGCCGAGGAGCTGGCCACCCGCTACGGGCTCGCCGGGTCGCCAGAGGCCCTGCCGCCGGACACGCACGGCCCCGGGGACGGCAGCGCGCCCCGCCTCGTGTGGCCGGCACCAAGCGCCCCGGTGCTCATCGTCGGCGCGTGGGGCGGCGACCTCGTCGTGTTCGTGCCCGGCGTCGGCGTCGCCATCGCCGACCCTTCGCGGCTGCCGGACACGCTCCCGGCCCGGGCCCTCTCCGTCGCGCGGGAGCGGCCGTTCTGATGAGACGTGCGGGCCCACCGGCACACCCCGTCCTGCTCGCGCTGCTGGCCGGGTTCCTGAACGGCTACGCGTTCGTCTTCGGGGGCGAGGCCGCGCTGCTGGCCAACGTGCCGCTGCTCATCGCGCTGCGCCACCCTCAGCCGGCGTGGCGGGCGGCCCTGCTGGGCGCGCTCGTGGGGTTCCTGGGCGGCGTGCACATCTACGGCGTGCTGGACTACGGCTGGTTCCTGTTCTGGGGGTTCTCGCTCTACACGGCCAGCCAGATGGTCGTCTACGCGCTGCTCTTCCGGCGGCTGTGGGGGCGCTTCGGTCCGGTCACGGACCTGCTGCTGCCCGCGGCCATCTGGACGCTGACCGAGTGGCTGCGCACCATCGGTCCCCTGTGCATGCCGGCGAGCTACGCGGGCTGCATCGCGGACGTGCCGTGGCTGCGGCCCTCGCTGGCGTTGGCGCCCTACCTGGGCGGCCTGGGCGTGAGCACGCTCGTCGCGTTGACGCAGAGCGTCGTGTTCCACGGGCTCTTCGGCGACGCGAAACATCGCCGTCCCGCGGCCGCGGGGCTCGCCGTCGTGCTGCTGGGCGGCACGTTCGGCCTGTGGCACGCGCCCGAGCTGGGTGAGACCCCCGTCGAGGTCGCCGGCGTGCAGGGTGGCCTGCCCAACAGCGTGTACGCGGCGGCCCGCGTGGATCCGGCCGTCTCGCGCGAGGTCGTGCGCACCTACGGCGAGCTCTCCGCCGAGGCCTACCGCAGCGGCGCGGCGCTCGTGGCCTGGCCGGAGACGGCCGTGCGCCTGCCCGTGCTCGAGGTGCCGGACCTGGCGGCGAAGCTGTTGCCCCCTGCGGACGCCCGGGGCGTGACGCTGATCGCCGGGCTGCCCATTCGCGAGAACTCCGGCGAAGAGCGCAACTCGGCCCTGGTCGTGGGTCCGGGCGGTGTCGTGACCGACCGCTACCACAAGGTGCGCCTGGTGCCCGGGCACGAGGCGCTCTACACGCCCGGGGATGCCTGGCACCCCGTGACGACCCCGGTCGGGCCCGTGGGGGTGCTCATCTGCCTGGAGTCGGTGTACCCGGAGATCGGCCGCGCCCTGACCGCCGCCGGCGCCGAGCTGCTGGTGGTCATCAGCAACGACGCCGGCTTCGGCCGCTCCCCCATCGCCCATCACATGACCAATCGGGCCATCGTGCAGGCCGTGGAGAACGGCCGCTGGCTGCTTCGGGTGGGGCAGGCGGGCATCACCACGCTCATCGACCCGACGGGGGCGACGCACGGGCGGCTCGACCTCTTCGAGCACGGCGTGCTGCGCGGGACGGCCCGGCGTCGGGCCGACCTCACGCTCTACACACGCTTCGGGGACTGGTGGATGGGGGTGGTGGCGCTGTGGCTGGGGGTCGCGGTCTTCCGCGCCCGGCGAAGCGCCGGCCCGCTCAGTTCGCCGTGACGGCGACGCTGTAGGCCCGACCGCCGCCGTAGGTCTGGCGGAAGTTCTCGATGCGGACGAAGTAGAAGTCTTCGGCCGGCGCGACGAAGCCGGTGATCTGGCTGGCGAGGCCGTTCGGGCCGTCGTCGTTGGCGTCGAGCGGCGTGACGCCGTCCGCGTCGAAGAGCGTGATGACCGTGTCCGCGCCGCCGACCAGGGCCGAGGTCTCGATGGTGTAGGTCGTGCCCGCGACCGCCAGGAAGGCGATCCAGTCCGCGTCCGCGCACAGCATGTGCGCCGCGGGGGGGTCACCGACGTTCACGAGCGTGGCCACGTCCGCGGAGTCGTCGTCCTCGAAGGCGTCGTCCGTGCAGTGCTGGCGCAGGCTCAGGCGGTAGGCGTGGGCGCCGTCGGCCTGCCCGGAGAACGACCGCGTGAGGAGCAGGTAGCGGCCGTTGGCCGGCGCGACGAAGTTGTCGATGAGGCTGGCGGGCGCGACCCGGCCCCCGTCGTCGTTGGTCGCCGAGGGGTTCGCCGCGCCCGGCGCGTAGAGCTCGAGCACGGTGTCCGTCCCCGCGGTCAGGCCCATGGTCTCGAAGTCGTAGGCCACGCCGCGCACCAGGTCGACGCTGGTCCAGTCCGCCGCGTCGTCGCAGAAGTTGTGGTCCACGAGGACGTCGAGCGTGCTCTGGAAGTACGGCGAGGCGCTGGCGTCGTCCTGCTCGTAGGCGTCGCTCTGGCAGGCGAGGACCTGGCAGGCCCCGGCGATGCAGGTCTCACCCACGGCGCAGTCGGCGTCGGCGCGGCAGCCGCCCCGGACGTCCACGGTGTAGGCCTTGGTGCCGCCGTAGTTGTCACCGAACTCGGCGATGCGCACGAAGATCTGCCCGTCGGCGGCCGGCGTGAACGCGAAGAGGCTGCCGAGGCCGGCGCCGCCGTCGTCGTCCGCGCCGAGCGCTGCGCCGGCCGCGTCGAAGAGCTCGATCTGCGTGTCGGCCCCGCCCTCGACCGTCGTCTCGACGGTGGTCAGGACCCCCGCGCGGACGTCCACGGTGAGCCAGTCCTCGTCACGGCAGTGCGCGTGACGCTCCGCCACGTTGGCGAAGAGGTGGTTGGCGTCGACCGTGTCGTCGTCCTCGTAGACGTCCTCCGTGCAGTGGGGCACCACGCCGACGCGGTAGGAGAGCGCGTCTCCGAACACGGCGCCGTAGCTGAACACGGCCAGGCTGTACCGGCCCGTGCGGGGGGCGACGAAGTCGTCGATCAGGCTGCGCCGCCCGCCACCACCGTCGTCGTTGCGGGCGACCTCGACGCCGTTGGCGTCCACCAGCACCAGGATCGTGTCCGTGTCCCCTTCCAGGGCCTCGGTGAACAGGTCGTAGTGGACGCCGGCCTCCAGATCCAGGCCGAGCCAGTCCGTGTCGTCGTCGCAGAAGTTCAGGACGACGGAGCGACCCACCGAGAGCAGCTTGGCGTCGGCGACCACGTCGTCGGCCTCGTTGGCGTCGGGGACGCAGCGGACGACGGCCTGGCAAGCGGCGTTCACGCAGGCGAGACCGGCGGGGCAATCGGCGTCCACGCGGCAGGCGCCGGGCTGGAGCACACACGCGCCGGACACGCAGAGCGCGCCGGGGCCGCAGTCGGCGTCGACGACGCAGATGGCGGCGGCGTCGATCTCGGTCACGCGGAGTTCGTACCCCGTCGCGCCGCCGTACGCCCCGCCGAAGGCCGTGACCTCGACGTAGAACGTGCCGTTCGCCGGCGCGACCCAGTCGATGCGGCTGGCGGCGTTGCCGTTGGCGTCGTCGTCCGTGGCGAGGGCGGCGCCGTCGGCGGCGTGCAGCGTGAGCACGGTGTCCGTCCCGGCGAGCAGGTTCAGCGTCTCGATGCGGTAGCCGCGGCCCGCGATGGCCACGAAGCCCGCCCAGTCCTGATCCTGGCACAGCGCGCGGGCCTGGGCCGGGGCGCCGGGCACGATCTCGCCGGCCGAGGCCAGGGCGTCGTCGTTCTCGAAGGCGTCGTCCGCGCAGGTCTCGCGGATGCCGACGGAGTAGGCGACGCCGAGCCCGATGCGGTTGAGGAAGCTCGTCACGTGCAGGTAGTAGCGGCCCGTGGCGGGCGCGGCCCAACCGGCGATCAGGCTCGACAGGTCGCCGTTGCCCACGTCGTCGTTGCGGCGCAGCTCGGTCGCGCCGTCCGTGTCCACCAAGGCGAGCAGGGTGTCCGTGGCGCCCGCGGCGTCCAGGTTGAAGGTCTGGAAGTCGTAGACCAGCCCGGCCTCGGCGTCGAAGGCCAGCCAGTCGCTGCCGTCGTCGCAGAAGTTCAGGTCCACGTTGCGACCCACGGTCAACAGGCGCGCGTCGGCGGAGAGGTCGTCCTCTTCGTTGCCGTCGGGCACGCAGCGCGGGGGCGCGGCCACGCACACGCCGCCCTGGCAGATCTGGTCCGGGCCGCAGTCGGCGTCCACGGCGCAGCCGCCCACGTTCTGGGCCACGCTGACCGCGTAGGCCCGCGCGCCGCCGTACAGGTCGTTGTAGGAGCGGACGCGGACGGAGAGCTCGCCGGCCGCCTCGGGGGTGTACACGATCCGGCTGGCGCGGCCGCCGCCGCCGTCGTCGTCCTGCGCGAGCAGGGTGACGCCGTCCGCCGCGTACAGCTCCACGACCGTGTCGGCGCCGCCGACCAGATTGCTGGTGTCGATGCGGTACTCGCGGCCGGCCTCGGCCACGAAGGCCACCCAGTCCTCGTCCGCGCAGTGCGCGTGGGCCTGGACCTCGCCGAGCGCGATGGCGCGGCGCTGGTCGCGCACGTCGTCCTGCTCGAAGGCGTCGTCGACGCAGGTCTCGTAGGCGATGACGGTGTAGTCGCGGTCGTTCCCGAAGCGGTCGCCCAGGCTCTCGACCACCAGGGTGTAGGTGCCGGCGGCCGGGGCGACCCAGCCGACGATCTGGCTGGCGAGGCCGTTGCCGCCGCCGTCGTCGTTGCGCGCGAGCTCCGTCCGGCCGTCCGTGTCGAGCACCGCCAGGACCGTGTCGGCGTCGAGGCCGAGCGCGGTCGTGGAGAAGTCGAGCGTCAGGCCCGCGGCGGCGTCGAAGGTGAAGAAGTCGGCGGCGTCGTCGCAGTGGTTGAGGCGAATCGGCGCGCCGATCTGCAGCGGGCGGGCCTGCGCGACGGCGTCGTCCTCCTCGTTGGCGTCGGGCACGCAGCGGGGCGTCTCGACACACAGGCCGGCGTCGCAGGAGAAGCCCGGGTCGCAGTCCGCGTCGGCGACGCACTGCACGGGGCGCGGGACGCACACGCCGGCGTCGCAGATCTCCTGCGCGCCGCAGTCGGCGTTCAGCTGGCAGATCCGGGCCGTCGTCACCTGCACACCGTAGGCGCGGGTGCCGCCGTAGCTCTCGCCGAAGGTGCCCACGCGCACGGCGTAGGTGGCGTCGGCGGGCGCGGTGAACTGCAGGCGGCTGGCCAGGTTGCCGGCGCCGTCGTCGTCGCGGCCGAGCTCCACGCCCGCCGCGTCGTACAGCACGATGAGCGTGTCGTCGTCGACCAGGCCGCTCGTCGATATGACGTAGGTCGTGCCGGCCGTGGCGTCGAAGGACACCCAGTCGGCGTCCTGGCAGTGGCTGTGCGCCTCGACGGGCGCGCCCACGGCCAGCGGGCGGGCCCGCGCCTGGTCGTCGTCGTGCTCGAAGGCGTCGTCCGTGCAGGCCTCGCGGATGCCCACGCTGTAGAGGCGATCCGGCCCGAAGGCGTCGCCGTAGCTGCGGGTGAGCAGGTAGTGCGGGCCGTCGACGGGCGCCGTCCAGCCGGCGATGAGGCTGGAGAGGCCGTCCGCGGCGCCGTCGTCGTTCGAGGCGACGAGCGTGACGCCGTCCGCGGCGTACAGGTCGAGCACGGTGTCCGTGCCCGGGGCCAGGTTGAAGGTCTGGAAGTCGTAGGTCGCGCCGGCGACGGCGTCGAACCGGGTCCAGTCCATGGCGTCGTCGCAGAAGCTCAGGCCCTGGAACTGCTGCCCGACGTTGAGCTGGCGGGCGCTGGCGAGGTCGTCGTCCTCTTCGTTCCCATCGGCCTCGCAGCGGACGGGGTCGGGCACGCACAGGCCGGCCTGGCAGGTGTTGCCCGGGCCGCAGTCGGCGTCCACGGCGCACTGGGGCTCCGCGGCGCTGCGGATGTCCAGCGTGTAGCCGCGCTCGCCGCCGTAGACGTCGTTGAAGGCGCCCACGCGCACGTAGTAGGTGCCGGCCGCCGGGGCCAGGAACTCCAGGTGGCTGGCCAGCGTGCCGTTGTAGTCGTCGTTGGTCGACAGCAGCGTGGCGCCGTCCGTGTCGTAGAGCTCGAGGATGGTGTCCGTCTGCCCGACGAGGTTGGCCGTCTCGATGACGTAGGTCGTCCCGGCGGCGGCGGCGAAGCCGGTCCAGTCCGGGTCGCAGTGGCGGCGGTTCTCGGTGCCCGCGCCCACGGCGAAGCGGCCGGCGTCGCCCTGCACGTCGTCGTCCTCGAACACGTCGTCGAGGCAGGCCTCGTCGATGCTCAGCGTGTACTCGCGATCGGCGCCGATGGCGTCGGCGTAGCTGCGCACGGCCACGTAGTAGACGCCGCCGGCCACGGGCTGCCAGCCGGCGATGCGGCTGGACGTGTCGCCGGGCGCGACGTCGTCGTTGCTGTCGATCAGCGTGACGCCGTCGACGTCGTAGAGCTCGACGACCGTGTCCGCCGCCGGCCCGAGGTTGGACGTGCGGATGTCGTAGGCCGAGCCCACGCTCGCCGGGAACGTGTGCCAGTCCACGGCGTCGTCGCAGTGGTTCAGATCGAAGCTGGCGGGGAGCGCCGCGGCCACCGCGGCGGCGACCACGTCGTCCTCCTCGTTTGCGTCCGGAACGCAGGCCGGCGGGATCGGCGCGCACACGCCGGCGTCGCAGAGCTCGCCGACGGCGCAGTCGCCGTCGTTCCGGCAGCCGCCGGGGGGCAACACGCAGGCGCCGTTGTCGCAGATCTCACCGAGGCCGCAGTCCAGGTCGACGGCGCACTCGGCCGGCGCCGGCTCACAGGCCTCGGCAACACAGACCTCGCCGACGCGGCAGTCGGCGTCCACCACGCACTCGGGCGGCGCGAGCTCGCAGGCCCCCTGCGTGCAGATCTCGCCCGCGGGGCAGTCGAAGTCGTCGTTGCACTCCGGGGGCGCCGGCTGGCACTCACCGACGAGGCAGAGCTCACCGGGCGCGCAGTCCGCGTCCTCGAGGCAGCCCACCATGGGGCGCTCGCAGGCGCCGTTGGTGCAGACCTCGCCCGCAGCGCAGTCGGCGTCGACCATGCACAGGGGGGGCGCGCAGCCGTCGTCGACGGCGCCGTTGCAGTCGTCGTCCACGCCGTCGTCGCAGATCTCGGCGGCCGGCGCGCCGGGCGCGGCGTCGCAGACGAGGTTCGTGAACTCGTCGCAGACCTGCACGCCGGCGCGCAGGCAGGCGCCGACGCCGGCCTCGCAGGGGGCGCCCTTGCCCTCGACGTCCTCGTCGGTCTCACCGTCGCAGTCGTCGTCGCGGTCGTTGCACACGTCCGCGGCCACGCAGGCGGTCCATGCGCCGCCCTGGCAGACCTGCGTGCCCTTGCGAGCCGGGTCGTCCGGGCAGCCGTCCAGGCTGCAGCCCCGGTTGGCGCCGTCGTCGCACTCGGGGGGCGCCAGCCCGCCGGTGCCGCCCGTGCCACCCGTGCCGCCGGTCTCGCCGCCGGAGCCGCCCACGGTGCCGCCGACGGACCCGCCGACGGACCCGCCGCCGCCGCCCGCCCCGCCTGCGCCGCCGGAGTTCTCGCCGCCGACCGGCGGCCCGTCCGTCGAGACGGTCATGTCCCGCGACCCGCCGAGGTCCGGCGTCAGGCTGCTCGCCAGACCGCCGTCGGCGCAGGCCGCCGTCGCCATCGATGTCGCCCAGAGCAGAAGGACGCCCCGTCCGCGTCCGCTCCTCGATTTTCCCCGACCCGCCATGGAGCTCTCCCGTGCTGCGCGCCCGACGCTGACGCGCCCACCGAACGGCGGGCGGTCGACCCGGGCTTTCGGCGGCGCACCCTAGTGACCGGCCGGCGGCATTTCAAGGGCCGGCGCCGGCAGCACGCGGCGCAGCCAGCGCGCCCAGACCGCCAGGAGCCAGAAGACCGGGAGAAAGATCAGATAGGCCGAGCCCGTGTGCCAGAACCCCATCGCCAGGTCGTCCCCGCCGACGTGGCCCATGAACCAGATCACCGCCACGCGCACGCCATTGGCCGCGAGGGCCAGCGGGGCCACCGCCAGCAGGAGCCCGGCCCGCTGCGGGAGCGTCGTGAGCGTCACCCAGCCGAACACCAGCCCGTACATCGTCAGCGTCATGAGCATGTTCATGCCGCTGCAGGTCTCGTTGATGACCAGATAGTACGAGTCGTCCCAGAACGTGTACTCGTTCCACCAGCGCAGCTCGAACCCGAACAGACCGAGCAGGAAAACACCCAATCGCGCGCTGGCGATCTGCAGGGGCGCGTCCAGCTCGCGCAGGAACCGCTCCCAGGGGAGCAGGAACAGCGTGAACGCCAGCGGGAACGTATACCGGCTCGCCACGTGCGGCCCGCGGGCCCGCGACAACACACCATAGGCCATCGCCGGCAGGCCGATGCCCGCCAGGTGCCAGGCGTTGCGGTCCAACCGCGTCGCGGTGGCCCCGAGCAGGTACGCGGCGGCGCCGAGCAGGAGCGCGGCGTCACCGAGCCAGGCGGGCGGGGCCGCGGGGCGTTGGACCCGGCGGCCGGCGATCACCGCCAGGAGCGCCGCCATCGGCAGCGCCAGGAGTCCAGCGCCGGCGCCCCCCAGGGTGCCATCGAGCCAGACCTGAAAACAGAAGTGGACGACCGGAAGAGCGGCGACCGCGAGGGCCGCCCAGCGCAGCGGGTTCACCGGGGCAACACGGCCCGACGGCGAACGCGGCTCACTCGGCCGAGGGGCCGCGGGAGGGCGCCAGGGCCTTGCGCGCGAAGTAGACACCCGGGAGCAGGCTGAAGACGGCCAGCGCGAAGAGCTCGGGCTCGGGGCCGCTGCCGCCGCCGCCCGCGGCCGGGGGACCACCGCCACCACCGCCGGCCAGGGCCGTCGAGGCGACGAGGAGAAGTGCGATGCCGGTGCCGATGCTCAGGAGCTTGGTCATGATGTCCTCCAGGTTCTTCAGCCACAGTGTAACAAGCGCAACGTGGCTGTAAAGACCGCGACGACGATTTCTTACTTTCGGGTGCCGACGAGCCGCTCGAGGACGGCGACGATGCGCTCCCCGAGCTGCTGGACGTCCCCGCCGTCGGCCTTGCGGATGTACTTGGCGTTGCCCAGATCGGCGAGCACCTGCTTGAAGGGCTCGTCGCAGAGGACCGCCGAGAAGAACAGCAGCGGCGTGCGCTTCACACCCAGGCCGGCCTCGATGGCCCGCAGGGCGAAGGCGACGTCGCGGCCGTCCACGTCCGGCATGCGGACGTCCAGGATCACCAGCTCGGGCTTGCGGCCGGCCACGGCGGCGCGGGTGAACTCCTCGAGGAAACTCGGGCCGTCCGGGCTCTCGATGACCTCTTTGGCCAGGTTCCGCGTGACGAGCAGGTCCTTGGCCACCTGCCGCAGGAACGCCGAGTCCTCGACGAGGAACACGCTGCGCATCTGCCGCACGGGCCCGCCGAGGGAGGGCTCGCCGCCGGCCGGGGCCGCCGACGCCGGGGGCGCCATGACCTGGATGGCCTGCATGCCCTGCGTGCTCAGGATGCTCTCGCCGGAGCCGAACATCTCCCCCGAGGCCTCGGGCGTGAGCGCCTGCGGACGCGGCGCCGGCGTGGCCGAGCGCGGGTCCGGCGGGCTGGGGCGCTCGACGGCGCCCGTGAGGGGCACGCTGCGCTTGGCCAGGCCGACGCGGGCGAGCCCGGCGGGCGAGGCGCCCAGGGCCGGCACGGGCGGCGTGGCCGACTGGAACAGGTGGATCTCCTCGGAGTTCGCCACCTTGAGGCCGAGCCCGAGCCCGCAGTTGGCGCAGCTCATCATCAGGTAGGCGCCCTCGAGGTTGGCGTCGAGGGCGACGTCCTGGCCGCAGCTCGGGCAGTACTTGGTGCCGTTGACGCGCATCACTTGCCCCCGAGCTGCACGAGCAGCTTCTCGACCGCGATGGTCAGGCGGCGCCCCTGCTCCTCGACGGGCAGCTCCGCCGTGCGCTGCAGGTGAACGGCGCGACCGACGCGCGACAGGAGCTGGCGCAGTTCGTCCGACGCCGGCTCCGCGGTGTGGAAGAGGATCGGCGTCGGCGCGACGCCGAGACCCCGCTCCACGGACCGCACGCCCAGCGCGATGGCCAGAGTGGGGAGTCCGGGCAGCCGCGTGTCCAGCACGCAGAGCCGCGGCACCTGACCGGCCCGCAGCAGGCGGGTGTACTGGGTCAGAAAGAGCGCGCCGTCGTCACAGCCGACGACCTCGGGCGCGTCCGGCCGGGCCTGGAGCGTCGCCGCGGCCACCTCGACGAGAGCCCGGAGCTCCTGCGCCATGAGAATGCTTCCGTTCGCCACGATGTCCTCTCCGGGTCCTCAGCCGCCCTGGTGGTAGCGCATGTAGCTGTTGACCATCATCACGCTGTTCACGGTGACGTGCGCCACGAAGGGCGCCAACAGCCCACCGCTGCGCCAGTAGAGCGCGGCGTAGGCCCCGCCGGCGAAGGCGCCGATCTGCAGCGTGTCCAGGATGAGCAGGCGCGTGGGCTCGTGCATGATCGACCAGTAGCTGACGTGGTACAGGCCGAAGAGCAGCGCCGTGATGCCGAGCGGGATGCCCGGCTCGCGGAACTCCTTGAAGAGCGCGCGCGACAGGAACCCGATGAAGAAGACCTGCTCGGCCAGGCAGTGGAACAGGGTCATCGCCAACGTGAGGCCGATGCCCTCGGCCGTGACCTGCACCGGCGACAGGAAGCCGACGAGGAGCCCGTAGGGCAGCGCCAGGAAGACCCAGTTCAGGTTCGTGCCGGCGATGCTGACCGGCGACTTGCGATCGCGGTTGACCATGAACCGCATGCCGATCAGGCCGGCCACGAGCAGCAGCACGCGGCGGATCCACCACATCGGGTCCGTCGAGAAGTAGTAGTACTCGAGGATGCCGAAGACCCGCCAATCGAGGGGGATCTCCTTCGGGATCTCGATGAGGTGGTTCGACTCGGGCCGGATCGCCTCGGGGAACTCCGTGAGGTCCGAACCGACGAAGTTGGCCAGCACCAGCACGGCGCCGAACACGACGAAGTAGAGGGCCAGCGTGGCCGGCAGACCGGCGTCCAGCTTGATCGACTGCCGCTGGCCGGGCGCCTTGCCGTCGATCTCCCGGGTGAAGATCAGGCGGAGCTCGCTCTGGGCCTCGTTGTTGTGCGGGTTCAGGGCGATGGCGTGCCGAAGGTGCTTCTCGGCGAGGTCCAGGTGCCCGGCGAGGCGGTGGATCTTGCCGACCGTCATGTGGGCGGCGTCCAGCTCGCTCTGCAGGCGCAGGGCCCGCTCGACCTCGCGCACGGCGGCCGAGGCGGCGTTGCTGTCCTTCGCGCTGGCGAGGAACTGCGCCCACCCCAGGTGCACGTAGGCCATCGGCTCTTCGGGCATGGCCTCGGTCGCGGCGATGAACGCCCGGCGCGCCTCGTCGAAGCGCTGCAGGGTGAGGGCCGTCTTGCCCTTGTTCAGGCTGTGCTCGTACTCCAGCCGCGAGCGGACCTCGGGCTGGTCGAAGTCCAGGCCGAGCTGCAACGCGCGCTCGTACATGGGCCGCAGGTTCTCGTCGGTGAGCGTGCGGGCCGCCGTCTCGAGGATGCTGCGGATCTTGTCGCGCAGGCGCGTCGTGGCGGGGCTCTCGCCGGGCACCGCGCGACCGCCGAGCTCGTCGAGCTTGTGCTCCAGGGCGGGCGCGACCTCGGCGACGGTGGAGCCGCGCGTCAGGCCCAGCGCGTCGAACGCATGCATCGACTGCAGGCGGCCGAGGGACTCCTCGAGCGCCCGGACCCCGACCTCGCCCACGCCGATGAGCCCGAACTTGGTCAGGGCGAGCAGCTTGAGGCGGGCCTCGTCCGAGGTGAGGCGCAGGGTGCGGGCGACCTGGTCGACGGCGAGCGCCACGGGCTTGCCGTTGCCGACCAGGCCGAGGACTTCCGAGTCGCCGGGCTGCAGCGCCGTGGCCCAGGCCTGCCCGAGGGCGTCGGTTCGCACGGCCAGCGTGGCGTCCCCGAGCGCGCCGATCTCCTGCGCGATCTCGGCCGGGCTGAGCGACGCGTGCAGACCCGTCTCGATGATCTCGCGGGGGGTGGCGAAGAGCAGGATCTCCTCGTCCGCGGCGGTCTCGTCCGGGACGAAGCGGAAGGTGCCCTCCTGCTGGCGGAAGGCGTTCAGCAGCCGCTCCATGGCCTGGATGCTCAGGGCCCGATGCAGCTCGCGGGGCGTCATGGCCTGGATGGCGATGAGCGCCGAGCCCAGACGCCCGCCGTGGTCGCGCCGCTGGACGAGGGCCTGATCGAAGGTCTCGGCGGTGATGACCCCGTGGTGCATGAGCAGCTCGCCGAGCTGCTCCTCGGCGATGTTGGACATCGCGTTCACGGGCACGCCGCGCTGGAAGATGACGACCTTCTCCTGCTTGCGCTCCGGTCCGACGATGAACAGGCGCCCCGTGCGGGACTCCTGGTGCAGCCGGGCGAAAATGCCGGCGAGCGCCGTGCGATCGAGCGCGCCGGCGACGTCCGGGCGGGGCCGCATGACCGCGCCGCCGACCTGAAAAGCCGGGGGCACCGTGTCGTCGAACACGCTCTGGAGCTCGGGCAGGTCCCCCATCATGACCGGGGGCGCGCCGTCCTTGGAGACCTTGTCCGTGCGGAAGAGCCGCCCCTGGCGCACCAGGGCGTGGATCGTGGTGACCGGGAGGACGCCCATGGAGAGGCCTGTCCGGTCGGTGACCTCGTATCGATGGTCGAGACGCGGGGGCGTCGGGCTCCCGGGCAGCCCAGCGCTCGCGACTCCCCCCCCGTTGTCCTGTCCGGCCAAGACTCCCTCCAAGGTGGCGAACTGAGACGAGGCCGGAGAATAACCGACGGACGAACGGCGGGCCACATGACCGCGAATCGGCCGCGCGAATATCCCCTCAGCGGGCCGCGTCTGTGTGGGCATAGCGTCGTAAACAACTGGAAACTGGAGACTTTTTCATGCGCCGCATCGTCGTTCGCGCCCACGCGCTCGTCCGTCCTTCGTCCCGCCGCCCCCTGGCCACCCTGATCGCCCTGCTCGGCGTCGCCGCGGGCGGCCTGGGCGGCTGCACCATCACGCGCCCCGTCGACGGCCCCGAGCCGGCGGACTGCATACTCGACCGCGCCTGCGGCGACGCCGCCTACTGCGGCGACGACGGCCTCTGCTACCCCGAGGCCGGCTGCACCCGCGACGACGAGTGCGGCCCGGGCCAGGTCTGCACGGACGCTGCCCGCTGCCATGACCCCGGGGGGTGCGCCTTCGACGCGCACTGCGACTCGGGCCTGTTCTGTGACGCCGGGGCCTGCGAGCCCATCCCCCTCGGGATGTGCCGCGACGGCCACGACTGCCCCGCGGGCCAGCGGTGCGGGGCCGAAGCCGTGTGTGTGGTCATCCCGGTGTGCCTGCGGGACGCCGACTGTGGCGCCGGCCTGATCTGCCGGGACGACGGCCGCTGCGGCGCGCCCTCGGTGTCCAAGCCCGCGCCCCCCGCGCCCCCGGCGCCCCCCGCGCCCCCGGCGCCC
>CAINDO010000664.1 GCA_903847385.1 uncultured Myxococcales bacterium
AGGCCGGGGGCGCCGCGGGCGCCTACGCCGTGCTCACGGAGGTCCTGGCGGGCCTGCGCATGGCCATGGCGCTCACGGGGAGCCGCACGCTGGCCGATCTGCGGGCCGCGCCGCGCGTGTACGGGCCCGATCTGCTCAACTGGCTGCGCCAGGGCGGCGTGGTGTCGCCATGACCGACTCGCGCATCCCCGGCTTCTACAAGCTCGATCTGGCCGCCCGGCACGCGGAGCTGCAGGCCCGCTTCGGTCTGAGCGACGCGGACCTGGAGATTCTGTCGCAGGGCGCCGGCCTGACCTGGGCCCGCGCCGACAAGATGGTCGAGAACTGCATCGGCGTGTTCGGGCTGCCCGTGGGGCTCGGCCTGAACTTCCGGGTCAACGGCGTCGACCGGGTGATCCCCATGGTCGTCGAGGAGCCCAGCGTCGTGGCCGCCGTGAGCAACATGGCGCGGGTGGTGCGCGAGGCCGGCGGCTTCACGGGCGACGCCGACCCGCCCGTGATGATCGGGCAGGTGCAGGTGCTCGACTCCCCGGACCCCGAGGCCGCCGTGCGGGCGCTCGAGGGCGCGCGGGCGCACATCCTGGCCCGGGCGAACGCCGTACATCCCAACATGGCCGCGCGGGGCGCCGGCGCGCGGGACATCGAGGTCCGCCGCTTCGACGCGCCGTGGCCGATGATCGTGCTGCACCTGCTCATCGACTGCGCGGACGCCATGGGCGCCAACGCGATCAACGCCATGGCCGAGGGCGTGGCGCCGCTGGTGGAGCAGCTCACGGGCGGGCGCGTGTGCCTGCGGATCCTGAGCAACCTGGCCGATCGGCGGTGCGCCCGGGCCCGGTGCCGCGTGCCCTTCGCCATGCTCGAGGGCAACGGCTTCGACGGCGAGGCCGTGGCGCTGGGCATCGAAACGGCCTGGAAGTTCGCCGACGTGTGCCCCTACCGCGCCGCCACGCACAACAAGGGCGTGATGAACGGCATCGACGCCGTGGCCATCGCGACGGGCAACGACTGGCGGAGCGTCGAGGCCGGCGCGCACGCCTTCGCCGCCCGGGACGGTCAGTATCGCTCGCTCACGCGCTGGACCGCGGAGGACGGGCACCTGGTCGGCGAGATCGAGCTGCCGATGGCCGTGGGCACCGTGGGCGGCTCCACGCAGGTGCACCCGACGCTGCAGGTGCTGCGCAAGCTGCTCGCGGTCGAGTCCGCGGCGGATCTGGGCGTGATCATGGCCGCCGTGGGGCTGGCGCAGAACATGGCCGCCCTGCGCGCGCTGGCCACCGAGGGGATCCAGCGCGGGCACATGACGCTCCACGCGCGCTCCGTGGCGCTCGCCGCCGGCGCCGAGGGCGAGCTCGTCGACCGCATCGCGGACGACCTGGTGCAGCGCGGCGAGATCAAGCTGCACACCGCCCAGGCCATCCTGCAGCAGCTCCGCGAGGCCGACGCCTGATGGCCGCGCGGGGGGCGCCGATGGCCACGGGGGCCGCCCCGGGCAAGGTGATCCTTTTCGGCGAGCACGCGGCCGTGTACGGCCGGCCGGCCATCGCCGCGGCGCTGGGCTCGGGCCTGGGCGCCGTGGTGCAGGCGGACGCCGCCGGGCCGGTGCTGCACATCCCCGCCTGGGGTCAGAACGTGCGCGTGCGGCCGGACGGCACGGGCGGGTTCGAGTCGCTCTCCAAGGCCTTCGCCGCGGCGCTTGGCCTGGCCGGGCTGGACACGCCCGAGGCGCGGCGCGTGGGTGTGACGATGGACGGCGAGCTGCCCCCGAGCGTGGGCCTGGGCTCGAGCGCGGCGTTCTCCGTGGCGCTCCTGCGCGCGCTCGGCCAGTGGCGCGGGCGCCCGTTCTCCGATGCGGAGATCCTCGAGGCCGCGTTCGCGCTGGAGACCGTGTTCCACGGCAGCCCGAGCGGCGTGGACCACACGGTCGCCACCCTGGGCGGCTGCCTGCGCTTCGAGCGGGGCCGCACGCCGGCGTATTCGCCCGTGGCCATCGCCGTCCCCGTGCCGCTGGTGGTGGCCTTCGCGCCGCGCGAGTCCGCCGGGCGGCAGATGGTCGAGGGCCTGCGCGCCCGGCACGACGCGCTGCCGGCGGTGTACGCGCGCATCTTCGACGCCATCGGCGAGATCGCCGAGGCGGGTGTGGCTGCGCTGGCCGCCGGGGACCTGCCGCGGCTGGGGCAGCTCTTCACGCTCAACCACGACCTGCTGCGCGCCTGCGGCGTCGCGAGCGCGGCCAACGACGCCCTGGTGGCGCTCGCGCGGCAGCACGGCGCGCTGGGGGCCAAGCTCACGGGCGCCGGCGGCGGCGGGAGCGTGATCGCGCTCGTGCCGGGCGATCCCGAGCCGCTGCTGCGGGCCTGCGTGGCCGGCGGCTACGGCGCGTTCGCCACCCGGGTGGACGCGACCTGACCGCCGTGTTGACCGCTCTGCTGCTCGCCGCCGCGCCCTTCGGTCCGCCGGACGCGCCGCTGCGGCTCTCGGCGGGGTTCGGCACGGGGCAACTCGCCGCCGACGCCGACGGCGAGGCGGACACCGAGGCCCACGCACGCACGGGGCAGGCCGCGGTCGAGTGGCTGGGGGGCCCGTGGCGGGCCGGTCTGGGCTATCGGACGGTGCTGCGGGACGTGGAGCGGCGCTGCACGCCCACGGCCGGGGACACGACGCCGGGGCGCTGCCCCCAGGGCGGCGCCAGCGGTCGGGACACGCGCCACGCCCTGAGCGCGACCGCCGGGTGGGCGTTCCAGTGGGCGGCGGCGAGCGTCGGCGCGGCCTGGCGCGTGCGAAACACCGTCGATCCCGACGGCGGCGGCGGGACGACGCACACCTTCGGCCCCGTGGGCCACCTGCGGCTCGGGCCGGCGGACTTCATCAGCCTGCGCGCGGCCTGGGGCGACCCCGCCCCCGAGACGCCGGGGAGCGGCGAGGCGCGGGCGGGCGTCGAGTTCACGCCCGGCGACGGCCGCGTGCTCGTGGGCGCCGTGCGCGAGGCGCCGGCCTGGGGCCTGCTGCTGGCCGGGCAGGTGCCCCTGAGCCCCACGATCGGCCTCGCCGTGTCCGGCGCGGCGCACCCCACCCACCCCGAGCGGCTGGTGCTCGTGGGCGTGGGCCTGGTGTTCGCCTGGGACCTGCTCGCCGACTGACGGAACGCGGCTTTCATCGCTCCCGCCGCCTCCGGTAGATTCACGGCGTCTGCTGGTCGGCCCGGAGCGCATCGCGCCGGCGCGCCAGCCTCGTCAGGAGAGAGCATGCGAAACGGGATTTCACTCTTGGTTCTGCTCGGCGCGGCGCTCGGCGCTTGCGACGGGACCGGCTCGGACGGCGCGGACGCGGGCCTCGGCGGCGCGGCGGCGGGCGGGTCGGGCGGCGAGGTCAC
>CAINDO010000665.1 GCA_903847385.1 uncultured Myxococcales bacterium
CGGCGCCGGCCGTGGTGGTGGCGGCGCTGGCCGGGGCGGCCGCGGGCGCGGCGCTGGTCGTGCCGTTGCAGGCCAGGAGCGCCACGACGGTCAGGAGCGAAGATGTGCATCGAAGCATGGAGCCGACTCCGTACGGGTGAGGGGTGACCCCACAGGGATGCCGCGGCGCGGATTCACGTCGCTCACCGAATCTTGTGACAGGGCCACGCCGCCCCGCCACCATACCCCCATGGTCAGCGAGATCCCGGTCCCTTGTCACGCGGTCGTGTTCGCCTCGCGGCGCACGGCCGGCCACGCCCCCGAATACGCCCAGGCGGCCCACCGACTCGAGGCCCGGGCGCGCACCTTCCCCGGGTTCCTGGGGCTGGAGTCCGCCCGCGACGCGGAGGGTTTCGGCCTCACGGTCTCTTACTGGCGCACCGAGCGCGATCTCATGGCCTGGAAGGCGGACGCCGTGCACACGCTGGCGCAGGTGGCCGGCCGCGAGCGGTTCTACGCCGCCTACGAGGTCCGCGTGGCCCGCGTGGAGCGCGTGTACGGCTACCGTGCGAGCGAGGCCGAGGGCCTGCCCGCCGCGGCGTCGACGCCCACGCCCGCGCCCACGCTCGAGATCGCCCTGATCGACCGCCTCGCGGCCCTGGCGCGCACCATCGGCGACGAGATGCTGGCCATGCAGCAGGCCGCCGCCGCCGAGCCCAAGGGCCTGGTGCTGCGCCGCAAGGGGCCCGGCGACCTGGTCACGCTGGCCGACGAGTACAGTCACCGCGAGCTGGTGAAGTGCCTGGCCGAGATCGACCCGAGCCTGCCGCTGGTGCTCGAGGAGTCCGCGGCGCACGAGATCCCGAAGGGCGCGTTCTTCGTGTGCGACGAGCTGGACGGCACCATCAACTACTCCCGCGGGCGCCCGGGCTGGGGCATCTCGCTGGCCCGGGTGGACGGCGTGCCGACCCACGGCGTGTTCTACCTGCCCGTGCACGGGGCGATGGTCACGGCCGTGCGGGGCGAGGGCTGCCGGATCAACGGCGTGCCGGTGCACCTGTCCGGCGTGGAGCGCCTGACGGACGCCGTGGCCTCGTGCGAGCTCAACCCGCACCACCATTTGAAGCTGCGGCGGCGGTACATCGACCCGCTGACCGTCGCCGCGCTCACCACCACCGTGCCCGCCTGCAGCGTCGACGCCGCCCTGGAGCTGCTTCGCGGCCGCACGGACCTGTACCTGAACTGCCGCGGCGCCAAGATCTGGGACTTCGCCGCCACGGCGCTGGCCGTGACCGAGGCCGGCGGCACCGCGCTCGCGATCACGGACGACGCCGCCGGCGCGGACCTGCGCTGGGACGCCGTGGAGATGGGCGTGCTCTACGTGGCCAACCGCATCCTCGCCGACGAGTGCCTGGCGGCCTTCGAAGCGCTCTGAGGGCCCGAAGGCCCCCCGGGCTCAGGCCATGCCCTGCCGGAACAGGCGCGCGTGGAGCGCCACGTCCGCGGACACCGCGCCGAGCGTGCCCATCTTCAGCGGGCGGCCGTGCATCCACACGCGGTCGAAGAGCTGGAGTTGCGTCTGCAGCCAGCGTTGGAGGTTGCGCTCCACGGGCCCGAGCGAAGGCGCCATCTCGTCGCGTACGAGCGCCAGCAGGCCCGCCGGGGCGAAGTCCACCGTGAGCTCGCGGCAGTCTTCGCGGATGGCGCAGGCCATCGCCGTCATCAGGGCCTGATAGATCGCGCGGGCGGTCTCGCCCTCGACCCGCTCCGAGTACTCGTGCAGCAGCCGGCCGTCCGGGGCCTGCAGCGCCACGTGGAGGTCGTCCTCGGCCGGGCCGGACATTCGAACGTCGATGCGAAAGTCGCCGCTGTGAAAAGCTGTCATGCCTGCCTCCTGCCGGGGGAATCGGGGGGCGTGTGACCGTCCCCCCACGCTCGCGCGCCCCCGAGCCGCCGTCAAGGGGCCGGGGGTCGATTCCCGGTCGGGTGTCAGGCCGGAGCGCCCGAGATGCGGCACACGGCGTCGAACAACATGCGCAGGCCGAACTGGAACCCCTCGACCGGGATGCGCTCGTCGTCCCCGTGGTAGAGCTCCGAGAACTTGACGTTGTGGGTCGGGTCGAAGCGCACGGGGCTGAAGCCGTAGCAGCGCGTGCCCAGCTTCGACCAGGATTTGGCGTCCGTAAACCCTGGAATCACATAGGGAATCGGCACACCGTCCGGGTCGTGGTCGCGCACGGTCTCGCCCAGCTGGCGAAAGACCTCGGTGTCCGGCGAGGTCTCCGTGGGCGGGGCCTCTTTGATCACCTCGAACTCCATGTCCGGGCCCGAGAGCGCCCGCAGCTCGGCCAGCAGCTCCGAGGCGGACGAGCCCAGCGCGATGCGACCGTCGAGCTCGACCTCGGCCATGCCCGGAATCACGTTCGTCTTCGAGCCGGCCCGCAGGACCGTGGGGCTCACCGTGTTGCGCAGGAGCGCGTTGAACACGTTGGCCGACGCCCGGTCGGGCATGATCTTGTCCAGGATGGTGTTGGCCGTGGCGCGGTTGAGCAGGAGCGGCAGGATCTGCTTCGCCGGCACGGGCTGGTGGGCGGCCAGGGCCTCGACGAAGCGCCGCACGGGCTGGGACACGTGCATGGGCATCCGCTCGGCGCCGATGCGCGCCACCGCCTTGGCCAGCCGCACCGTGGCGTTCTCCGGGATGGGGATGCTGCCGTGGCCGGGCTTGCCGCGCACGCGGGCCCGAATCCAGCAGATGCCCTTCTCGGCCACCTGGATGGGGTAGAACGTGCGGCCGTTCAGGTGCAGCGTGAAGCCGCCGAGCTCGCCCAGGGCGTACTCGGCGCGGACCTTGTCGGCGTGGTGGTCCACCAGCCAGCCGCTGCCGTGATCGCAGCCGACCTCTTCGTCTGCGACCCCGGCGAAGATCACGTCCCGCTGGGGCTTCACCCCGGCCCGGGCGAGCAGCATGAGCGACACCGCGCTCATGGCCGCCATGTTCTTCATGTCGATGGCGCCGCGCCCGAACAGATATCCGCCGTGGATCTCCGCGCCGAAGGGCGGGTGCGACCAGCGCTCCGGGTCCGCGGGCACCACATCCAGGTGAGCGCCGAGCAGCAGCGGCGCCTTCTCCCCCGTGCCCCGCAGCCGCACCACCACGTTGCCCCGCCCCGGCCCCGGCGAGAGCAGCTCCGGCTCCAGCCCGGCGTCGCGCAGGTGGTCGGCCAGGTAGGCGGCGCAGGCGGCCTCGTTCCCCGGCGGGTTGGTGGTGTCGAAGCGGATCAGATCGCGGAGCAGCTCCAGGGCCTTGGGGCCCTCGGTGTTCCAGTCGATCTGCGAGACGAGGCGGTGGGTCGACATAGGCCGCGGAGCATAGCAGCGGGGCCCCGCGGGGCCAAACGGGAGCGCAGCGCTCCGACGAACGGAAGCCCAGATTGCCGCCATATGGAAGTGTAGACACCTGACATCCGGGAGCGCAGACTCGCCGTCATCATGGTCGGAAGCAGCCCGTACGCAGCCCGAATCGTCGACGCCGAGCTCGCCGAGCTCCTGGGTGGGCTCGCCGCCCTCGCCCTCGAGGGGCCGAAGGGTGTGGGCAAGACCCGCACGGCCGCCGAGCAGGCCGGCACGCTGCATCGCCTCGACGACCCCGAGTCGCGCGCCATCCTCGCCGCCGACCCCCGACGCCTGCTGTCGGGCCGACCCCCCGTGCTGATCGACGAGTGGCAGCGCCTGCCCGAGAGCTGGGATCTCGTGCGCCGCGCCGTCGACGACGACCCCACCCCGGGGCGATTCCTCCTCACCGGGTCCGCCGCGCCGACCAGCACCCCCACCCACTCGGGCGCGGGCCGCATCGTCTCGGTGCGCATGCGGCCCATGTCCCTCGCGGAGCGCGGCGTGGGCCGGCCGACGGTCAGCCTGCGCGCGTTGCTTTCGGGTCGGCGCGCCCCCGTCGAGGGCCAGACGGACGTGACGCTCGAGCAGTACGTCGACGAGATCGTGCGCTCCGGATACCCCGGCCTGCGGGCGCTGCCCCCCCGTGCCCTGCGCGCCCAGCTCGATGGCTACCTGGACCGCATCGTCGAGCGCGACTTCGACGAGCTGGGTCACCGCGTGCGGCACCCGGCCACGCTCCGGCGCTGGATGTCCGCCTATGCGGCGGCCACGGCGACCTGCGCCTCGCTGGAGAGCGTCCGCGACGCGGCGACGGGCGGCGAGAACGAGAAGCCGGCCAAGACGACGACCCAGCCCTACCGGGACATCCTCGAGCGCCTCTACATCATCGACGCCGTGCCGCCCTGGATGCCGAGCCGCAACCGGCTGGCGCGATTGACGGCCCCGCCCAAACACCACCTGGCCGATCCGGCGCTGGCCGCGCGGCTGCTCGGCGTCGGCGCCGAGGCCCTGCTCGAGGCCCGCCCGGCACCGGGGGCACCGCGCGCTGCCGTCCCTCGGGACGGGCCGCTGCTCGGTCAGTTGTTCGAGTCGCTCGTGACGCTTTGCGTGCGCGTCTACGCGCAGGCGGCCGAGGCACGCGTCGTGCATCTGCGGACGCGCGGGGGCGAGCGCGAGATCGACCTGCTCGTCGGTCGTGCGGACGAACGCGTGGTGGCCGTCGAGGTCAAGCTCGCCCGCACCGTCGACGACGCGGACGTGCGCCATCTGCACTGGCTGCGGGAGCAGCTCGGTCCGGACCTGCTCGACGCCGTCGTGGTCACGACGGGGAGCGAGGCCTACCGCCGACGCGACGGTGTGGCCGTGGTGCCGGCGGCGCTGCTGGGGCCCTGATCAGGCGGGCGGCTTCGCGCCGGCGGGCACGCGCCACAGGGCCGAGAGCGGCAGGGGCACCGCGTCGAAGGGCTCGGCGCAGACCTCCTCGTCGTCGCAGTGCGTGGAGAGCAGCGACCAGCGGCCGTTCTCCAGGCGGTAGACCTCGAGCGTGCGCAGGATCGGGTCGACCAGCCAGGCGTGGCCGATGCCACAGCGGGCGTAGAAGGGCATCTTCTTGATGCGGTCCGACGAGGCCGTCGAGGGCGACAGGATCTCGCAGACCCAATCGGGCGGCGTGCGGAACTCCCCGTCCGCGGGCAGCGCCGGCATCGTCGACAGGCGCCACCCGGCCAGGTCCGGCACCACCGGGCGGTAGTTCGCGTCGACCTCGAGCAGCAGCTCCGGCTCGACCTCGATCAGCCAGCCACCGGGGCCGCCGATGCCGTGACCGAAGGGCCCGCCCACGCGCACGCTCAATCCCGAGGCGCTGTGAATGTGCGGCGCCCGAGGCCTGGGGGAGACCACGAGCTCGCCGTCGATGATCTCGCCGGTGACCCCCTCGGGGAGGGTCTCGATGTCCGCGTAGGAGGGGAGCTTGGGTGCGGTCGACATGCCCGGATCATACCGTGCGGGGCGCGGGGTGCAAGGTTGCGGCACGCCCACTTCGGCCTTGCGTTGCGCGGCGCCGAGCGACGACCCTCGGACCCGGATGCCCACCCTGCGGAGCCCGCGCACACATGCCCTTTGCCCTGAATCGACCATACGCCCGCGTGGCGGCGACGCTTTGCCTCACGACGGCCTGCGCCACGGCCCCCGGGGAGGCCGGGCTCGACGCCGGGGCCGACGCGCGCGCCACCGGGGACGCGGCCACGACCGACGCCGCCGGTGAGGGGCAGGTGCACGGGGACGCTGCCGCGGCCGACGCCGCCGGGCTTGGGCCGGATGCTGCCGGCATCACACCGGACGCCGCCGGGCTCACACGGGACGCTGCCGGCATCACACCGGACGCCGCACCGCCGCCGCCGCCCCCGCCGCCCCCGGGCGAGTTCCCTGCCGGCGCCGTGTCGCGGGTCCTCACGGCGCGGCCGGTCGCCGGGGCCGTCACCGTCGACGGCCGGCTGGAGGAGTGGTCGGCCACGCAGCCCGTGTCGGTCTCGCCCGACGCCGCCGCGGCCACGGGCGGCCGCAACTGGGACGTCGCCGGCGACGCGGATCTGTCCGCGGCCGTGGCGGTGCAGTGGACGCCGGACGCACTCTTCGTCGCGGCGCGCGTCGTCGACGACGACCCGCTGAGCGGAGACGCCGCCCCCGGCGCGTTCTGGGAGACCGACTCCGTGTCGCTGTACTTCGACCTGGACGCCGGCCGCGCCGGCTCGGCCTTCGTCGAGGGCGACGGCGTGGTCGCACTCCTGGCCCGCGATGGCACGGCGTGGCTGCGCCTGGGCGGCCCCGGCGGCGCGAGCGAGTCACCGGCCGAGGGCGTCGAGATCCGCACCGCGCGCACGGCGGTCGGCTACGACCTCGAGGCCCGCATCCCCGCGGCGTTGCTGGGCCGCACGCTCGATCAGTGGCCATCGCAGGTGGGCTTCACGCTGCTTCTGGGCGACCCCGGCCCCGGCGCGTCGCAGCTCATGTGGGTCGGCTCCGGCGACGATCAGTCCACCTGGGGCACGCTGGCGCTGGAGGGCCACGACGGCCCGCCGCCGGATCCAGACCCGGACCCGGACCCCGAGGCCCCGCCGACGCTGGACGATCTGTTCAACGGCCGCGCACACTTCGCCGTGGATCAGGATCCGGCGCTGGCCGGTGCGGGGCACCGCGAGGCCTTCGCCGTCGAGCGCGCCGATGTCGGCCCCGGCGTGGTCTATCTGTATCACCGGTGTTTCCTGCCCGGTCACGAGGCGAGCATCTGTCTGTCGCTCTCCCGCGATGGCGGCGACACCTGGGGCGAGTCCGTGGGCGAAGTCATCGCGCCGACGGACGATCACATCTTCTCCGTGGCCCCGACCGTGACGACGGACGGCCGGCGCTGGTACATGGTCTACGAGGAGAGCAACGTCGCGGCTGCCTACTGGGCCGACTCCGACGACGGCCTGACCTGGCGGCGGCGCGGCGAGCTCATCGGCCACGGCGCCCCGGGCACGTGGGACTCGGGCGCCATCTCCACGCCCGGTGTGTTCCGCGACGCGGATGGTTCGTTCCATGTGTTCTACGCGGCGTTCCCCACGGACGGGCGCAACATGGAGATCGGCGAGGCGGCGGGGCCCTCGCTCGAGGCCCTCGGCCGCGTGGGACCGGCGCCCATCTTCCAGCGCCCCGGCGCGGGCTGGGACGCCGGCCAGGTCTCGATGCCGCGCGTCGTGCGCGAGGGCGCCTGGTACTATCTGTTCTACGAGGGCGCCGATCGCGACTTCACCTGCGAGGTGGCCAACCGCTACGGCTGGGGCGTGGCGCGCAGCCAGGACCTGCGCGGCTGGGCGCGTTACGCCGGCAACCCCGTGCGAGTGTCCGACCAGGCCGGCGTCGGCTGCGGGAGTGACATGCCGCAGCCCTTCCTGCGCAGCGACGGCCATGTGTTCGTCTTCCGCACGTCCGGCGATGCCTCGCGGGTGGTGCGCGAGGTCCTCGTCCGGTAGGCGGCTTCCGAAGAGGCGGCCTGCGCGGGTCAGAAACTCCAGCCGGCGCCGAGTTGAGGCAGCACGGCGAACGTGCGCCCGTTCCAGGCGGGCCCGCCGCGGAGCGACACGATGAAGTTCGAGTCCTCTTTGCTCGCGCCGCGGTGGACCCAGTCGAGGCCGGTCATGACCGAACCGGAGGTCACCCAGCCCGACCTGCCTTCGTTGTCGCAGTCCGACTCGCCGCTGCAGCCCGTGGGTTGGCCCCCGCCCCCGAACACGTAGACGAGCGTCCCAGCGACGAGCAGGGGGATCTCGAGTGCGTCGTCCGTCGAGTCGATGGCTCGCAGGCTCCCACCCACGGCCAGGCTGCCACCGTTGATGAGAACCAGGGTGCCCAGGGCGCCGTCGATGCGTATGCCGTTCGCGAACCGGTGCCCGACCATGACACCCAGGCCAGAGGTCAACAGGCCGAGCCCGATCTGGACGTCCGTGTGGGCGGCGGGCAGAAGCGCCGCGACCTCGTTCGGTTCCTGCTCCGCGCGCGCGCCCCCCAGGCCGCAGAGGCTGGCCAGACAGAAGGGGGCGAGAGGGCTGATGCGAAGGGCGACCATCGTCAACTCCAGTTCACGTTCTCAATCGTTGGCGCCGCTGGTCTGCAAGGCTCACGCCAAGGCCGAACCCCGAGCCCGGTCCCGGTCCCGGCCACGCGGTGAACCTGGCGCCGGGGCGCCCCCGTTTGCGAGACTGCGCCCGCCATGAACGCCCGCGACTACTGGAACCGAAACGCCGCCCGCTACGATACCAGCATGCGCCTCTTCGGTGGGCCGATGCCCCGGGCGCTCGACCTCACGGCCGAGGCCGTGCGCGGCGCGGCGCACGTGCTGGAGATCGCCGCCGGCACGGGGCTGGTGACGGAGCGCATCGCCCGGGTCGCCGCCCGCGTGACCGCCACGGACTACGCCGAGGGCATGGTCGCCGCGCTGCGCGCGCGGGTGGAGCGCGCAGGCCTGGAGAACGTGACCTGCGTTCAGGCGGACGTGCACGCCCTGCCCTTCCCGCCCGGCACGTTCGACGCGGTCGTGGCCGCCAACGTGCTGCACCTGCTGCCGGACCTGGACGGGGCGCTGGCCGCGATGGTGCGGGCGGTGCGCCCCGGCGGCGTCGTCGTCGTGCCGACCTTCTGCCACGCACAGACGCGCCTGGGCGGTGTGGTCTCGCGGCTGCTCGGCCTGACGGGGTTCCCCGGCGCGCGCCGCCTGACGGTCGCCGGGCTCGTCGCCGCCGTCGAGGCCGCCGGGGTGAGCGTCACGACCGTCGAGACGATCCCGGGCGTCTTCGCGCTCGGCTTCGTCGCCGGGCGGACGCGCGATCAGTCCTCGACGTAGGCGCGGAGGCGGTCGAGCGCGGTGTCCCACTGCGCCGAGATGGTCTCCAGGTGGCGGCGCGCCGCGGCGATGCGCCGGGGCTCCAGCGCGAACACGTGCTCCCGGCCGCGGCGCTCGTCGTGCAGCAGCCCGGCGTCGCGGAGCACGTTCAGGTGGCGGGCGACGGCCTGCCGCGAGATGGCGGTGCCCTCGGTCATCCGGTGGATGGACAGCGGCCCCTCCGCCCCCAGGCGCTCCACGAGCCGCAGCCGCACGGGGTCCCCGAGCGCGGCGAAGACCTCAGCCGTCGACATAGCGGCCCACGAGGCGGAGCTGGAGCGTCCACCCGCCCTCGTTGTTGGCGAAGGCCTCGGCGCGCCGCGCGAGCGGGATGCGGTCGAAGCCCGACTCGGTGATGGTCAGCGCCGTGCCCTCGGGCGCGTCCGCCAGCGTGAACTCGGTGAGCGTCGTGGGCTCGGCGGCGGGGTCGGCCCCGGGCGGCAGCGGGTAGGGGTGCCAGCGGAACGCGATGCAGGTCTCCGGCTCGATGCGCTCGACGAGGAAGTCGAAGGCCATGCCCTCGTAGGGCTTCTGCATCGCCGCGATCTCGGCGTCCATCTGCGTGGGCACCATGCGCCCGCGCAGGGGCTCGCCGGCCACGAACGGTCCGGCGAACTCGACGCCGAACCACCGCCCGAACGCCTGCGCGTCGCTCACCGCCTGCCACACCCGCGACCGCGGCGCCCGCAGCACCGCGTGTTTGACGATCCGGTCCGTCGACTGGGCCATACGCAACCTCCTTGTTGCTCGTCAGGGTGTCGGGCGCGGGCCAAAAGCGCAACCGTGAAGTTGCGTGTTCCCGCCGTGAACCGGTCGGGCCCGATGCGGTAGCCTCCGCGCGCCGTGCCCAAGCCGGGCCGTCAGCCGCCAACCGTCAGGAGACTCCCGTGTATCCGTCCGTCGCCCGTCTCGTTCGCACCTCGTCGCGGCTCGCGCCGCTGGCCCTGTTCATGGCCACCACCGCGGGCTGCGGTGCGGCGATCTACCAGCCCTCGCAGGGCGCCGCCTTCGAGCTCGACCCGGCGACGGAGATCGACGACGACGACGTCCGCAAGGCCTTCGAAGCCCGCCCGCAGATGCCCGACCAGGTGCAGATCGCCTACTACGCCTTCGACGCCACGCGGGCCGACGACTTCGATGCCGCCCTGAAGGCGCTCCCCGGCGTGCGGGGCACCTACCGCATCCCGGCGCTGCTGCTCACCGGCCAGCGGACCTTCACCGCGCCGCGCCCCTGGGAGCCGGCCGCGCCCATCAGCATCAAGAAACTCCGCCTGCTGGCCGCCCGCGCGCACTGCGATCTCCTGGTCGTCTTCGACAACGGCCACCGCGTCGACACCTCGGCCAACGGCCTCGCCGCGTTCGACATCCTGCTGCTGCCGGCGCTGTTCATGCCCTTCCTCGACCTGGAGGTGAAGAGCGCCGCGGACGCCTTCGTGATCGACGTGCGCAACGGCTACCTGTACGGCCACGTCACCGCGCAGCAGGCCGGCACGGACGACTACGTGACCATCTACGGCTCGGAGGGCGCGGACCTCATCGCCGCGCAGTGGCCGAAGCTGCTGGCCGAGACCTCCCAGGGCATTCAGCAGGTGCTCGAATCGGAGCGGGCGCGCGCGCCCAAGCCCTGACGGCGGCGGCGGAGACGCCTCGCCAGGACGAGTACGAGTCCGAACGGCGCGGGTCGACCCGGGCCCGGGGCGCAGCCGCCTGCGAAACCCGCCTGGCGGGGTGTGTCGACGAAAGACGGCGGGGCGACGTGGCGCCCAGGGAGGCAGGAGCGCTTCTGGGCCGGGGCCTACAGTTCGCCCTGG
The DNA here is from genome assembly GCA_903847385.1 of uncultured Myxococcales bacterium. GTDB lineage: Bacteria > Myxococcota_A > Bradymonadia > UBA7976 > UBA1532 > CAINDO01. The sequence goes on from CAINDO010000665.1 coordinate 10,603, forward strand.
CCCATCGAAGCGATGCCCGTCGGCTTCCAACGCTTCTCGTACCGCAGATACAACTCCCCAATCAGTGGATTCTTCGGCCGAACGAACAGCAGTTCGGGCGTGTCGGGCCGCACCCGGAAGCCGTCGGGGCTCGGAAGCGCCCAAACGCCGGGGCCGCGCGAGTGTTCTCGAAAGCCCAGTCTTTCGACGTCCTTCTTCCACGCCGCCAAGGCCCGAGCGCCGTCGCGGGCCGTCTTCGGGTGCAGGATGTACTCGGTCACGGCGACGCCCGACTCCGCGGACTCCAGCACAGCCAGCCCATCGCCGACGGAGCGCGTGCGCCACTCGCCGTACCCCCCGACCGTGAAACGCCCCAGACCGCGGGCGAGGTCCGGTGGCAGGGACGGCAGCGTCGCTGCGGTGGGCGCCGCTGGCGAGTCGAGTTCGACCTCCACCTGCGTCGGCACGGCTGGGTACGTCGGGAAATGGAGCTTCAGGCGGTGCCGGTCCGCGGTGAACCAGAGAGCGTCCTCCGAATCGTCCGCCGATCGGGAGAAGCCGAGCGCGGCGAAGTGTTGAATCAGTGTTCGCCGAACCTCTTGGTCGGATGCCAGCGTGAGCATGACCATGGACGCCGAGTGCCGCCCCGGGGCGTATCTCTCCGCCAACAGATCGTGCCGGCGCTCGAACGAGACGACCTTGACCGCGAGGTCGGCCGGCACGAAGCCGGCGAGCTCGGGCGGAGGGTCGAGCGTTTGTTGGCGCTCGTAGTAGCGGACCATCGCACCGACCTCCTCGGCAGGCCCGTCCGTGGTCAGCGCGGCTTCCGACGGCGGAATCGGCGCCACCGGGGCGTCAAGCGGCGCGGCCACCCGACAGCCGCCGTGGACGCCGAGCCCAAGCAGCGGGCCGAGGAAGAGTGCCGACTTTCTCGACGCGCCCATGCGGCGACGGTGGTCCCCTGCTGCCGACCGCTGCAGTGGTGCCTCTTCGGGGTGACGTCGGTTCACGCCGGAGGCACCGCTCGAAGCTCGTCGCTTGGAAGGCGCCGGGCGGCACGGGCGCCCAAGCCCTGAGGGCGGCGGCGGAGACGCCACGCCCAGGCGAGCGCGAGTCCGAACGGCGCGAACGGCGGCGACCGGCCCGCGCCGACGCCGCAGCCGCTCGCGCCCTCGAAGCCGGC
>CAINDO010000666.1 GCA_903847385.1 uncultured Myxococcales bacterium
CCGCCCGCGCCGCCCGTCCCGCCCGCGCCCGACCCGCTCGTGCCCGCGTCCCCGCAGGCCGCGAGCCCCAGGCCGACGCCCGCGCCCAAGAGACCCCTCAACACGTCCCGGCGGCTCGCGCCGGGTCTCCGCTCGTCACGCATCCGCTCTCCCCCGAGTGCTCGTCTTCACCGAACGCATACGGGATTTTCCCGGGGGTTGCACGGGTGGACCGTGGGAAATCGGACCGCGCCCACGCACCGGTTCCCCTGTCCATCGTTCTCTGGTATCCGGCCGCACATGGCACCGCCCGCGCCCCTCCCGTCGCGCCCGTATCCCGGCATGCCGCGCGCCGAGTTGGACGCCTGGCTCGCGGACGCCGGCCTGACCGACTTCGGCTCCCTGCTGTGTACGCTGCTCGCGAAAGACCTGGCGTCGGCCGACCGGCGATGGCTCGAGGCATCCTGGGGCCGCCAGCGCTCCCTCGCGGACGCGATCTGTGCGCACTCGGGCTCGTCGTCGACACGCAGCCTCGTCGAGGCGCCGTTCGGGGTGCAGCAGGCGGCCATCAGCCTGCTCGTCGGGCGCAAGCAGATGCACGAGCGCACCGAGGCGAGCGAGGGCACCTGGCTCGCCTCGCTCTCGGTGCCCGTGCCGGAGCCCGAGTTCGCCGCACTGCAGGCGCGCTTGCTGGCCGTCCGCACCCAGATCCGTGCAACGGTTCGGCCCCGCCCGCGGTCGCCGAGCCCCGTCTCCGTAGAGGTCGAGCCGGACAGCCGCAGCCTCGCGGTCCGCGAGCCCATCCTCGCCGCGTGCAGCCATCGCCACGCGCCGACTCTGCGCGTCGCGCTCGCGGCGTCGTCGGTCGCGCCGGTGACCTGCGACTGCCCGAACGGTCGCCAGGGCAAGTGCGGCCTGGGTTTGAGCGCCGTGGACGCGGCGCTGGCCCTCATCGCCGGCGTGGACCCGCGCCCGCACCGCCAGGAGATGCTCGACGCGCTGCGCCGGCCGACCTGGACCCGGACGTTCGAGACCCTGGACCGCGCCCTGGCCGAGACGGCCGCCAAGACGGCCCGGGCTGTGAGCCAGGCCGAGGACACGACCATCGGCTGGCGCGTCGAGCGGTGGGACCGGGCCGTGATGGTCCTGCCGGTGAAGGTCGGTCGATACAAGAACGGCCGCGTCCGCCTGAACAAGCTCTCGCTCCACGAGCTCGCCGCGGGACTGCACCCGGCCGCCACCCCGCGGGACCGGCGCGCCGCGGAGCTGATCGCCCCCGCGATCGACCGGTTTTACATCCCGGCCACGTATTCGGCCGCCCGTCGCGCCTTGCTGGAGCTCGTGGGACACCCCCACGTGTTCCTGGACGAGGCGCCGATCGCCCTGCGCCGCGCGGCCCCGGTGCTCACGCTGCGCGCCGGTCCGCAGGGCGGCGTGGTGCTCGCGCTCACCCTGGGCGACTCGGGGGACCTCTCCGCGCGGCTCGCCGACGAGACGGAGGACGTCGCCGTGACCTTCGACGCCACGAACACCGCCTGCACGGTGGCGCCGCTGCGCCCGGGTCTGTCGGCCATCGCCCGGGTGGTCGCCTCCCTGCGTGGCGTCGAGCAGCCCGCGGAGACGCTGCCGCTGTGGCTCGCCCGTCTGCCGGCGCTGCAGACGCTCCTGGACGTGGACCTCGACGCGTCCCTCGCCGGCCGGGCGCTGCCCGCGCAGGTCGACCCGGTGATCCGGCTGCGGGTGGTCGGGCGGCTGAACCTGTCGGTCCGGCTGGTGGTCCGGCCGATGCCCGCCGGGGACGTGTTCGCGCCGGGCACGGGCAACGCCGTGCTCTACGGCGACCTGGACGGCGAGGCCGTGCACACGAAGCGCGATCTCGAGGCCGAGCTGGTCGCCGCAACGACCCTGGCCGAGTCCCTCGCGCTGCCGCCCGAGGCGCTGACCGACTGGGCGCCCCTGGAGACCCCCGAGGACGGCCTGGACCTGCTCGCCCGCATCGAGGCGCACGCGCCCCGCCCGACCGTGGAGTGGACGGAGGGCAAGCCGCTGCGCGTGACGCGCCCGGCGCGGCTCCAGGACCTGGACCTGCACATCGGCAAGAAGCGCGACTGGTTCGGGCTCGAGGGCGAGCTGAACCTGGAGGGCGCGCAGGTGGCGCTCTCCGGTCTGTTGGCGGCGATTCGCGACGGTCGGCGGTACATCGAGGCCAAGGACGGCGCTCTGGTGCAGCTCGACACCCAGTTGCGCGAGGGTCTGTCGACGCTGGCGGCGACGCTGGGCGACAAGAAGTCCATCAGCCCCGCCCAGTTGCGCCTGGTCGACGCCCTCGAGGCACTGGGCGCCCGCGTGGAGGCGCCCCCGGCCTGGATCGAGATCGCCCGTCGCGCGCGGACCGCCGAGGAGCTCGTGGCCGAGGTGCCCCCGGGGCTTCTGGGCACGCTGCGGCCCTACCAGCTCGAGGGGTTCCGCTGGATGGCGCGGCTGTCGCAGTGGGCACCGGGCTGCTGCCTGGCCGACGACATGGGCCTGGGCAAAACGATTCAGTCGCTGGCGCTGCTGCTGGGGCGCGCGGCGTCCGGGCCGGCGCTGATCGTGGCGCCGACCTCGCTGGGCTTCAACTGGGCGCGCGAGGCCGAGCGGTTCGCGCCCTCGCTGCGGGTCGCGCAACACCGCGACGCGGACCGCCGGGCGCGCCTCGCGACGCTGGGAAAGGGCGATGTGTTGATCGCCTCGTACGACCTGGTCGTCCGGGATGCCGAGGCCCTCGCCGAGGTGAAGTTCGGCACCGTGATCTTCGACGAGGCGCACGCGCTGAAGAACGCCGAGAGCCTGCGGTCCAAGGCCGCGGCGCTGCTGTCGGCGGGGTTCCGCGTGGCGCTGACGGGCACGCCCGTAGAGAACCGCGTCGCCGAGATCTGGGCGGTCATGCGGGCCGCGGTGCCGGGTCTGTTAGGCGCGCCCGAGGACTTCCGCGAGCGTTTCGTGGTGCCCATCGAGCGCGACGGCGACGCGGGCCGGCGCCGCACGCTGGCCACGGTGCTCGCGCCGTTCCTGTTGCGGCGCACGAAAGCCGAAGTGCTGCCCGACCTGCCCGCCCGCACGGACATCACCCTGCGCGTGCAGCTCTCGCGCGCGGAGCGGCGGCTGTACGAGGAGCACCGGCTGGCCACGGTGGCCGCGCTCACCGCCGACACCGGCCTGCGGGAGGCGCAGCGGCGCGTGCAGATCCTGTCGGCGCTGACCCGCCTGCGGCAGCTCGCCTGCCATCCGCGCCTGGTCGACCCCAACTCGACGCTGGAGTCGTCCAAGCTGGCGCAGGCCGTGGAGCTCATCGCCGAGGTGCGTTCCGAGGGCCACCGGCCCCTGGTTTTCAGTCAGTTCACCCGGTTTTTACAGCTGGTGAAGGCCGAGTTGATGCAGTTGGGCCTGTTCGTGTCCTACCTGGACGGCAGCACGCCCGCGGCCGAGCGCGGCCGCATCGTCGACGCCTTCCAGGCCGGCGAGGACGACGCGTTTCTGCTGTCTCTCAAGGCGGGCGGCGCCGGGCTCAACCTGACCGCGGCGACCTATGTCATCCACCTGGACCCCTGGTGGAACCCGGCCGTGGAGGACCAGGCCACGGGGCGCGCCCATCGCATCGGACAGACGGAGCCGGTGACCGTGTATCGCCTCGCCGCCGAGGGCACCGTCGAAGAAGCGATCCTGTCGATGCACGACGACAAACGCGCCCTCGTCGCCGCCCTGCTCGACGGCGCCGGGGCCGCGGGCAAGCTGACCACGGACGAGCTGATCGCGCTGATGGCCAAGGGCGCGGAGGAGACCGAGGCGACCGGGATCGAGCCCGACTGAGCGGTGCCCGAGCAGTCGGCGGTTTCAGCGACACACCGGTCGCTACGCCCCGCCGGGCCGCGGGCCGAGGGACAAAGGGTACAAGCGCCAAGGGCACAGCTACAGCGACCTGGCAGGCCGGAAGCCGAAGTTGACGTACCGGTAGTCCGGGGTGCTGTCGAACCGGCTCGCGGCCCGAGCGTACTGGGCGTCGTCGCGCCAGGACCCACCCCGCCCGACGCGGATAAGACCGGCAGCCGGGCCGAGCGGGTCCACCGCAGCGCCTGCGGGATAATCCCTGAACCAGTCCTGCACCCACTCCCACACGTTCCCGTGCATGTCGTACAGGCCCCAGGCGTTCACTTGCTTGAGTCCGACAGGGTGCGTCGTGTCCCCGGCGTTGCCGCAGTACCACCCCGCCAAGTCCAGGTTCGGGTCGCCGCAGCCGCTGCCGGTGATGCCGCCCGTGTAGAATGCCGTCTGCGTGCCTGCCCGTGCCGCATACTCCCACTCCGCCTCCGTCGGCAGCCGGTACCCAGGGCAGTCCAACCCCGCGAACGTACGCTCCCTGTCGTTTGCGTAACAGCGCGCCAGACCTTCGTTGTCCGACAGCCGGTTCACGTAGTCCACCGCGTCGTACCAGCTCACACTCTCGACAGGGCAGTTGCCGCCGCACGCCGCGAAGTCCGACGGGTTGTTCCCCATCACAGCCTGCCACTCCGCTTGCGTCACCTCCGTTGCCTTCATCGCGAACGCACGCGTGATGGTCACCTGGTGCTGCACCTCGTCATCGAAGTGGCCCCACTCGCCCGCCGGGCTGCCCATCGTGAACTCCCCCGCCTCGATGCGGACGTAGCCCCGGGGCGGAGGCGTCGGTGCGGCATCCGGGCCGTTCGACGCGGCATCCGGGCCGTTCGCTCCGTGGGGTGTGTCTTCGCCACCGCAGCCCACCAGCGCCAGGGCCAGGACCAGGGCCAGCATCGAACTCCACGACAGACTTTCGATCTTGTTCACATTCTCTCCTTCTCGAGTGCCGCGCACCCATGGTCAGAAACGGAAGCGGATGGAGACGTTCGTGATCACGCCGGTTCGATGGTCCTTGCCATCGTCGGAACCTCCGGGAGCACGGTCGAGTCCCAGCCGAACTCCACACGCTCCAACCGGTAGCCGAGGCCGACCGTGGGTCCCGCCCCCGTGAATGCCTCGGCCTCGTCCGGCGGAATGAAGATGGCCAAGGCGAGTCCCCCCGACACAAAGAAACCGAGGCCGTCCGGCCGGAAGTTGTCGTCGAGCGATGTGTCCAGCTCGATGGTCGAGGTCGGCGCGAACGGCGCCGAGAGGGACAACACGCCGGCCACGGCGTAGCTGGCCAGCAGCGCCACGAACGCGAAGATCGAACCGGCGATCCGGATTCCTTTGAAGTCGCCGTCCGCCGCCGCCCAGTCGTAGACCTCACCCATCGCATTGTTCGACCAACCGACCGCCTCGTTCGCCGCGTGAACGGTCTGCATGAAGCGATGGAATGCGGTCAGGTCGAGCGAGAGCCGCATGCCGAAGCCCAGGTGGTCGCCGAGAGGGTTCACACCGCCCGCAGACAACACGACCCCGCCCCGGTGCTCGGAGTCTCCGCCCCCGAGCAAACCCGAATACGTGGGCCCCAGGCCGAGCGTGAACACGAACGGGCGCTCGCCCGCGTTGTCGGCTGGCGGCTTCTCCGCGGCCCCCCCGGGCGATGCGGGCTCGAGCCCACCCGCCGGGGGCGGCGAGGGCGGCTCGCTGGAAACGGATCCGTTGGCCGGTGGGGGGGCGGATGAATCGGTGGCCTGCGCGAACGACACGCTCGGGACCAATCCGCTCGCCATGACCCCACACACCAAGGCCCAGGTCGACCACAGTCGAGACTGTCTCATCGCGCGCGCCTTCTTTTGCATTTGCCGGAATTGGAAGGGAATTGCCCCGACGGACGACGGCCTCGCGCCCGGCGCTGAGGCGCCTGGGCTTTGCGAGTCCGCGCGCCGCCGGGCCGCGGGCCGAGGGACAAAGGGCAAAAGCGCCAAGGGCACCACTACAACGACCTGGCAGGCCGAAAGCCGATGCGGTTGTTCCGGCCGTCCGGGGTGTTGTTGCTCCGGCTCGCGGCCCGAGCGTCCTGGGCGCTGTAGTTCCAGGACCCACCCCGAATGACGCGGAAGCCACCGGCAGCCGGGTCGACCGGGTCGACCGCAGCGCCTGCAGGATATATCGCGACCCCGTCCTCCACCCACTCCCACACGTTGCCGTGCATGTCGTAGAGACCCCAAGCGTTCACCTGCTTTTGCCCGACAGGGTGTGTCGTGTTCGCGGCATTGCCGCAGTACCACCCCGCCAGGTTCAAGTTCGGGTCGTTGACGCAAGTCGTCTGCGTGTTCACACCCGTATGATAGGCCGTCTGCGTCCCTGCCCGCGCCGCGTACTCCCACTCCGCCTCGGTCGGCAGCCGGTAGCCCAGGCACGCCAGCCCCGCGAACGCGCGGTTCGCGTCGTAGCACCGCGCCAAGCCCGCAGCGTCTGACAGGCGGTTCACGTAGTCGACCGCGTCGTTCGAGCTCACTTGCTCTACCGGGCAGTTGGCTCCGCACGCGGCAAAGCTCGACGGATTATTTCCCATCACCGCCTGCCACTCCGCTTGCGTCACCTCGGTCGTCTTCATCAAGAACGCCCGCGTGATGGTCACCCGGTGTTGCGACTCGGACGGCTCACGGCCCAGTTCGCCTGCCGGGCTACCCATCGTGAACACGCCCGGTTCGATGCGCACGTAGCCCGGCGGCAGGGCGCAGGCCCCCTCAGTGCAATCACCCGCGTCACACGCCACCCCGCACCGCCCGCAGTTGCCCCGGTCGCTCTGCAAATCCACGCACACTCCGCCACAAGAGGTCTCCGCCGCGCTCGCGCACGCGCACTGGCCCTCGCGGCACACTTCCTCGCCCTGACACGCCACGCCGCACCGCCCGCAGTTGCCCCGGTCGCTCTGCAGGTCGGTGACCACATCCCCGCACCGGCTGAACCCTTCCTTCAGCGCGCACGCCCCCGCCTCGCACGTCTCGCCCAGCGGGTCACACGCCACGTCGCACCCGCCGCAGTGGTTCGGGTCGGTCAGCGTGTCCACGCACTGTCGACCGCAACCAAAGCTCTCCGGCGCGTTCGGGCAGCTCTGCTCGTAGCCCTGGCCGTTCATGATGACCTGGTCGCCGCACAGACCGCGAATCTGGCAGTTGTCCCGACACGCTCGACCGCCTTCGCAGGCCTCTCTCCGGTCGTCGCACGCTCCGCACCCCAGCCCGCCACAGGTGCGCCCTTCGCAGATACCTGCGAACGCCGTCGCCCGGCAGCTCCCGTCGAAGCCCCCCGCGTCGAAGTCGTAGACCGCCTGAGCCCGCGTCTCCGCACCCGACACCCCCACGGTCACCGTGTGGCTCCCCGCGCGCGACGGTGAGCAGTAGCCCACCAGATAGGTTCGAGACGCCTGACCGGCGATTCGGTTCGCCACCGCGCTGAAGTCTCGCGCGAGCTGCAGCGCGTCCGGCGCCTCCACCGTGTACCGCGCGCCGAGCGCCGCGATGGCTTCCGGTCGCCAGTCCGCCCCCCGCAACCCCACCACCATCAACGTGTCCGGGCTCGCCGACACCGCGCTCTGCACGGTCGACACGTCCACCCGCCGCGCCGTGTCGCGGCCGTCCGTAAACACCACCACGTGCCCCGTCGAGAACGCCCCGCCCTGGTTGCGCTCGCGGTACGCCTGCTGCGCGGCCGCGCTCTGCTCCAGCGCCTGCACCACCGCGCCATTCAGGTTCGTCGAACCCACGTCCGTCGGCGTCCAGGTGCGCAGACCTTCGAGCGCACCCCGCACTCGGTCCAGGTCCAGCGTGTGCCGCTGCCGCTCGGTCGCCCTCTCTGCGCCCCCGAACGCCAGCACCTGCACCTGCACTGGCAGCCGCGCCAGCTCGAGCGTGCCGACGAACGCACGCGCGCCATTCACGAGCTCGTCGAGCACCGGCGCCGTCGACGACGACAGGTCGAGTACCAACGACACGAACACCCCGACCCCCGCCTGCGGCAGCACCGTGGCCTGCGCCTCGCTGCTCAGCGCCTCGCCGTCCTCCAGCAGCGCGAAGTCCTCCGCGGCCAGCCCTGTCACCGGACGCCCCTCGCAGTCCTCCACCGTAAAGAAGAGCGCGATGCCGCCGGAGACGCCCGAGCTCGTCGCGTTGCGCCCCTCGAGCAGCCGTGTCTCCACGCAGCTCAGGTCCGGGGGGTCGGTGTACTCGATACCGTCCCCCACGAAGCCATCACTGAAATGCGAGACCTCGCCCGAGACCCGGCCGGCGTCCAAACGCCCGCCGAGGCGCTCGAACCCCCCGCCGGTCTCGCGGCTCCAGAACAGCGTCGCCCGTGTCGAGTCCCCGTCGAACGCCATGCTCAGCGTCGCCGGCTGCGCGAACCTCGTGCCCGCCGGCTCGAAGCGGTACACCGGGCTGTAGCGGTCGTAGCCCGCCGTCGTCGCGCGCGCCACCGACGTCAGCCGCAGGGTGGTCATCTCGTCCAGCGCGCCCGCGGGGACCTCTAGCCGCGCGCCGCCGAGCTCGAGCACGCCGCCCTCGGGACCGATGGCCTGCTCCTTCGTTTCGCCGCTGCCCATCGGCCCAACATCGGCCGCCGGCCCGCCGTCGCCCGCGCCGACGAGCACGTCGCCGCCGCCATCGTCCAGGGTCGGAGATATCTCGCGCGGACCGCCTCCCTCCCCGCTGCCACAGGCCACCAGTAAGAGCGCCAGCGCGGTGATTCTCAGCATTTCTCGCATGGTCATTTCGGTTTCTCCTGTCTCGTCTCGGATCCGGTCGAAAGTCGATTTCGGGGCTCGCTCACGCGCCTCAGTGCGGGCACGAGAGCGAGAAGTTCCACGCCGTGTCGCTCGAGCCGTCGCAGTTCGGCTGCACCGCGACCTCGGCCTCGTCGGCCCCACAGAGCTCCAGCGCCTCGTTGCTCTCACCACTCACGCAGCGCGTGTCCAGCACCGTGCGCCCGCCGTAGCGGACGATGAAACGGTCGGGCACGCTGATCGCGTTGTAGCGAAATACGAACGTTCCACACTGGCCGCCCGTCTTCACGCGCAGGGTCACAGGGTCGTTGCCCCCGGCGGTCGCCTCCTCATCGCAGAACACGACGTTCGGATCGCGACAGACGTCGGGATTGCCCGGCGTGCCGTTCGTCAACGACCGGCAGACCAGCCCGTTGTTGCACCCCCCGCCCTCGCAGCAGCTCTTGCCGTCGCCACCGCAAGGACGGCAGAAGCCGTTGTAACACTCCCCCGCGTCGCAGCGCCCGCCGTTGCAGCACACCTGCGTCAGCCCGCCGCACGGCTGGCAGGTGCCGTTGAGGCACTCCACGTCCGCCGAGAAGCGGACGCCGCCCTCGCAACACGGCTGCCCGGCGTTGCCCGTGTTCACGCCACACTCGTCCTCGCCGCAGGCCGGGCCTTTCGACACGCCGGGCAAGGCGCACACGGACGCCCCGGACTCGCAGCGGTAACACGTTCGCGGCGCCGCGCATTCGCGCTCGCCGCAGCAGGCCGTGCTCTGCGACACCTCGCACAGCGACACCTGACCCGCCATCGCGTCCAGCTTCTGGTCGATCTTGACCGCCAGCACCGCCGTGCTCGCGACCAGCAACGGGGTGCCCCAGCCCGAGCTGATGAGCCCGACGCTGCCGAACATGCCGAGCACACCCAGCACGGGCTCGAAGAGGTCGCCCAGGCTGCTCTCGGAGAAGTTCTGTGCCGCGGCGATGAGATCCGGCGCTCCGAGCTCGACCGACTTCGCCTCGAGGAGCGTCCGCAGCTTCGTCCCAGACGCCAACGCCCCGATCCCGCGCAGATCGGCCAACGTGGTCGTCACCCCGATCGCCGTGCCCGCCAGTCCGCGGAGCTCGTCGTCGAAGTACCCGATGTCCACGTCACAGGCGTCCGGCCCGCAACCGAATCCGCTCGTCTGGTCGAATCGGGAGATCAGGCCTTGCTCGACCGTGGTCGGCGCCTGCCCGCCGCCCCCCGCACGCACCAAGCGGGGCAACCGATCGTCGAGGCCCGCGAGCATCCGGGCCCGGAACTCCGGCGAATACAAGAACGCTGGCATCCGCCCGGTCTCGGCACCGATCCCCAAGCCGACCCAGAAGATCACCGACATCGCGACGGCATCGTCCGTCGGCCGAAACGACGCGCTGATCTCGCGCTGGAGCGCCTCGTCCTGGAGGAACCGCTCTCCGTCCGGCGTCAGCGACATCGCCGGGACGGTCACGGCCTTCGCACCGCCCTCGGCGTCATCGCAGGCGAGTGCCCCGGCACACACAGTCACCCCCAGGATCGTCGCCCGCAGCAGCGCCCCGATGCGCGTTTTCAGCTCGCTCGTGTTCATCTCGTGTCCTTGGTCTCGGCCGTCAGTACCAGACCGCGCCGAGCCTCAGCGAGCCGACCCAAGGGCCGTTGCTCGAGGTCGGCGGCAGTACGAATCCCGCAATCCGGAAGTGCGCCTCGGCGGCCATGCCCTCGAGCGCGCCTTCCCGCGTCGCGAAGTCGAGGCTCACCTCGAACCCCGTGGAGACGAACTCCGTCTGGGCGGGCCCGGCCTCCGGAATGGTGATCGACAACGACGGCGACCAACCGAGCCCCAGGACGACACCCGACCATGAGCCGGCCAGGTCCGGCGCCCCCAGGCCAATCTGGACGCTGGTCGTGAAGGGCACGCTGACTTGCGTCTGAACGAAGCTGGTCCGCACGCACTGGATGCCGCCGTCGAACGAGAGCGCGGGGACGCCGCAGCTCATGCCCAACGCGGAGACATCCGCCCCCGTGGCGAAGCGTGTCGCGAACCAGGCGGTCGAGGGTACATGCGGCAACCCCAGATAGACGAGGCCGAGACGACCACCACCGCCCCCCCCCGCCGCCGCCGTTCGGTGTCGAACAGACCCCACCTGTAGACGGCATGAGAATTCCGACGCCCGTCGCATGTACGGCGAAGGGTGGCAGCACACCCCCCCGGTCCATCCAGGCGCGCCGCTTCGCTTCGGCCTCATCGAGTCGGATGCGCGCCTCGAAGCCGTGTTTCGTCACACTGAGCGACACCGAGTCCGGATCGATGCCCAGACCACACGCCCACCTGGAAAGCCGCGCCTCGGCAACCTCGCGCGCCGAGCGTCGCACCTGGTTCCCGTTGGGGAGCGAGACGAGAATCGAGGACGAGTCGCGCTCCAGAATCTTCCCGACGAGCGTGGTGCCATCTTGCAGGAGAACCCGCTCGGCCGGCCGAAGCGCGGCGATCCGTTCGATCGTCTCGGTTTCGAGCAGGATCACTTGGCCGTGCAACTGCCGGAAGGCCAGCTTGCCGGACCGGGTGCGCTCCAGAAACTGACCGACGACCTGTGCGCCATCTTTCAGCGACACGACATTCACCGCCGCCGCGCCCAGTTCCAGCGCCCCGACGACGGCCTGCGGCTCGACGGGCAACCCGGAGGACACATCGACGACCTGGGCCCGTGCACCGGTTTTCGCAGATTCCAACACGGCGGCGACGCGGCCATTCGCGAGCCGAATCAGGCGCGGCGCCTCACCGAGCTCCAGGTTCTCGAGCGCGTGCGACACCCGCGTACCGAACCCGGCGACGAGTTCGTCGTCCAGAATGGACAGGCCGACGAGCTCGCTCGTGTCCACGACCAGCTCCGAGCCGTCCTCGGCCAGAAGCCGCAGCTTCTCCCCCTCTTGTTCGACTCTCCGCGCGACTCTGCGAACGCCCCCGCGAAGCTCGACCAATCGCAACGCCCGAGTCGCCACAGCAGGCGCCCAGATGGCATTTTCGGGGGGCGTTGTCACGGGCTCGGGCCGAACGGGAATCACCGCGCGCAACTCGGGCGACGGCGTGGCCGCGGGCGGTTCTGTCGGTGGGGCGGAAACGACGGCCATGGGCGCAGAGCCCACGTTCTTCGCTTCCAGAGCCCACTCGACCGCCAAGCGCCCCCCCGGTTTCGCCACCCATTCCGCTTCACGGCCGGTGTAGCCCTCCAGGCTGGCGCGGATCTGGTGTTTCCCCGGCAGCAGCGCAAATTCGTAAGCCAGGGGAGACGTGCCCACGATGTTGCCGTCGATCGTGAGGTTCGCCCCCGCCGGCGTCAGCGTCACAGTGAGGCGTGCCCCCTGGCGTCGCAGGGCCGAGAGCTGGGATTCGGCACGCTTCTTCACACTGGGCGGTGCACCCGGCAGGTCGGCGAGCTCGCCATAGAGCGCCGACGCCCGCGGAATCTCGCCGAGGCGCAGCGACGAAAGCGCCCACAACTCCAGAGCGTCGGCCGAACCGTCGGCCGCGTAGGCCGCGCTCGCGAGATCCCGCGCGGTGACGTGGTCGTGCCGCTTGAACGCCTCGATGGCACTCGCCAGCCCGTCGACCGGCCCGCCCCGACACGGTACCGCGAGCGCAATTACGGCCGCCATGGCCCACCACCGCCGACACACGCGCGAAACGATCTTCGCGATCTCCGCGCGCACCCGCGTGCCGAGCGTGAGCATCTCCCCTCCGATGGATCCGTAGGTCGTCGAAGCTACGGAATCCGTCGACCAGGGACCACGATGGCTTACCCGACACAGAGTCAGCGCATACCTGAATACTCGATCGGATAATCAAGGCATATTCAGGGACCACCCAACTGGGTAACCCCCTGACAAAACGACGACCCGCGTCGATTTCCTGCGACACGCGCCCCGCGTGGCCGACGAGGTCTTTCGAGACCATGTCCGCCACCAATCCGCGCGCCGCCCTCGTGCTGCTCAAACACATCCGCGAGCGCGGCGAGCTGCTCATCCCCATCGCCGAGCGCTGGGCCATCGAGGTCGCCCGCGAGGACGCCGGCCGGACCGGCGACTTGAATGACCTCGGGCGGCTGCTAAACTACCTGACGTACGCCGCGAAACGACTGCCCAAGGCCGAACTGGAGGCCCTGATGACCCGCATCTCACTGCTCGACCGCATCGACACCACGGACGGCGGCCGTCCGCCGGCCCTGCAATGGTGGGAGGAAGGCTTCGAGGCCGGCCAGAAAGAGGGCGAGGCGCGTGGCGAGGCGCGCGGCGAGACCCGGGGTGAGGCGCGCGGCCGCGTGGAAGGCGAGGCCCGCGGGCTCACGGCCGGCGAGCGCGCCGTCGTTGCGCGACAGATCTTTCGCCGCTTCGGCCCCCTGCCGCCGGCGCTTCAGTCGCTGCTCGATGCCGCCGATCGCGACGCCCTCGAGCGATACGCCGACCGCGTGCTCGACGCCGCGACCGCCGAGGTGATCTTTGCCGAGCGGGCGGGCGACGGTCGCGCGTGACCGGCCACCCGCCCCCGGAGCCCCCATGTCCCGCTTCGTCGCCGCCATCTACGACCGTTTCATGGAAGACGCCGAAAAGGCCTGCCTCGGCGAGTGGCGGCGCGCGCTGCTGGCCGACCTGGCGGGCGACGTGCTGGAGATCGGCGCGGGCACGGGCGCGAACCTGCCGCACTACCCCGCGGGCCTGCGCTCGCTGACGCTGACCGAGCCGGACGCCCACATGCGCCGGCGGCTGACCGAGGCGAGCGCCCGGATGCCCGACCGGCCGGTGACGGTGCTGGACGCGCCCGCGACGGCGCTGCCCGTGGACGCCGCGAGCCTGGACGTGGTCGTCGGCACGCTGGTCCTGTGCACGGTGCCCGACCCCCAGGCCGTGCTGGCCGAGGTCGTGCGGGTCCTGCGACCGGGCGGGCGCTTCGTCTATCTGGAGCACGTGGCCGCCTGGGACAACCCGGGTCGGCTGCGCTGGCAGCGGGTGCTGGAGCCGGCGTGGCGCGTCGTCGCCGACGGCTGCCACCTGACCCGCGCCACGGGCGACCTGATCCGCGAGGCCGGCCTTCTGGTCGAGGCGGAGACGCGCGAGAGCATGCGCAAGGCGCTGCCGTGGATCCGGCCCTCGGTGCGGGGTGTGGCACGGCGATTGCTGACGCCCGCGGCGAACTGATCCAGAATGCCGCGCCGCGCCCTCCGTGGCCGATGGAGTTGCCGATGTCCCCCTTCCGCGCCCTGCTGCTGCCCGCCGCCCTGTCCCTGTTCGCCTGCGACTCGGGCAAAGGCGACACCGCCGCCACGAACCCCGCCGGGGACGACACCGCGCTCTCCATCGTGGAGCCCGGCAAGGAGGACAACTTCCTCTCGCTGACGGCCCGCGAGTACGCGGTCACCGGCACGACGCAGGTCCGCCTGGAGTCGAGCTTCGCCGGCAAGTCCAAGGCCGAGCGGCTGGCCCGGGCCAAGGCGCTGGTGCCCTTCCGGCAGATCGTCGTGGGCTGGTTCCTCTCGCAGTACATCGGCGAGAAGGAGGCGAAGGACCCCAACGCCCGCTACGGCGGCTTCCGCAGCCTGACCAAGAACGGCTCGTGGGAGGACCTGGGCCTGCGAGAGATCGACGAGCTCACGTTCGAGATGGACTTCCGCCAGGAGCTCGGCGGCCCCCTGGACCTGCTCGCCACGCTGCCCACGAAGCTCACGCCCGAAGGCCGCCGCTACTTCGACCTGCAGATCGGCCGGGTCGATGTGGAAGAAATGCAGCGCCTGGAGATCAACTCCGAGTGGTACCGCGAGAAGCCCTGGGACGGCTTCAACCCCAAGACGGTGCCCGCGGACAAGCAGGAGACGGTGCGGCTCTTCGTGGAGCCCGAGGCGCGCGGCAACGACGCCTGGTTCGACTACGCCGGCCTGATGGAGGACGGCGTGCTCGACATCGACGTCCACTTCGGCTGGGACTACCACGCCGCCTATCACCTCAAGCACAGCCGCGAGACTTACGCCGAGCTCGTCCGCCGCGGCTTCACCTCGCCCGTGGCGAAGTATGAGGACCTGAAGCGCACCAGCGGCCCCCTGACCACTCGGGTGACCACCCCCGAGGGTGAGGTCGAGGTGCGCGTGCGCCTGTTCTGGGGTCAGCCCGGGACCGAGACGGACCCGGACACGGACGCCGGCGGCCGCGCGCTGGAGGCCGACTTCCGCGAGAGCCTGAAGAGCCGCGACGTGATCGTCTTCTCCGGCCACAGCGGGCCGTTCTACGGCTTCGCCCTGGCCAACTGGAAGAAGACCGAGGAGGGCGACCTGGACGACGCCGAGCTGCCGACGGTCGAGATGCCCGCAGGCCGCTCCCAGCTCGTGTTCGCCGAGGGCTGCGACACCTACGCCATCGGCGAGGGCTTCTTCCAGAACCCGGCCAAGGCCGACGGCGCGAGCCTGGACGTCGTGACCACGACCAGCTTCAGCAACGCCGAGACGCCCGAGCCCATCTACCACCTGCTCGACGTGTTCACGACCG
Organism: uncultured Myxococcales bacterium; assembly: GCA_903847385.1. GTDB lineage: Bacteria > Myxococcota_A > Bradymonadia > UBA7976 > UBA1532 > CAINDO01. The sequence continues at coordinate 15,194 of CAINDO010000666.1, forward strand.
AGGGCGACGACGGCTTCGTGCAGGCCTGGCGCGTGACCGAGTTCCTGGACGCGCTCGACGGCACCTCGCCCTGGTTCAGCACGATGTACGGCGTGCACGGCATCGACGACAACCCGCGCGCCCACCCCTGGGCGGACGCCGAGGCCCTGTGCGGCGAGTGCAGCCGCGACGCCGACTGCGGCCCCTCGGGCAATCGCTGCGTGAAGATGAACGGCACCAAGGCCTGCACCGCCGAGTGCACCGCGGACGACGCCTGCGGCGAGGGGTTCGTGTGCCAGAGCGCCCAGCGCGCGGGCACCATCAGCGCCAAGGTCTGCGTGACGCCCCGGGCCACCTGCGACGCGGCCGGCGCCGCCCGCAAGCCCGCGCTGGTGCTCTCCGAGGCCGTGCCCAACCCCGATCGCGACCTGAACGGGGACGGCAAGGCCGAGGACCGCTCGGACGAGTCCGTGACCGTGAAGAACGCCGGCGGCGGCGAGGTCTCGCTCGGCGGCTGGTCGCTGGCGGACAAGGGCGGCGTGCGCTTCACCTTCGCCCGGGGCTACAAGCTCCGCGCCGGCGCGAGCGTCACGGTGTTCGGCGCGGCCGCCTCCGGCACGAGCGCGCTGTTCGCGCCCGAGGGCCTCTCGCTCAACAACCGCAACGACGCCGTGCGACTCATCGACCCCCGCGGGGCCGTCGTCGACACCCTCTCCTGGCACACGGCCGCCAGCGGCATCAGCGTCCGCCACTGAGCCGGGCGCCCGCGCCCCCCGCGGCGCAGTCCTTGACGCCCACCGCCCGCTTCGAGTCAGATTCACCGACTCGACGCGCCGTCGATCACGCCCCGGGGAAGTTCCCAATGCTCCAGAAGAAACTCGTGGCCACCGGCCTCCTCGCCGCCACCTGCGGCTCCGTGACCACCGCCCTGGCCGACACGTCCGATCCGGCCTGCCTGCCGTCGAGCACCTCGATCGGCTGGTCGGTGCCGAAGAACGTGGCGATCCAGGACCCCAACGCGTTCCGCGTGCCCATCGACGCCACGATGCGCATCGGCTACAGCGGCCCCTGGTGCCCGGATCCGGACACGATCCACCTCGTCGCCAAGAAGACGATGGAGCCCGTGCCCACCCAGATCCGCGTGGTCACCCCGCAGACCCTGTTCCACAACGAGCCCGCGCCCCTGTCGATCATCGAGATCGACCCCCTGGCCGAGCTCGACCGGTCGACGGACTACATCCTGTCCGTGCAGCCGGCCATGCCCGCGCTGCAGATCTACGCCGACTTCGAGATCCAGTTCCGCTCCGGTCGCCGGGCGATGGAGCCGTGGCCGGACTTCGAGGGCATCAAAGAGGTCGTGCCGGCGCGCGACGCGGAGGAGTGCTGGGGCCAGAAGGTCTACGCCTTCTCCGACGAGGAGATGATGCGCGCCCAGCCCTGCATGCGGGAGCACCGCCTCGAGCTGAAGGTCGTGTACCAGCCGCTGGACCGCCCCGAGGCCACCTACGCCATCTACCGCACCCGCAGCATCCCGCTGGACGAGGGCGGCCTGCCCAAGCCCGACGACCCGACCTACGACGATCAGCTCACGCTGGTGGGCTACGAGCCCGGCGTGACGGACGTGGGCAGCGGCGTGCGCGAGAAGTCCTCGCCCTACAACGTGCCCTATCACGTCCTGCCCCGGCGCGAGTGTTTCGCCGTGCTGCTGGTGGACGAGTGGGGCCGCGAGATCGGCGATGTGGCCAACGACAAGTGCATCGACATCCCGCTGCTCGAGCCCTGCCCCCTGCCCAACGGCATGATGCAGAACTACCCCGAGCCCAACCCGTTCGAGATCCGGACGCCCGTCGACAACCTGGCGTGCGACGCGCTCTGCCTGGGTGACGGCGACTGCGCGTCCCACATCCCGCCCGAGCGCCCCGAGCCGGGCACGGGCGGCATGTCCGGCGAGGGCGGCGCCTCCGGCGGCGGCTCCGGCACGGGCGGTGACGGCGCGGGCGGTGGTGCGGGCGGCGGGTCCGGCGGTGGCACCGGCGACGCCGGCGTCGACACCGACTGCGACGGCGCCGACTGCGCGCCGGCCGAATCGGGCGGCGGCGGCGGCGGCGGTGGCTGCCAGACCGTCACGGGCCGCCCGGCCCACGGTCTCTTCCCCCTCTTCGCCGGCCTGCTCGGGCTGGCGCTGGTTCGTCGCCGCGCCCGCCGCTGAGTTCGACGCTCTCTCTCCGCTCATCCCCCCCGAGGTTCCCCCATATGGCTTCCCCCGTCGAGGCGCGCATCCTGCGCGGTTTTCGCGACTACCTGCCCGAGGTGATGCTGCCCCGCCAGCGCATGCTGGAGCAGGTCGCCCGCGTGTTCGAGTCCTTCGGCTTCGCGCCCCTGAGCACCCCCGCGCTGGAGTACGCCGACATCCTGGTCGGCAAGTACGGCGACGAGGGCGACAAGCTGCTCTACCGGTTCCTGGACAACGGCGAGCGCGACATCGCGCTGCGCTACGACCTGACGGTGCCGCTCGCCCGCGTGGTGGGCATGAACCGCGACCTGGTCAAACCCTTCAAGCGCTACCACATCGCCCCGGTGTGGCGCGCCGAGACCCCCGGGCGCGGCCGCTTCCGCGAGTTCAGCCAGTGCGACGTCGACATCGTCGGCAGCGACTCCATCATGGCCGACGCCGAGTGCCTGGCCGTGGGCGCCAGCGTGCTCAAGGCGCTGGGCGTGGAGCGTTTTCAGCTCCGCGTGAACAACCGCAAGCTGCTCACCGCCCTGCTCGAGCGCGTGCAGGTCTCGGGGAACGCAGCGCTCGGCGTGCTGCGCACCGTCGACAAGCTCCCCAAGATCGGCGAGGAGAAGACCCGCGAACTCCTCGCCACCGAGAACAAACTGGACACGCCGGCCATCGACGCGGTCTTCGCGTTCCTGAAGCTCGCGCCCGAGGAGCTGAACAGCTTCTTCGCCGACAGCGAGATCGGCCTGAAGGGCGCGGCGGAGCTGCACGAGCTGTTGAAGCTCGCCAGTGAGCTGGGCATCCGCGACTGCGTGGCCGTGGACCTCTCCATCGCCCGCGGCCTGGACTACTACACCGGCACCATCTACGAGACCTTCCTGCTCGACCTGGAGGCCATCGGCTCGGTGATGTCCGGCGGCCGCTACGACAACCTGCTGGGCATGTTCGGCGGCGAGTCCATCCCCGCCGTGGGCATCAGCCTGGGCGTGGACCGCCTGTTCTACGGCCTGCAGGAGCTGAAGCTCGTGCGCGAGCAGGCCAGCCCCACGCAGGTGCTGGTCACCGTGTTCGACGAGAGCACGCGGGCGCAGGCCTACCAGGTGGCCGCCACGCTGCGCGCCGCGGGCGTGCGGGCCGAGGTGTTTCTGGGCGCCGGCAAGCTGAAGAAGCAGTTCCAGTACGCCGACCGCAAGCAGATCCCGTTCGCCGTCGTGGCCGGGCCGGACGAGCTCGCGCGCGGTGAGGTCACGCTCAAGGACCTGAAGAGCGGCACCCAATCGATCCTGGCGATCGGCGCCCTGGCGGGGGCCTTCGGGGCTTAGGCGCCCGCGCGCCGCATAAGATTTCGCGCGTGTGCAAAGATTTGTCCGGACCTGCCCGGGGGCCCTACCCTGGACGGACCCGGCGGTCTGCCGGGCCGTGTCCGGAGGCCGCTTGCGTACCGAAATCTCCGCTTCTCCGCCGTCCTTCCGGCGCGCACGCCTCGCCGCGATGGGGGTGGTCTGCGCGCTGCTCGGGGTGGGCTGCGAACGCGCGGCGCCGCCCGAGGTCGAGTCGATGGCGACGCCGGCGCCCGTCGTGGTCCCCGAGGTCGTCGAGACGCCCCCGCCGGCCGCCGACGCTCCGGGCCCGAAGACGCTCGCCGCCGAGCCGCTCCCCAAGGGCCGCATGTCGCTGGAGGCCGCGCCCCCCGGGATGCGCGCCGCCTGGTACGCCGCGCGGCAGGCCGCCGCCGCCGAGGATCCCCGCTTCACCCTGCGCCCCCTGGGCGACACCCTCCTCGCCGTGCCCGCCCTGCGCGGCCCCGGCGCCGTGTTCACCGCCGAGGGTGTGACCCTGGCCGGCGTGGAGGCCGCGCTGCGCCCCACGGGGTATCAGTGCGACACCGTCACGCGCACGGCCGACCGCGCGACCCCCACGGCCGACGCCGCGCGCCCCAACCGCGCGCTCTACACGCACGGCGACACGGCCGGCCGGTTCGACGCCTGGTACGTGCACGGCCCCGAGGGGCTGGAGCAGGGCTTCGACGTCGACGATCCGGCCTGCCGGGGCACCTTGCGCCTGTCCGTCGCCCTGCGCGGCTTCACCGCCGCCCCGGCGGACGCCGACGGCCGCGTGAAGCTCACGCCGCAAACGGGCGGCACCGCGCTCTGGTACCAGGACGCCGCCGCGAAGGACGCCCGCGGAAAGGGCCTGCCCGTGCACCTCGAGGGCCGGGGCGAGACCGTCGCCGTCGTCGTGGACGTGCGAGGCGCGGCCTTTCCCGTGCAGATCGACCCGATGCTCGTGGTGGACAGCGGTGGCCCGCCGCGGCCGGACGAGGTCCCCGGCGACGGCGCCATCAACGACAAGCTGGGCACCAGCGTGGCCATCGACGGCGACACGGCCGTGGTGGGCGCCGAGAAAGACGGCGTCGGCGCGACGCTCAACCAGGGCTCGGCCTATGTCTTCGTGCGGACCAACGGCACCTGGGCGCTCGAGGGCAAACTCGTGGCCGCCGACGGCGCGGTGGACGACAACTTCGGCCACAGCGTGGCGCTCTCCGGTGACACGGCCATCGTGGGCGCCAACCTGGACGACGCCAACCTGGTCGATCAGGGCTCGGCCTATGTGTTCACGCGCACGAACGGCGTGTGGGCGCAGCAACAGAAGCTGCTCGCCTCGGCGCCGAGCATCGGTGACCAGTTCGGCGGCTGCGTGTCCGTGGATGGCGACGTGGCCGTCGTGGGCGCCAGCCTGGACGACGTGGGCGTCAACGCCAACATGGGCTCGGCCTCGATCTTCGCGCGCACCAACGGCGTGTGGGCGCTGCAGGCGCTCGTCTCCCCGGGGGACGGCTCGGCCCAGGACAACTTCGGCGTGAGCGTGGCGGTGTCCGGCGGCACGGTGGTCGTGGGCGCCAACCAGGACGACACGGGCGCGAAGACCGACCACGGCTCGGCCTACGTGTTCACCCGCAACGGCAACGCCTGGCCGCAGACCCAGAAGCTCACGGCCGCCGACAGCGCCTCGGGGGACGCGTTCGGCGTGAACGTGGCCATCGACGGCGACACCATCGCCGCGGCCGCCACGCTCGACGACGTGGGCGCCGCCGCGGACGAGGGCACGGTCTACGTGTACCTGCGCACCGCCGGCGTGTGGGCGCTGCAGGACCAGCTCAACGCGCTCGACCTGGTCAACGGCCTGCGCTTCGGGCTGAGCCTGAGCCTGGACGCGAACACCATCTCCATCGTGGCCACCGGCGCGCTGGCCTACGTGTTCGTGCGCGACGTGAACAGCGGCACCTGGCTGCAGGAGGCCCGCCTGCTCGTGCCCGCCAACGCCGTGACCACCAGCGTCGACACGACGATTTTCGGCTTCAGCAGCGAGAACGTCAGCGGCAACAACACGCAGGGCTCGATCTACGTCTTCAACCGCAGCAACGGCGCCTGGGGGTTCCCCACCAACATCACCACGGGCGACGGCGACCAGGCCGACCAGTTCGGCGCCAGCGTCGCGATCTCGGGCAACACCGCCGTGGTGGGCGTGCCCGGCGACCACGTGCTGCAGGCCACGGCCCGCGGCGCGGCCTATGTGTTCGTGCAGAACGCCGGCGTATGGACCCGCGAGGCGCGCCTGATCGCCAACGACGGCACCCAGGACGACGGCTTCGGCAACAGCGTGGCCATCGACGGCGACACGGTCGTGGTGGGCGCCAGCCTGGACGACGTGGGCGCCGTGGCCGACCAGGGCTCCGCCTACGTCTACAACCGCGTGGCGGGCGTGTGGACGCAGGCGCAACGGCTCAACGCCGCGGGCGGCGCGGCCACGGACCTCTTCGGCGCCGCCGTCGCCATCTCCGCCGACACGATCGTGGTCGGCGCCCCGCAGGACGACGTGGGCGCCAACGCCAACCAGGGCTCGGCCTACGTGTTCCTGCGCGCCGCCGGCGTGTGGTCGCAGCAGGCGCAGCTCCTCGCCGGGGACGGCGCCGGGGCCGACGCCTTCGGGCGCGCGGTGGCGGTGTCCGGCGAGACGGCGCTGGTGGGCGCGCCTTTGGACGATCTGGTGGCCGGCGCGGACGCGGGCTCGGCCTACGTGTTCCTGCGCGCCGCCGGGGTGTGGACGCAGCAGAGCAAGCTCGCCTCGGCCGTGGCCGCGGCCAACGACTTCTTCGGCACGGCCGTGGCCCTGTCGGGCGACACCGCGCTCGTCGGCGCGCCCCAGGACGACGTGCTCGCCGCGGTCGACCAGGGCACCGCCACCGTGTTCACGCGCTCGGGGGTCGCCTGGACGCCCCAGGCCACCCTCGTGGCCGCGGACGGCACCGCCGGCGACCAGTTCGGCATCGCCGTGGCCGTGGACACGAACACCGCCGTGATCGGCGCCGCCGTGGACGCCGTGGGCGCCCTGGTCGGCGCCGGCGCGGCCTACGCCACCGTGCGCACGGGGACCACCTGGTGCCTGCAGACGCGCTTCACCGCCCGGGACGCCGCCGCCGGCGACCGCTTCGGCAGCGCCGTGGCCGTGAGCGGCGCGCGCCTGCTCGCGGGCGCCCCCAAGAAGGCCGGGGCCGCGCCCTTCGGCAACCCCAACGAGGGCCGCGCCTACGATTACGACCTGGACCGCAATCTGCTCCCCAACGGTCAGGCCTGCGGCTGCGCGGGCGAGTGTCAGTCGGGCTTCTGCACCGAGGGGGTGTGCTGCAACGCCGCCTGCGACGGCGGCGCCTGCGACAGCTGCACCGCCGAGGGCACGGTGGGTCAGTGCGTGATCTTCCCGACCGGCACCGAGTGCCGCGCCGCCGCGGACGTGTGCGACGTGGCCGAGGTCTGCGACGGCACCGCCGCCGCCTGCCCCAACGACGGCGTCCAGGTGCAGGGCCACCAGTGCCGCGTCGCCAGCGACGTGTGCGACCTCACCGAGGTCTGCGACGGCACGAACAAGGCCTGCCCCAACGACGCGATGAAGCCGCTCAACACGGAGTGCCGCGCCGCCACCGACGTGTGCGACGCCGCCGAGGTCTGCACGGGCGCCGCCAAGGCCTGCCCCAACGACCGCGTGAAGGCCGTGAACACGGAGTGTCGCGCCGCCACCGATCTCTGCGACGCCGCCGAGGTCTGCAACGGCACGCTCAAGACCTGCCCCGCGGACGTGCTCAAGGCCGCCAACGCGCTCTGCCGCGCGGCGGCGGGCACCTGCGACACCGCCGAGGTCTGCAACGGCCTCGTGCGCACCTGCCCCGAGGACGTGATCAAGGCCGCCGGCGTCGAGTGCCGCGCGGGGGTGGGCGCCTGCGACGCCGCGGAGATCTGCGACGGCGTGGCGACCGCCTGCCCCGCCGACGTGGCCAAGGTCGCCGGCACCGAGTGCCGCCCGGTGGCCGGGCCCTGCGACAACGCCGAGATCTGTAATGGCGTCGCCAAGACCTGCCCGGTGGACGCGTTCAAGAACAACGCGACGGAGTGCCGGGCCTCGGCGGATCTGTGCGACGCGGCCGAAATGTGCACGGGCGCCGCCGCCGCCTGCCCCGTGGACCGCGCCAAGGCGAACAACACGGTGTGCCGCGCCGCCGGCGACGTGTGCGACCAGCAGGAGGTCTGCAACGGCGTGGCCTTCACCTGCCCCGTGGACGGGGTGAAGGCCGTGAACACCGCCTGCCGGGCGGCCAGCGACGTGTGCGACGCCGCCGAGGTCTGCGACGGCAGCGCCAAGGCCTGCCCCGTGGACGCCGTGAAGGCGCCGGGCGTGTCGTGCCGCGTGGCCGTCGGCGTGTGCGACGCGGCCGAGACCTGTGACGGCGCCGCCAAGGCCTGCCCCGCGGACGTGCCCAAGGCCGCCGGCGTGGAGTGCCGCGTGGCCGCCGGCCCCTGCGACAACGCCGAGGCCTGCGACGGCGCCGTGAAGACCTGCCCCGCCGACACGTTCAAGAACAACGCGACGGAGTGCCGACCCTCGGCCGACCTGTGCGACGCCGCGGAGCTGTGCCCCGGCAACGCCGCCGCCTGCCCCGCCGACGTGAACAAGGCCGCCGGGGTCACCTGCCGCGCCGGCAGCGACCTGTGTGACAACGCCGAGGTCTGCACGGGCGCCGTCAAGACCTGCCCCGCGGACACGGTGAAGGCCGTGAACACCGCCTGCCGCCCGGCGAGCGACGTGTGCGACACGGGTGAGGTCTGCGACGGCAGCGCCAAGGCCTGCCCCCCGGACGCCGTGAAGGGCGTCGGCGTGGAGTGCCGGGCGGCCAACGGCGTGTGCGACGCCGCCGAGGCCTGCGATGGCGCCGCGAAGGCCTGCCCCGGAGACGCCTTCAAGGGCGCCGGCGTGTAATGCCGCGCGGTCAACGGCGTGTGCGACACCGCCGAGACCTGCACCGGCGCGGCGCGGGACTGCCCCGCCGACGGATTCAAGAACAATGCGACGGAGTGCCGGCCGGCCAGCGACCTGTGCGACGCCGCCGAGATGTGCCCGGGCAACGCCGCCGCGTGCCCCGCGGACGCCAACAAAGCCGCGGGCGTGACCTGCCGGGCGGCGAGCGATCTGTGCGACGCCGCCGAGACCTGCTCCGGCGCCGCCAAGACCTGCCCCCCCGACGCCGTAAAGGCCGCCAACACCGCCTGCCGCGCGGCCTCGGACCTGTGCGACGCCGCCGAGGTCTGCGACGGCGCCGTGAAGACCTGCCCCGCCGACGTCGTGAAGGGCGCCGGCGTCGAGTGCCGCGCCGCCGCCGGCGCATGCGACGCCGCCGAGGCCTGCAACGGCGCGCTCAAGACCTGCCCCGTGGACAGCGTCTCCGCGCCCGGCACCGAGTGCCGCGCCGCGGTCGGCGAGTGCGACGCCGCCGAGGCCTGCGACGGCGCGCTCGGGACCTGCCCCGCGGACGTGGCCCTGGCGGCCGGGACGGAGTGCCGCCCCGCCCTGGACGCCTGCGACGCCGCCGAGGCCTGCAACGGCGCGCTCAAGACCTGCCCCGTGGACCGCGTCTCCGCGCCCGGCACCGAGTGCCGCGCCGCCGTGGGCCCCTGCGACGCCGTGGAGACCTGCGACGGCCAGACCCCCACCTGCCCCGAGGACTTCCTGCTCGGCCCGGACGCCGAGTGTGCGCCGCCCAGCTGCGCGGACGGCTTCGGCACTCCGCCGGCCTTCTGCGACGGCGAGACCATCGACTGCGCGCCGGGCGTGCCCGAGAGCTGCGGCGACTACGCCTGCGGCGAGGCCATCTGCCTGGTGGAGTGCCTGGAGAGCGCCCAGTGCGCCGCGGGCGCTTACTGCGACCAGGGGCTCTGCCTGCCCCTCGCGGACGACGGCGCCCCCTGCGACTTCCCCGGGGCCTGCGCCAGCGGGTTCTGCGTGGACGGCGTCTGCTGCGATCTGGGCTGCGGCGGCCAGTGCGAGGCCTGCAACGAACCCGAGGCGCTCGGCGTGTGCGTGCCCGTGGCCGGTGATCCCCGCGGCGACCGCGCCCCCTGCGCCACGGACGAGTCGGTCTGCGGCGGCGTGTGCGACGGCGGCACGCCCGAGGCGTGTTTCTACCCGGCCGACGAGTCCCCGTGTCGCGACGCTTCCTGCGCCGGCGGCGTGGCCACCCTGGAGGCGGTCTGCGCCGGCGACGGCACCTGCCCCGCCCTGCAGACGCAGGCCTGCGCGCCCTTCATGTGCGGCGCCACGGCCTGCCTGGGCGACTGCGTGGCCGACGCCGACTGCGCCGCCGGCCTGTTCTGCTCCGCCGGCGTGTGCGGGAACAAACGCGCCGACGGCGCCGCTTGCGGCCGCGACGAGGAGTGCGGCTCGAACCACTGCGTGGATGGCGTTTGCTGCAACGCGGCCTGCGACGGTCAGTGCGAGGCCTGCGACGTCGCCGGGCACGTGGGCGCCTGCGTGGCCGTGCCCTTCGGCTCGCCCCATGGCGGGCGCGCGCCCTGCTCCGGCGGCGGTCTGTGCGCCGGCGAGTGCACGGGCAACGCCCGCGACGCCTGCGAGTACCCCGCCGGCGAGACCACCTGCCTGCCCGCCTCCTGCGCGAACGGCGTGGCCGCCCCGGCGTCGTCCTGCGATGGCGCGGGGAGCTGCGTGGTCGCCGAGGGCTCGTCCTGCGGGGCCTACGCCTGCGCCCCCGGCGGCTGCCTGGAGGCCTGCGCGAGCGTCGACGACTGCGCCGTCGGGTTCTTCTGCGTGGCCGGCGCCTGCACGGCGCTTTTGCCCCAGGGCAACGCCTGCCAGCGCCCCGACGAGTGCGCCAGCGGCTTCTGCGTGGACGGCCTGTGCTGCGACCGCGCGTGCGGCGGGCAGTGCGAGGCCTGCGACGTGCCCGGCGCGGGCGGCGAGTGCCGGGCCGTGGCCGGCGCCCCCCACGGCGCGCGCTCCCCCTGCGCCACGGATGGCGGCGCCTGCGGCGGCCTCTGCGATGGCCGCACCGCCCAGGCCTGTACATACCCCGGCGCCCAGACCACCTGCCGCCCGCCCCGCTGCCGCGACGGCGTGGCCACGGTGGGCGCGACCTGCGATGGCGCGGGGGCCTGCGCCCCGGAGCAGACGATCGACTGCGCGCCCTTCGCCTGCGGGCCCATCGGCTGCCTGGGCAACTGCGTCGCCGACGCCGACTGCCTGGCCGGGCTCTACTGCGCCGCGGGTGTCTGCACGCCCAAACTCGCCCTGGGCGAGGTCTGCGCGCAGACCAGCCAGTGCGCGCAGGGCTTCTGCGTGGACGGCGTGTGCTGCGACACGCGCTGCCTGGGCCAGTGCGAGGCCTGCGACGTGCCCGGCCACGCCGGCGCGTGCAGCGTGGTGGTGGACGCGCCGCCCCACGGCGGGCGCCGCGCCTGCACGGGTGTGGGGCTCTGCCAGGGCCTGTGCACGGGCGAGCGCCGCGACGTGTGCGGTTACCCCGGGCAGGACGTGGTCTGCCGCCCCGGCGACTGCCAGAACGGCGTCGCCACGCCCGAGTCGGCGTGCGACGGCACGGGCGCCTGCCGCCGCGGCGCGCGCTCGAACTGTGGGGCCTACGCCTGCGGCGCCGAGGGCTGCCTGGACCGGTGTGTCGACACCGCCGACTGCGCCGCCGGCTTCGAGTGTGTCGAGGGCGCCTGCGTGGACCCGGCCGTCCCCGTCGTCGACGCCGCCGTGCCCCCCGTGGACGCCGGCCTGATGCCCGCGGACGCCGCGCCCCTGCCGCCGGACGCGTTCGTGCCGCCACCCCCGGCCGACGCCCAGGTCGTCGTGGTCCCGGACGCGTTCGTGCCGCCGCCCCCGCCCGATGCGCAGGTCGTCGTGGTCCCGGACGCGTTCGTGCCGCCGCCCCCGCCCGACGCCCGCCCGCCGACGGACGGCCCGCAGACGCCCGACCTCGCCGGCCTGCTCGACGACAAGGGTCGCCTCGGCGACGGCCCGCTCCCCGCGGACGCCGCCCCCCCGCCCGCGGACGCGGGCCCGGCAACCCCGGACCTCGCCCCCGTCGTCGTCGCGGACGCCCGGCCCGGCGTCACCGGCGACGCCGCCCCCGAGGCCGACGCCACGACGGGCCCCGGCGAGGGCGGCGACGACCAGGGCAAGTCCGAATCCCCGGGCACCGCCGTGGGCGGCGGCTGCCAGTGCCGCAACGCCGGCGGCGGCCTCGGCGCGCTGTGGATGCCCGGCCTGCTGCTGCTCTGGATCCCGCTGCGCCGGCGTCGACCGCGGTCGTGAGCGCCGAGACGCCGCCCCGGTTCCCGAGCCGCGTCGACCCCTGGATCGGCGTGCTCCTCGTGCTCGGCCCCGTCGTCGCCATGGGCGGCACCCTGGCCGCGGCCGTGACGGATGACGCGCCGTTGTGGTTCGCGGCGGGCCCGCTGGCCTTGTTCGGGGTGCTTTACACCTTGCTGGTCTGGCCCGTGGACTACACGCTCGGCCCCGAGACTTTGATCGTGCGGTTCGGGCTGATCCGCCTGCGCTTGCCCTATGCCGAGATCCGGTCCGTCGAGCCCACGGCGGACATCCGGTCGAGCCCGGCGCTCTCCCTGGAGCGGCTGCGAGTCGAGGCCGGGCCCCGGCGGAGCGTGAACATCTCCCCGGCGGACCGGGCCGCGTTCATGGCGGCGCTGGCGGCGCGGTGCCCGCATCTGCGACCAGTGGGCGACGCGCTGAGGTCGTGAGCGCCCCGCCGGCGATTTCTGGTAGGCTTTCGCCCCCCATGAGCGCCGACGCCTCCCCCCCGATCGAACTCCGCTGTCCCAAGTGTGATGGCCTGCCGCCCCCCGGCGAGACCTCACCCGTCTGCGCGCGCTGCGGCGACACCCTGTACCTGGACGCCGCCGGCCTCGCCCGCGCCGCCCGCGACCCCTACATCGGCACGCTGATCGCCGGGCGCTTCGGCCTGGAGTCGGTGATCGCGCGGGGCGGCATGGGCGTCGTCTACCGCGCCACCCAGTACCCCATCGGGCGCCGCGTGGCCGTCAAGGTGCTGCGCCGCGAGCTGTTCGGCAGCGTCACCGAGGCCCCGCTCCTGCTGGAGCGCTTCCGGCGCGAGGCGATGATCGTCAGCCGCCTGGCCCACCCCAACATCGTGGTGCTCCACGACTTCGGCGAGTGCGGCGACGGCAACCTGTTCATGGCCTTCGAGTACCTCGAGGGCCCCACGCTGCACGAGGTCCTGCTCGACGGCCCCCTGCCCACGGAGCGCGCGCTGCGCATCGCGATGCAGCTCGCCTCGGGCCTCGAGGCCGCGCACGGGCACGGCATCGTCCATCGCGATCTCAAGCCGGGCAACGTGATGCTGGTCACGGACGGCGAGGGCGGCGAGGTGGTCAAGCTGGTGGACTTCGGCATCGCCCGCCTGGACGAGCGCGACGCCGTGGTGGACGAGCGCCTGACGCTCACCGGCAAGATGACCGGCACCCCGAACTACATGAGCCCCGAGCAGATCCGCGGCGAGGCCGTGGACGCCCGCAGCGACGTGTACGCCCTCGGCCTGATCGTGCACGAGATGCTCAGCGGCCGCCCGGCCTTCTCGGGCCGCACGCCGATCACCATCGTGATGGCGCAGCTCAACGATCCGCCCCCCCGCCTTCGGGACGTCGTCGTCGATCGCGAGCTGCCCCCGGGCCTGGAGGACGTGATCGAACACGCCGTGCGCAAGGACCGCGGCGAGCGCTTCGGGCGGGCCACGGACCTGCGCCGCGCGCTGGAGAGCGTCATCCGCCGCGGGGAGCTCTCGGCCCTCTGGGCGGGCCTGGGCGAGGAGCCGGCGGCCCTGTTCGCCACGCTGCGCCGCCACGCGGACGCGATCATCGACGTGATCGTCGACGACATCCGCCACACGCTGGAGCCCTACCGCACGCAGGCCCGGGCGGACGTGCGGGCCCGGGTCGGGTTCATGTTCCAGTGGTGCACGCAGGTCGCCCCCGCCGAGAGCGAGCTGTCGGTCTTTCTGGACCGCGTGCACCGCAGCGGCCTGGTGACCGAGATCCGCATGGCGGACATGATCTCGGCCTTCTCGCTGGTGTTCCCGGCCCTGCGCAGCCTGGTGGAGCGCTTCACGGACGACGAGCGCGGCGTGGTGCAGCGCCACTGGCCCACCCTGGAGCGCCACTTCTGGCTCCTGCTGCGCGTCGTGGCGGCGCGCTTCGAGGCCGTGCTGAGCGACCCCTCACGCGACACCTGGGTGGACGCCAAGGTGCCCGTGGCCCCGCGCGTCACGGCGCCCCACCACGCACTGCCGGCCAACGCGCCGCCCCCGGCGAGCCCGAGCGCGACCGAGCCCCCCGAGGCCGGCGAGTTCTTCGAGAACGTTCTGGCCAGCATGCAGAGCGGCGTGCTGGTCATCGACCAGGGCCGCCTGACCATCCGCGCGGCGAACCCGGCCTTCGAGCGCATCCTGGAGCTGCCGGCGCGCGAGATCGTCGGGCGGCACGTGCTGGACGCCTTCCGCGCCCTGCGCGGGGTGGACGTGGCCGGCCTGATCGCCCAGGTGCAGGAGCGCGGCTCGCTGCCGCCCACCAAACTCCGCGTGCGCACGCCCGGCGGCCGGGACCGCTGGATCTCCGTGCGCGGCGGCCTGTACCGCGACTCGGAGCGCCGCCCGCGGGGCGTGATGATCCTCATCGAGGACGTCACGGAGCGCGAGTTCCTGGTCGAGAGCTTCCGCCGCTACGTCGGGCCGGAGGTCGTCGAAGAGCTGCTCATCACGCGGCGCGGCATCGAGCTCGCCGGGCAGCGCATGGAGATCACGGCGCTCTTCGTGGGCCTGATGGGGCCCGAGGGGCCCGGGTCCATCCCGGACCTGGCCCTGGACACACGCCCCGAGGAGACGGTGCGGGTGCTCAACCGATACTTCGGCATCGTGGTGGACGCCGTGACCGCCGAGCGCGGCCTCGTGGACACCCTGGTGAAGGACACGGTCATGGCGCTGTTCGGCGCCCCGTTCCGCCACGACGACGACCCCTTCGCCGCCGTGCGCGCGGCCCGGCGCATCCGCGACCAGGTCGCCCTGCTGAACGTGGAGCTGCTCGCAGCCGGGCAAGCCCCCCTGCGCCTGGGCATGGGCCTGGCGACGGGCCTGGCCGTGGTGGGCAACGTGGGCACCGCCGAGCGGGTGAACTACACCGGCGTGGGCGAGGTCGTGTACCGCGCCGACCGCCTGCGCCTCCGCGCCGCGGCGGACCAGATCCTGCTCGACGAGCCCACGCAGGCCGCGCTTTGCGGGCGCGTCCCCACGGAGGCCGTGCTGACGGTCGAGGGCCGCGCCTTCCAGGTGCCCCCCACCGCGGGCTGACGCCCGGACAACGGCACGGGTCCGGCGGGACTCAGGTTTTTCCGCGACCGCGCCGAAGCCTTGTCCCATGTTGCGACTCGCGGCGCTCCTCGGCGCGGCCATGGCCCTGGGCACCTTCGGGGCCACCCTGACCCACCACCTGCGGGCGCACGCGGGCGCCGATCCGCTCGCCGTGTCGACGCACACGCTGGGCGGCCTGGCCTGCTTCGTGGCCGGGCTGGTGTGGCTGGCGGTGGGCCTCACGCTGCTGTTGCAGCGGCCCCACGCGCGCGCCGAGCGGGCGCTCTACTTCAGCGCCCTGGCCGCGGCGGTGCACTTCTTCCTCGAGGCGGGCGGGGCGAGCACGCTCACGCCGGGCTTCGGCCTCGCGCGGGACGCCGCGGCGGTCCTGGCGGCCGTGGGGCTCGGGGTGCTGGCCACCTTCGTCACGGCGCCCTCGCGGCGCTTCGCCACCCTGGCGGCCCTGCTCGTGCCCCTGCCCTGGCTCCTGCTGCCGCGGTCGCTGGCCTGGCTGACCCCGGCCGCGGCCGCCCTGCTCGTGGCCCTGCGCGGCCGCCAGCACGGGCGCGCCTTCACGCTGCGCCAGCAGGCCACCTGGCTCACGGCGGGCCTGGTGGCCCTCGTGGCCGGGGGCGTCGCGGCCGCCGTTCTGGCGCCCCTGGGCCTCGGCTGGACGCGCGACCTGGCCGCCTTGCTGTCGCTGGGCGTGCCCTTCACCGCGGCGCTCTCGCTCCAGAAGATCCGGCTCTTGCAGGCCGACCGCATCGTCGCGGGTCTGGGCGTGGGCAGCGTGTTGTTCTCCGGGGCGCTGGTGGTCACGCAGGTCTTCCACGGCGCCCTGGCCACGCTGCCCCCGGACCGCCGCGCGCTCCTCGCCGGCGCCGTCGCGCTGGCGCTTCTGCTGGCCGCGGCCCGCCTGCGCGACCCCATCGCCGCCCGCCTGCTCGACCTGCTCTTCCCCGAGCGCACGCGCCTGCGCGCCGCCCTCGCCGACGCCCCGGGCACCCTGGTCGACGCCCCCTTCGACGCCTGGGCCGCCCGCCTGGCCGCGCAGTTGAGGGGCGCCCTGGGGCGCTCGGCGGCCTGCGTCTGGCGGGTGGAGGCCCGGGGGCATCTGGTCGGCGTGGACGATCACGGCCGGCCCCGCGCGGCGGCCCTGCGGCCCCACGGGCGGCTCTGGGCCCTGTCGAGCGTCTTCGGCGCGCCGCTCTCCGCGGACGACCTGGCCGGCGTGGCCCTGGAGCCCGCCGAGGCCCGCTGGCTGGACCCGGGCGAGCCCCGCGCGCTCGTGCCCATCGTCTTCGACGACCGCCCCGTCGGGTTCGTCGAGCTGCTCGGGCCGCCCCTGTCGGACGAGGCGTGGCGCACGCTGGCCGAGTTCGCCGCCGAGGTCGCCCCGCCCTTCGCCGCCGCCGCGCTGCGCGCCGAATGTGTGGCCGAGGCCGTCGCCCACGCGGACGCCGCGCGGCTTCGCGAGGCGTTTCAGCGCTCGCGGGACGCCCGGATGGTGCAGCGGGCGTTCCAGGGGGTCGCCGGTCACCTGCGCCGGCGCGCGGCCACGGAGGGCGCGGACGCCGCCGAGGCCGCCCGCCAGCTCGGCGTGTGCGAGGCCATGCTCTCCGAGGCCGCCGACTGGGAGCGCCCCCTCGCGCGGCACCTGATGCCCCTCGGGCCCGTGCTCGACCGCGTCCTGCTCGCCCGAGGCGCCGCCGTGCGCGACGCGCGCATCGAGCTGCACGTGGACGCCGACCTGGAGGTCGCGCAGGTCTTCGTCGACGCGGACGCGCTCGTCGTGGTGCTGCTGGCGGTGCTGGACGACGCGCTCGGTGTGCTCTCGGACTTCGCGGGCCCGCGGGTCCTGCGCCTGACCGGCTGCTCGCCCCCCGAGGCGCCGGGGTTCCTGCGGCTGTGCGTGGCCGACTCGGGGCCGCCCCGCACGCCGCCGGGGCCCGAGGCCGGCGAGGCGCTCGTCACGCCCCTGTTGCGCTCGCTGGGGGCCCGCCGGCACGTCGAGTCGCGGGCGGACGCGAACGTGAACTGCGTCGAGCTGCCCATGACCGGGCACTGATCGTCGCCGGGAACTTCACCGCCGGAGTCCGGCGACCGATGATGACGACGTGTATCTCGTGCACCCGCTCGCGCCCGCCGACGAGGCGCCCTATGAGGCCGCGCGCGCCGCGCTGAACACCGCCCGCCTGCGGCGGCTCGCGCCCGTGATGGTCGTGGTGCACCTGGCGCTCGTCGGGCTCTTCCATCTGATGCCCCCGGCGCCGGCGGGCAACCCCGTCGAGGTCGTCCAGGCCTGGCAGGCGGGCATCATCGCCCTCCACAGCCTGGGCGCCTTGTTCGGCGCCGCCGTGGGGGCCTACCTGTGGTGGCGCGGCCGGACCACGCCGCCCGGGACCGGGAGCCGCGTCGCCGACGCGTCGGTCCTGGCCTACCTGCTCCTGGGCGCGGTCGTCGCGGGGGTGGACCAGGCGGTGACCTCGGCGATCACACCGTACCTGATCGGCTGCTTCTCCACGGCGGTCGCCTTTCGCACGCCCGCCCGGATGGCCGCCGCCATGTCCATTCTGGGCCTCGCGGGCTTCGTGGTCCTGCAGGACCACTTCCAGCACGCCGAGACGCTGCGCTTGTCGAACATCCTCAACGGCACCTGCATCGCCGCGCTCGGCCTGTCGCTGGCGATGGCCCTCAACGCCTCGCACCGGCGCGAGTTCGCCCACACCCAGGTCATCGCCCGGCAGCGCGAGGGGCTCGAGGCGGCGCTTTTGCGCATGGAGGCCATGGCCCGCGCCGCCGAGGCCGCCAACGAGGCCAAGGGCGCGTTCCTGGCCAACATGACCCACGAGGTCCGCACGCCCATCAACGCCGTGCTGGGCCTGGCCCGCCTGCTCGCGCAGGAGGTCACCGATCCGCGCCACCTGGCCTGGCTGGCGTCGATCTCCGGCGCGGCGCGCACCCTGCTGGTCATGCTCGAGCGCGTCCTGGACGCGTCGCGCCTCGAGGCCGGCAGCATCTCGCTCGAGCCCACGGAGACCGCCCTGGGGCCGCTGGTGCGCGAGGTGGCGGACGCCTTCGAGCCGCGCGCCCGCGAGAAGGGCCTGGCGCTGGCGGTCGAGCTCTCGCCGGACCTGCCCGCATCGCTCTGGCTCGACGATCTGCGCCTGCGACAGGTGCTCTTCAACCTGCTCTCCAACGCCTTCAAGTTCACGGAGACCGGCGGGATCACGCTCCGGGTGCATTGCCATGCGGGCGAGAGCGTCACGCGGGACGTGACCCTCGAGGTCGAGGACACGGGCGTCGGCGTGCCCCCCGAGGACCGCGCGCGCATCTTCCTGCCCTTCGTGCAGGGGCAGGCGCGGGGCGCGCCCCACCTGGGCGGCGCCGGCCTCGGCCTGTCCATCGTGGCGGGGCTGGTCACCCACATGGGCGGTCGGGTCACGGTGGACGCCTCGCCGAGCGGGGGCGCGGTCTTCCGGGTCCATCTCTGCCTCGTCCCGCTCGTGACTCCGGAGGGCGCGCCCGAGCCCCGCCCGCGCGCCATCACGCTGCCGCCGCCGGACGCCTTCCCCGCCGCCTACACGATGCCCACCATCCCCGCCTGCGGCGCCGCGCCCCTGCCCGAGGCCGTCGCCACCCTGCTGCTCGCCGAGCAGGCCCGCTGCGTTCGCCGGCAAGAGGTCGCCGAGCTCGCGGCCTTCGCCGAGCTCCTCGCGTCCACGGGCCGGGCCCACGCGTCCGAGGCCGTGCTCGACTACGGCGTCTCCCTGCACCGGGCGGTGGATGTTTTCGACGTCGCCACGATGTTGCGGCTTCTGAACGACTTTCCGACCTTCCTGTCGACGCTGCAGCGCGCGGCCCGCGCGGCGGTGGCGCCGGGCCCGGTCGAGAACGAGAGCGAGAGCGTGTCATGAGCACCGAGACATCGACATCGACCGCCGAGGGCCCGCTCGTGCTGTGCGTGGACGACGAGCCCCGCAACCTGCAGGTCCTCGGCCCGCTGCTCAAACACCACGGCTTCCGCGTGGCCTTCGCGCTGGACGGCCCCAAGGCGATCAGCCTGGCGCTGGAGAACCCGCCGGACCTGATCCTGCTCGACGTCTCCATGCCCGGCATGGACGGCCTCGCGGTCTGCCGCGCCCTGCACGCCGACCTGCGCACCACGGGCGTGCCCGTGATCTTCCTGACGGCGCGCACGACCTCCACGGACATCGTGGCCGGGTTCAAGGCCGGCGCCGTGGACTACGTGGGCAAACCGTTCCAGGCCGAGGAGCTCATCGCGCGCGTGACGGTGCACACGCAGCTGCGCCGCCTGCGCGGTCTCCTGACCGTCTGCTGCCACTGCCACCAGATCCGCAACGAGGCCCAGGGCTGGGAGCGCATCGAGAGCTACGTGTCACGCCACACGGACGCGTCGTTCAGCCACGGGCTCTGCCCGACGTGCCTCGCCAAGCACTACGCCTAGCCCCCGGGGCGGTCAGGTGTCCTGGCCCAGCCGCGTCGCCGGGGTCTCGGGATCGGCGGCCTCGCCGTCGGCGCGCACCGTGAGGACCGGGACGTCCGCCTGACGCACGACCTTCTCGGCGATGCTGCCGAGCAGCAGGTGCGAGAGGCCGCGGCGGCCGTGGGTGCCCATCACGATCACGTCGGTGTTTCGGCGTTTCGCCTCTTCGAGGATCGTCTCGGCGATACCGCCGAGTAACGCGACGACATCGACGTTCACATCGCGCCCGCGCAGCTCGCCGGCCCAATGCTCCAGGCGCTCGGCGGCGGCCCGGGTCGTGTACTCCGAGACCGTCACCTGCGCCACGGTGTCTCCGGGCTGGATGAGGGTGCTCGGCAGCATGCCCGGCGGCAGCGGCGTGACGTGCAGCAGCGTGACCCGGGCGCCGAAGCGCAGCGCCAGGTCACCCGCGAGGGTCTGGGCCTTGGCGGCGCCGGCGGAGAAGTCGTGGGGGACGAGGATGTTCTTCCAGTTCATCGGACGCTTCCTTTCCCTGAGCGGCGGGGGCGCGGTGGGCCCGCGCGTGTCGTCCGCACCCGGATCATAAGCACGCGGCGTTCCAGCCCAAGGGGGATCGGCGTGGTTGAAACACTGCTTCAACCAGTGTTTCACGACGTTTCACGATCGACCCATTGTCGCCCGAAGGCCCGCCCACCGCGCGGGTGGTCGCGCTCTTGCAGAGGGGGCGGGGCATGCTCCTCGCCCCCGTCCTCGTGCTCGGCTTCGGCGTCGGCGGCCTCCTCGGCCTGCTGGGCGCCGGCGGCTCGTTGCTCACGCTGCCGCTCCTCACCGAGTACCTGGGCCTCGACCCGCACCGCGCCGCCGCGACCTCGCTCGTGGTCGTCGGCGCGACCGCCCTGGCCGGCCTCGTGGCCCACGCCCGGGCCGGGCGCGTGGACTTTCGCGCGGGTGCCCTCTTCGGCGGCGGCGGGCTCGTCGGGGCGTCGGCCGGCGGCTTCGTGGGGGGTCACCTGCCGGCGGGCGCCGTCCTGATGGCCTTCGCGGCGCTCCTGCTCGTGGCCGCCGCGACGCTGCTCATCGACCCCGCCCCGCCCACGGGCCCGGCGCCGAGCGCGCGCCAAAGGGTCACGCGGGGCCTCGCCGCGGGCGCCGGCGTGGGGTTCGTCGGCGGCCTCGTGGGCGCCGGCGGCGGTTTCCTGGTGGTCCCCGCGCTGCTGTACCTGGGCCGCCTGCCGCTGCCCCGGGCCATCGGCACTTCGCTGCTCGTGGTCGTGCTCAACGCGCTCGGCGGCGTGGTCGGTTACAGCGCGCACCTGGACCTGGACTGGCACCTCGCGGGCGCGCTCTCGGCCGCGATGGTGCTCGGCAGCCTGGCGGGCGCGCGGCTCACCGGCGACCTGAGCCGCGAGACCCTGCGCCGCGGCTTCGCCACCCTGCTGGTGGTGGTCGGGGGGGCGCTCCTGTGGCGCCACCTGCCCGTCGGCCTGCCGTGAGCCCCGGACCTGCCCGGCGTCAAGTCGCGCGTCAAACCTGACGAGACCGCGCCCGTAACGGCGTCTGAAGAGACGGAACCGAGCGGGAGTGCGGCGATGCGTGCGACGAACCGAGGGCTCACGGGCCTGCTGCTGGGTGTTCTGCTGGGCTGCGAGCCCACACTGCTCCCCGAGGACGCCGCGGTGGGTGGCGCGGCCGCCGGCGGCGGGACCGGCGAGGGCATCACCGGGGGCAGCGCCACCGGGGAGGGGATCATCGGCGACGCGGCGCGCCCCGACGCCGCGGACGCCGCGGCCACCCCAGTCCCCGACGCCACCCCCACCCCAGTCCCCGACGCCGCCGTCGAGCCCGCCCCCTGCGCCGCCGGCGCCCAAGGCCTCTGTGAGATCGGCGACCGCATCGGTTCGCACTTCTGCGGCTGGAACCAGTCCTGGTCCCGCTGCATCGCGCCCGTGGATGTCTGCGGCGACGGCCTGGACAACGACCACGACGGCGTCGTCGACGACCACTGCCAGCCCGAGGCGAACGACTGCGTCGGCGGGGGCGGAGCGTGCCCCGAGTGGTTCCAGATCTGCATCTTCGGCACCTGCGTGGACGACGAGTGGAACCTCGACTTCCCCACCTGCACCGACAGCGCCGACTGCCCGGGTTTCGCCACCTGCGACGACGACGGCCTCTGCGTGGCGCGGGACTGCGACTGGGCCGAGGAGGACTGCCCCTCGGGCGCTTACTGCGGCGAGGGCCTCTGCCGCACGCCCCATTGCGCGCCGGACGCCTTCGAGCCCGACGACGCCGTCGAGGCGGCCCGCGCCCTCGTGCCCGGCGCCCCGCCCCAGCTCCACTCGGTCTGCGGCGGTCCCGACCGGCTCTTCGTCGACGCCGCGGGGGGCGAAGCGTATCGCTTGAGTTTCGACGCGCAGATCGGGCACCGCGTGACGATTGGGGACGGGCCGACCCTCGCGGAGCCGCTGCGCGTCGACGTCGTGGCCCCGGCGAACGGTCGGCTTCCCATCGTGCTCGACCGGGGGCCGTGGCCGGGCTCCCAGGGCACCCCCGCCGGTCTTCGCGTCTCGCTCGCGCATTTGGGGCCGGCGCTGCCCGCCGGGGCGGCGTGTGTGCCCGGGGGCGACGCGGTCTGCGCCACGGGCCTGCGCTGCAGCCTCGCCCCGGGGGCGGACGCGACGACCTGCCGGCCGACGCCGCGCGTCGACGCTTTCACCGCCCACGCCTTCGACGGCTTCGCCACGGCCTTCGCCGTCGAGGGGTTCGCCCCGGACGGGCTGCCCGCGGACGCTCGCCTGATGCGAGGCGACGGCCGCCCCACCTGGGGCGGCACGCTGTGGGCGGACGCGCTGCCCGGCGACCGCTTCGAGCTCGTGTTCGTGAACCTGGACGTTCAGGAGTGGACCCTCGGCGGCCCCCTGGCGCTGCAGCTCTCGGATCCCGTCGGGCCGTTCTTCGCGAGCGTGACGGACGCGGCCCTATCCGGGCCGGCCGAGGTGGTCGCCGGCGCGCGCTGCGACCCCTACGGAACGGTGCGGGCCTGCGCCGCGGGCCTGACCTGTGTTCAGCCCGAGGGTGCGTGGGCGGGCCGCTGCGCCGCGTCGCCATGACGCCGCGTCGCGTGGGGGCGCGCGCGGGCCGCCAGCGTGTTATGACCGCCCCATGCACGTCATGGGACAGCCCACCTGGGCACCGACCGATCCGCTGATTCCCCTGGAGCTTCCGACCCCGCAGCCGCTGGATGGCGAGCTGCGCGTGTCCGTGCGCGCCATCGGCGTCAACCCCGTGGACTGGAAGATGCGCAGCCGGGGGCCCCTGCGCCTCGCCGCGCGCCTGCTCGGCCCCGCCGCGCCGTTCGTGCCCGGCGTCGACTTCGCCGGCGTGGTGGACGCCGTGGGCCGGGGCGTGTCCGAGGTCCGCGTCGGCGACCGCGTGGTCGGTGGCACGGATTTCTCGCGCGGCCAACGCGGCTCCTACGCCGACACGGTCATCGCGCGGCCCGACCAGGTCCACGTGCTGCCCGACTCGGTGTCCTTCGAGACGGCCGGGGCGCTGCCGGTGGCCGGCGTGACCGCCTGGATGTCCGTGGTCGACCTCGGCGGCCTGCGCGAGGCCCCCGCGGACCGCAAGCGCGTGCTGGTCATCGGCGCCTCCGGCGGTGTGGGTCAGTTGGCGGTCCAGGTCGCCCGCGCCGAGGGGGCCTTCACGGTCGGGGTGTGCTCCGGCCGCAACGCCGAGCGCGTCCGGGCGCTCGGCGCGGACGAGGTCCTGGACTATCAGGCCGGCGACCCCCTCGTCGCCGCGCGCGCCTTCGCGCCGTTCCAGGTGGTCGTGGACTGCGCGGGGGGCTACTCGCCGGCCGCCTGCCGCGCGCTGCTCAGGTCCGGCGGCCGGCACATCATGGTGCCGGGCGAGACGGCCGGCGCCGTGCTGCAGATGCTCGTGCCGCCGTTCTCGTCTCGATTGCTGCTCGGGCGCGTCACCACGGAGCGGCTCGCCCCGCTCGTGGCCCTGCTCGCCCAGGACCGCCTGCGTGTCGAGATCGCCCACCGCCTGCCCCTCGCGGAGGCCGAGCAGGCCCACGCGCTGAGTCAGTCCGGGCGCGTGGCGGGCAAGATCGTGCTCGTGCCCTGACGCCCCGGGGGCGTCACATCACGTAGGTCATCGCGTCGGCGGCCAGCGCGCGGAAGCCCCGGGCCGAGGCGCGCGGCGTGTCCTCGAACGCGCACCCGATCCGCAGGTGGCCCTCGTCGAAGGCCTCGCGGTGCCGCACCGCCAGCGAGCCCCGGCACCGGCGCCCGGCCGCCAGGAAGTCGAAGGTCAGGCCGTCGTCGAGCAGGTCCGCACACGCCGTCGGCAGGCGCAGGCCCACGCCGCCGGGGGAGAGGTCGAGCAGGCGAGGCGTCGGCAGGTCCTCGCCGGTGGCGGTCCGCAGGCCGAAGCGCAGCGAGAGCCCCATCAGCCCGCGCCGGATGGCCCGCCGCTCGAGCAACAGGACCGTCTTCGGGGACTCGATCCGCCACTCGCGCCGGCTCGTGGAGACCATTCGCGCCACGAACGCGAGCGTCGTGCCCTGGACCAGTGCGAAGAGCGTCACGTCGCTCCCCGGGACGAGGCTGTGCGCCTCCGGGCCCTCGATGGGCATCAGCCGCAGGGACTCGACCTCGGCGTGCTCGTCCGCGGCCTCGGGGCCGAGCAGCAGGCGACAGGGCGTTCCGATCCCCGTCGCCGCATCCAGCAGCAGCAGGGGCGTCGGCGAGTGGGCGGCGGCGAGCAGGGCGCCGCGCAGCCGCACCGGCGAGTGAATCTCGCACTTGCTCGCCCGCGCGCGGCCGCGGCTGGCGATGAACCCCTCGAACATCCGCTCCGCGGCCTCGCTGCTCGCGTCGTGGCCCGGGGTCGTCGGGTACGTCAGCGCGAAGTCCGGCACACGCAGCATCAGGCCGCCCGGGGCCGAGGGCAGCACGAACCCGCCGCCCATGGTCCAGTCCCGGCCCTGCCGCCAGGACACGTTGAGCCAGTCTCCGGGGCGGGGGTTGAGCCGCGAGGTCGAGCGCTGTACCGCAAGCCCGAGGAGCACCGAGGACTCTCCCGGATCGGCCCGCTGAATCTCCGCAGCCAGGGGCTCCGGCTGCTCGGGTGCGCCCAGCCACACCCTGCCCGGCCCGGTGCCCGTGCCCAACTGCGCGAGGACGGCGTCGCCGGTGCAGGCGCCCCCCAGGTGGACCCGCGGCGCGCTGGCGTCCCAGAAGGAGTCCAGGCCCTCCGAGAGCAGATTCCCCGAGGACGAACGACGACGAGCGGTGGCGAGCATGGGGTCGACCTGAGTTGCAAATCTTCCACACACTCTTTCAGTTCGTTTTCCTCACGCAAACGGCAGTGATCCGGGGCGGCATCCGGGTATTCCCGGGTCAACTCAATGGATAAAAATATCTTGTTATCCATTGATAGCGTCGTTACCTTGGGGGTGTCAGCGGTCGATGGCGACCGCCGAAGTCGACCCGGAGACGCCATGAAAACGATGCTCCCCACCCTGTTCGTCGGTGTCGCGCTCCTCGGCTGTGCCCAGGAGGCCGCCGCGCCCGCCGCTGCGCCCGCCGCCGCCGCCAGCGCGCGCCCCAAACCCGCCGCCACGCAGGCGCCCGCGCAGCCCACCGCCGCCCCGGCCCCCAAGCCGGACAACGAGAAGACGGTCGTCGACGTCGCCCTCGGCTCCCCGGACCACACCACCCTCGTCGCCGCCCTGAAGGCCGCGGATCTGGTGGTCACCCTGAACAGCCCCGGCGGCGTCTACACGGTCTTCGCGCCGACGAACGCCGCCTTCGAGAAGCTCCCGCCGGGCACGGTCGAGAACCTGCTGAAGCCGGACCAGAAGCTCGCCCTCAAGGGTGTGCTCCAGCACCACGCCACGGTGCCCATCTACAAGCTGACCGACCTGAAGGACGGCCAGGTGCTCGCCATGGCGGACGGCAAGAAGGTCACCGTGCACGTCGCGGCCGACGGCAAAGTGAGCGTCGAGGGGGCCAACGTGCTGGCCTCGGTGCCCGCCCTCAACGGCATCGTGCACGTCGTCGACGCCGTGATCGTCCCGCCGGCGCAGTAAGGGCGCGTCGGGACCAGTCATCAGAAACATTGTCGGGCGCTCGTCGGGCCGGCCAGGGGGCCGCGCCGCCCGCAGACGTGCGCCCTGGGTGCGCGTGTGTGGAGGAACACAGATGAACACGCAGTCGTCGCCGAGTCGCGAACACAAGAACAGAACGCCGCGCGTGGCGCTGGCCGCCGCGGCCCTCGTCGCCGGGGTCCTGGGCTGCCAGCCGCCTGCCAAGCCGGGCAGCGCGCCGCCCTCGGCCGCCCCCGGCAGCGCCGCCGGCCTGGGCGCCTCCAACGCCATCCAGGACCTGATGGCCGCCCGGGGCCTGAGCGAGGCGGATGTCGAGGGCGCGCTGAAGACCTACGTGCCCTCGGGCAAACGCGACGATTACATGATCTTCGCCTCCGGCGGCCACGGCGGGCAGGTCCTCGTCATGGGCGTGCCCTCGATGCGCCTGCTCAAGGTCATCGGTGTGTTCACACCGGAGCCGTGGCAGGGCTATGGCTACGGCGGTGACTCGTCCAAGCTCATCGACGGCGCCGGGCAGGCCGGCCACAAACTCGGCTGGGCGGACGTGCACCACCCCAACCTGTCCGAGACCAACGGCGACTACGACGGCCAGTTCCTGTTCGTCAACGACAAGTCCAACGGCCGCGTGGCCGTGGTGGACCTCGAGGACTTCGCGACGAAACAGATCGTCACGAACCCCATCGTGGGCTCGGATCACGGCGGCGCGTTCGTCGACCCGAACACGAACTATGTCATCGAGACCAGCCAGTACCCCGTGCCCTTCGGCCGCAAGTACGCGCCCCTGAGCGAATACAAGGAGAAGTACCGCGGCCTGGCGATGTTCTGGAAGTTCGACCGCGAGAAGGGCCGCATCGACGTGGCCAACTCCTGGGCCATCGAGCTGCCGCCCTACACTCAGGATCTGGCCGACGCCGGCAAACTGGACTCCGATGGCTGGGCCTACATCAACTCGTTCAACACCGAGATGGCCACGGGCGGCACGCTGGACAAGAAGCCACCCATCGAGGCCGGCGCGTCGCAGAACGACATGGACTTTCTGCATGTCATCAACTGGAAGAAGGCCGAGAGCCTCGTCGCCGCCGGCAAGACCGAGACCATCGAGGGCGTGCGGGTCATCCGCATGACCGTCGCCGCGGACGAGGGTGTGTTGACGCTGGTGGGCGAGCCCAAGTCGCCCCACGGCTGCGACGTGACGCCCGACGGCAAGCAGGTCGTCGTCGGCGGCAAGCTGGACACCCACGCCACGGTCTACGGCGTGGCCAAGATGAAGGCCCTCATCGAGCAGAAGAAGTTCGAGGGCAAGGACGCCTACGGCATCCCCATCATGGCCTTCAAGGACGCCATCGATGGCCAGGTCGAGATCGGCCTGGGGCCCTTGCACACCGTGTTCGACGACAAGG
>CAINDO010000667.1 GCA_903847385.1 uncultured Myxococcales bacterium
CGCGCAGTTCGCCGCCGCCGCCCCGGGCAAACGCCGGCGCGGCCCGACCGGGCGCCGCGCGGCCCTCGATGCGGTCCAGCGCCGCCTGCACCGCGGCCACGCCCCGACCCACCACGACGACCTGGTCGCGCCAGACGCCCAGGATCTCGCCCTCCCCCTCGCCGAAGATGCGCGCCTCGCGGCCGTAGGGGCGCGCCGTGGCGCCGGAGAGCGTGTCCCAATGCGCCCCCGAGAAGCGACCCGTCATCGCCGCGAGGTCGCCGTTCACGCCGACGTGGTCGAGCGCGGTCAGCATGTCCACGCCGAACTTCTCCCCCGAGGCCACGGCCTCGCCGGGCATCAGGCCCCGCGCGCAGGCCATCAGGTTCGGCCCCAGGTCACCGCGGCGCAGGGCGTCCACGGAGATCAGCGCGTACTCGGCCGCCTCGTCCGTGGAGAGGGCGCGGGCCAGGGCGGCGCGGGCCGTCGCGCGCTCCGAGGCGGCCTGCGCCTTCGAGCCGGGTTGCGCGGCGGGCGCGGGGGTCTCGCCGGGGTCCGCCGTCGGGCTCTCGGCGCCGGGGTCCACCTCGTCGGGGTTCGCCTCGGGGTCCACGAGCGCGCCGGCGGGCGGCGGGGTCGAGGCCGCGACCTCCGGCGGACCGCTCAGCGCCAGCCCGACGAGGGCCACGGCGGCCAGGGCGCAGGCGAGCCAGAGGATTCGACCGAGGACGTTCATGCGGGCACCTCCGAGGGGGTCTCTCGGCATCAACGCGCGGCGCGGCCGAAGGATCTCTCGACACGGCACGGGGGGTCACACGGCCGCCGAGTGTACGCAAGATTGCGCCCCGGGCTGGCCCTGAGTATGCTCCGACCCCGATGCACCCGAGCCTCCAGAGCACCCCGCCATGAGCAACACGAACCGACGCGAATTGAAGCGGCGCATGCCCGACACTCTCCTGCGGCAGCCCGACTTCAAGGTCACGGGCCACGGCCAGACGGACGTCGGCATGCGGCGCGAGGTGAATGAAGACTCCTTCATGATCCTCTCCGCCCAGAACATCTGGATCGTCGCGGACGGCATGGGCGGTCACGCCGGCGGCCAGTACGCCTCGACGATCACGGTCGACACCGTGGGCCGCGCCCTGGTGCGCCGCCTCGCCCAGGCCGAGCAGAAGGCCGGCCCGGAGGGCGCCGTCAACGTCGCCGCGGTCGTCGAAGAAGCCGTGCGCGAGGCCTGCGCCGCCGTGTTCGACACCGCCCGCGAGCGCCCGGAGCTCACGGGCATGGGCAGCACCGTGACGGCCATGCTGGTCTACGGCGACAAGGCCTGGTTCGGGCACGTGGGCGACAGCCGCGCCTACCTCATCCGCGATGGCGTCATCCACCAGGTCACCGAGGACCACTCGCTGGTGCAGGAGCAGGTCGCCGCCGGCCTCATCACCGCCGAGCAGGCCAAGGTCTCCGTGATGCGCAACATCATCACGCGCAGCATCGGCTTCGAGCGGGACGTCAAGGTCGACGTCGGCGCCGTGCCCCTCAAGCGGGGCGACCAGTTCGTGCTCTGCTCGGACGGCCTCACGGGCCACGTGGACGACGAGGAGATCCTCCAGATCGTCGCCGCCGAGGACCGCCGCCGGTCCCCGAGCGTGCTCATCCGCCTGGCCAACGAGCGCGGCGGCGAGGACAACTCCACGGTGGTGCTGGCGACGGTCATCGGCCGCCGCGGACGCGACCGGAACAAGCGCCGCAAGGCCGAGCCGGCGGCAAAGCCGGCCAGCGCGGCGAAAGCCCGCTGAGCATGCCCCGCACGCTTTCGCTCTGCGTCATCGCCCGGAACGAAGAGGCCATGCTTTCCGGCTGCCTCGAGTCCGTGGCGGGCGTGGTGGACGAAATCGTCGTGGTGGACACGGGCAGCACCGACCGCACCATCGAGGTCGCGCTCGCCCATGGCGCCCGCGTGCTGGAGAAACCCTGGACGGACGACTTCTCCGCGGCCCGCAACGCCGCGCTCGAGGTGGCCAAGGGTGACTTCGTGTTCTTCCTGGACGCGGACGAGCGCCTCGACCAGACCGCCATGGGCGTGCTGCGCCGCCTCGTGCGGGACGAGGCCGAGAACGCGCCGCCCATCGTCTACGCGCCGCTGATCCTGAACGTGGACTCGGCCGGCGCCTCGCTGGGCGCCGACCACATGCCCCGGCTGTGGCGCGCCCGCCCGGAGCTGCGCTTCACGGGCCGCATCCACGAGCAGGTGGGCGTGGGCGTGGTCGGCCTCAAGCTGGCCTACGAGGACGCCCTCAAGGTCATCCACCTGGGCTACGACCCGGCGCTGGCCAAGGAGCGCGGCAAACACGACCGCAACATCGCGCTGCTCGACCGCGAGCTGGCCGAGCGGCCGGACGACCCGGCGCTGATCTTCTACCGCGCCAAGGAGTCCTACGCGCTGGGGGACGACGCCGCCGCCGCCGAGGGGTTCCAGCGGGTCATCCGCGAGGCGCCGGGCCTGAACTACGCCCTGAGCAGCTACGTGTTCGCCGTCGAGTGCCTGCGCTCCATCGGTCGCTCGGACGAGGGGCTGCACGTGGCCATGGACGGCGTGCGCCACCACCCCAAGTACAGCGAGCTCTGGTACGCCGCGGGCATGGCCGCCCTGGACATCGGCAAGCCCGTGCAGGCCGAGGCCCTGTTCCGCGAGGCGCTCGTGCCCTCGGAGGGCTTCGCGCTCACGGCCTTCAACGACCCGGACATCCGGGCGTTCCGCGCCGAGATCGGCATGGGGCAGGCCCTGCGCGTGCAGGAGCAGGTCGAGAAGGCGCTCGCCGTGTGGCTGAAGGTCCACGACCGCGTGCCCCTGGGCCCCGAGCGCGTGCGGCTCGACCTCGACCTGATCGAGGTCTACCTGACGCTGGGCCAGCAGCAGGAGGCCTGGGCGCTGCTCGAGCCCATGCTCGACTCGTCGCCCGAGGACGCCGTCGGCCCGCTGCTCGAGTTCCTGGAGCTGTACCTGCAGTTCATGGGCCCCGAGGAGGCCTGGAAGTTCTACTCGAACACCGTGACGGTCCACACGGCGATGCTGCGGCAGATGCCCATCGTGGGCGCCGGCATCGAGATCGGCGAGGTCATCGGCATCGGCGAGCCCCTGATGGAGCTTCTGCAGATCGCCGTGCATCTGGGCTCGCAGGTGCCGCAGCACTACGAGCTGCTCGCCCGCCTGCTCGAAGCGCAGGGGCAGCGCCCGGCGGCGGAGGCCGCCCGAAGGGCCGCGCGACGCTTCACGGCGATGTGACGCCGTGGCCGGACGGGCCCTTTCGCGGGTGAAGGCCTGGTTCTGGAGCCTCGGCGAGGGTGCCCTGGACGGCCACGGGCTGGCGCGACTGGGCGGGGCCTGGGTGGACGCCGGCCAGAACGAGCGGGCCCTGCTCATGCTCCACGAGGCCCTCCAGGACCACCCGCACATCGCCGGCCTGCACTTCGAGGCCGGGCGCGCGGCCCAGGCCAAGGGCCTGACGGACCAGGCGCGGGTGCGCTTCGCCCACGCCGTGGACCTCGCCCCCCACGAGCCGACCTACCGGTTCGCGCTCGGCTACACGCTCCACGAGGAGAAGCAGGCCGAGGCCGCCGCCGTGCAGTATCGGCACGTGCTCGCGCTCGCCCCGGACGACCGCCGCGTGCTCTTCAACCTGGCCGTGCTGGAGCGCGACCTGGGCCGGCCGACCGAGGCCATCTCGCTGCTCGAGCGCCTGGTGCGCCTGCGCCCCAAGGACGCCCGGGCCTGGTACACCAAGGGTGTGGTGCACTACGAGCGGCGCGAGCTGCCCGCCGCGCGGGGGGCCTTCATGGCCGCGCTGCGCCACGATCCGAAACACGCCCGCTCGCTCTACCAGATGGGCGCCGTGCTGCTCGCCGAGGGCCAGACCGAAGCCGCCCTGCCCTACCTGCGCAAGGCGCTGGCGCAGCGGCCCGGCTTCGCCGCCGCCCACTTCGCCCTGGGCCGCGCGCTCACCTCCACGGACGCCGCCCGCGCGATGCACCACCTCCGCGAGGCCGTCCTGGCCGCCGATCCCGTCTACGCCGCCCACCTGGAGATGGCCCGCCTGCACGAACACGCCGGCCGCCTCTCCGACGCCGCCGCCGAGCTGCGCGCCTGGCTGCGCCAGAACCCCGCCGAGCCCGAGGACGCCCCCGCCCGCCGCCACCTCGCCCGCCTGCTCCGCACGCTGGAAGCGCGGCGCGGGGACTTCGGGGGGTTGCCGTGAGCCTGGCTTCGCCCACCCGTCGCGTGCCCCTGGCGCACGGCGACGACACCCTGGTGGTCGAAGAGCCGCTGGAGATCCGCGTCGACGACCGCCCGCTGGCCGTCGTGATGCGCACGCCCGGCGACGACCTGGACCTGGCCGCCGGCTTCCTCCTGACCGAGGGCGTGATCGACGGCCCGGACGACCTCGCCGCCCTGGGCCACTGCACGGAGCCGCTGCGCGAGAACGCCGGCAACATCGTCATCGCCCGCCTGGCCGCCGGCAGCCGCCTGGACCCCGCCCGCGTCGAGCAGGCGACCCGGGCGCTCTTCTCGGCCTCGAGCTGCGGCCTCTGCGGCAAAGAGACCATCGACCGCGTGTTCCAGCGCATCCGGCCCCTGCCGCCCGGCGCGGTGCTCCCACCGGTCGACGTCCTCGCCGCCCTGCCCGACCGCCTGCGCGCCCTGCAGCCCGTCTTCGCCGAGACGGGCGGGAGCCACGGCGCCGCCCTCTTCGACGCCGCCGGCGACTTGCTCGTCGCCCGCGAAGACATCGGCCGCCACAACGCCGTGGACAAGTGCCTCGGCGCCCGCCTGCGCGCCGGCCACACGCCCGACGCCGACGGCCTCGGCCTGATCTTGGTGGTCAGCGGCCGCGCCGGCTTCGAGGTCGTGCAGAAGGCCGTGATGGGCCGCGTCTCGGCCCTCGTCGCCGTCGGCGCCGCGAGCACTTTGGCCCACGACCTCGCGCTGCGCGCCGGGTTGCGGCTGTTCACGTTCGCGCGGGGCGGGCGGGCGAATGTGCATGGTGGCGGCGACGGGGCGTAGGTTCGGGGTCAGTCGGGCTCGTCGTCGTCCCCGCCGGCCCGGCCGAGCAGACCCTGGCCGACGACGCGGGTCTCACCGTTCACGCGCTCGAGTTCGACGACCGTCGAGCGGCGCGCCTTCGAGATCGCGGCCGTCAGCACGGGGGAGTGTGTCGTCATCCAGATTTGCGTGCGCGCGGAGACTGACACCAACAGCTCGGCGAGGGGCGGCAACAGACCAGGGTTGATGCTCGTCTCGGGCTCATTGAACACCATGACCGACGGCGGGCGCGGGGACAGCAGCGCTGCGACGAGGAACAAGAACTGGAGCGTGCCGTCCGAGAACTCCTCGACGGAGATCGCACGGCGAAGGCCGGGCACCTCCATCAGAAGCTGGAGTCGATTGCCGACCGGCTCCACGACGAGCCGGTGGCCGGGGAACGCCTGGGACACCACGCGGTCGAGCGTCTCGCCGTCACCGATGTATCGGATCGTGGCCAGCGCGGCGGCGAGATCGCGGCCGTCGTCGTCGATGAGGTCGGTCTGCACACAGACCTGTGGCTGTCGCGCCGGCGCCTCGCGATCCGTCCGGATGGCGTGAAAGAACCGCCAGCTCGCCAGCGTTCGGCGGAGCGCGGCGACCTCGGGGAATCGTTCTGGCTCCCGCAGGCCGGCCAGCGCGGTCTCCGACGCCCCCAGGATGTTCGGGAAGGTCTGGGCCGCGCCCGTGCTGTCGACGGCGGTGACCGTACCGGCGCGCCGCGAGAGCAGGGACCGCTTGCGGCCGCGGTGATGGAATCGAACCTCCTCTTCCACCACCTTGGGGTCGAGGGGAAACGGGTCGCGCTCGTCGTTTCCGCCACCCCGGACCCCCAACTCCAAGGAGTAGCGGAAGCCGTCGAGTTCCACGGCGACACCGAGGCGTGTCGGCCCCTTGTCCCGCGCGCCTCCCCACAGCGCGGCCGCGATGCCGCCCTCTTCTGCCAGTGAGCGGGCGAGCGTGCCGCGGGCAGCCGCGTTCAGGAGCCGCAGGGCCCGAAGGATGTTGGTCTTCCCGGAGCCGTTCGGTCCGACGATCGCCACGAGCGACGTCGGCTCCAGAAAGAGGCGTCGGAGGGAGCGGTAGCCTTGGACTTCGAATCGGGTCAGCAACATGAGTCATTCGCTTTCGAGGGCCAGAAGCGCCTGCGCACGCAACCCCGCCGAGTTTTCGTCGAACCACTTCCGCAGGCGCGGACGACGCTGCGGGCCTCGGCGAGGCGGGCCAGGACCTTTTCGGTCGGCCGTCGCGCGGCATCCGCAACCGTGAAGCGGAATGCCGCCATCGTCCGGATGACATCTCGTCGGGCCCACGACCCACTCAGGCTCGCCAGACTCGTCGAGGCGAGCGCCTCGATCCGGTCCAGCGACACGTCGTAGACGTCATGTCCGGTCAGACAACCCAGGAGAACGCGGTCACACTCGCGCGCGATCGTCTTACAGGCGGCGAGCCACTCGGCGACCTCACTCGCACTTCGCTTCCGCCGTATCCGCGTCACGCTCGCCGACTCCATGGACGGCGCGAGGGCCGACCGTTCGCGTCGTCGGCATCGCGGCCCGTTGCGCGGCGGCCGCGCCGTCCGACCGCGTCGCCGCAGGAGGGCACCGTCACGGCGCGGGCCATCGCGTCACGGCTGGTCGTCGTCGAGTTCATGCAGGGCTCCTCTCGGCCGCGACTGTACGCCAACTCGTGCGCGGTCGCTCACACCCCCATCATCGCCCCCGCCGGAAACCATCGGTCGTCCACCGTGACCACGGCCCGCCCGAGCGCCCGCAGCGTGTCCAGCGCCGTGGCCACGAGCCCGCCGCCGCGGGTGAGTGCGCGCCCGGTCGTGCCGGGGCCTTCTTCGAGCGTGTGACCCATGTGGGTCGCAATGTCATCGATCGTGAGCTGCGGCGGGTCCCCGAGCGCCTCGCCGGTCGGGAGGACGAACCGCAACCGCTGCCTGTCCGCGTCCACGACGAGCACCAGCGCCCCCTCATGGATCAAACGATGGTGGGCGCTGCACAGGCAGACCAAGTTCCCCGCCCGGTGATCGCCCCCCTGGCTCCGCGGCCGGATGTGATGCAGGTCGAGCCACAACCGGTTGCGGCAGTGGGGCACGGCGCAGCGGTGACCGTACTGCTCGAAGACCTTGCGCCGCGTCGCCGGCGGGATGGCGTGGGTCAGCCGCGGCTTGGGCACGGTCAGATCGAGCACCTCGGCGTCACACTCGGCGCAGGCGAGGTCCGTGTGCTCCGGGGCGCTGGTTGCCTGCGGATCGCCCATGTGGGTGGTTTCGCAGCTCGGACAGTGGTGGATCGACACACGGAAGCGCTCGGCGGTGGGCGGCACCTGCTCCAGTTCGACCAGGGCGTTGCGCGCGAGGTCGGCCAGCAACACACCGTCGTCGCAGTCGGCGCCGAAGCCGCCCTGCAAACGGAGCCGCGCGAGGGTCGCGCGGATGACCTCCGCGTCCGCCACGGACACGTCGAAGCGCAGCGTCACGCGCGGGCTCGCCGGGAGCGCCGCGGGGTCCGGCGGCGGTGTGTCGCCCCGCCGCGCGGCCGCGACCTGCCGCTCCAGCACGCGGCTCGTGCTGACACACGCCCGCTCGGTCCAGGCCGCGTCCGTGTCCGGCGTGGCCACGCGCGCCACTTCGCGGGCTTTGGTCGCGCTCAACCGCCCGTCGCTGAACGCCGCCGCCAGCGCGGGGAGTTCGCGCATGTGGCGGCCGATCGCGACCAGGTCGCGGGTGTGAAGTCCGGAAACTCTGGCGGATTTGATCCGGAAATTCTGGCGGGTTCGGATCGCGTCAGTTGATGCCATCCCGCCGTAGCGGGTGCAAGTCCGTCGTGCCTCCGTGC